>NZ_CP126741.1:323498-646996 GCF_030246905.1 Microbacterium sp. zg-Y818 | reverse complement strand
GTTCGGCGTCTTCACGCGCTGGATCGAGACCGAGTTCGACAACGACATCCCGCCGTGGGACGGCGAAGACGACACCCCGGATGCCGGCGACAGCCGCCACACCGTCGTCGTCGAGGTCGCGGGCAAGCGCCTGGAGGTGAGCCTTCCCGACCGCATCGCCGCGGCCCCGGCGAAGGTCGGCCGCCCGGCGGCCGTGCCGCCGTCGCGGCGCATGCACGCCCCGACGGTGGTCGCCGGGGCATCGGGCGACGCCGTCACCTCGCCGATGCAGGCGACGATCGTCAAGGTCGCCGTGGCCGAGGGGCAGCAGGTCGTCAAGGGGGACCTGGTCGTCGTGCTCGAGGCCATGAAGATGGAACAGCCCATCCAGGCGCACAAGGACGGCACCGTCGGCGGCCTGGATGCCATGGCGGGCACCACCGTGCCGGCCGGGCACCTGCTTCTCACGATCACCTGAGCCCGGCGGGGTCGCGGCCCCGCGGCATCCGTCGCGCCCGGGCGAGGGAGGGCAGCGCGCGGGCTACGCTTCGGGCTCAGCGGCCCGGTCGACGATGTGCATCGCACGGGCGGCATCGGTGATCGACCCCGAAAGGGAGGGGTACACCGCGAACACGCGCGACACCTGGTCGACCGTCAGGCGTCGCTCCACGGCGATCGCGATGGGGTAGATGAGCTCCGAGGCGCGCGGGGCCACGATGACCCCGCCGAGCACGGTGCCGCTTCCCTGGCGGGCGAAGAGCTTCACGAAGCCGTCGCGCACGCCCATCATCTTCGCGCGCGGGTTGGCCGCCAGCGGCAGCTTGTGCACGACGCCGTCGACCAGGCCCGAGTCGATGTCGGCCTGCTGGAACCCGACGGTCGCGATCTCGGGCGCGGTGAAGATGTTCGCGGAGATGCGCCGGCGCTCGAGCGGGATGACGGTGTCGCCCAGGGCGTGGAACACCGCGGTGCGTCCCTGCATCGAGGCGACCGAGGCCAGCGGCACGAAGGTGGTGCAGTCGCCGGCGGCGTAGATGTTGGGGACCGACGTGCGGGCGACCCGGTTGACCCGGATGTGCCCGGAGTCGGTCATCTGGATGCCGGCCTCCTCCAGCCCGATGCCGGCGGTGTTCGGCACGGACCCGACCGCCATGAGGCAGTGGCTGCCCTCGACCGTGCGTCCGTCGGCGAGGGTCACCACGACGCCGTCGCCCGAGCGCTGGACCGTCTGTGCGCGGGCCTTGGACAGCACCTGCATCCCGCCGCGCTTGAAGACGCGCTCGAGAAGGGCCGCCGCGTCGGGGTCCTCCCCCGGCAGCACGTGGTCGCGACTGGAGACCAGCGTGACCTTGGCCCCCAGGTTCATGTACGCGCCGGCGAACTCGGCCCCGGTGACGCCCGAGCCCACCACGATGAGGTGCTCGGGAAGGGACTTCATGTCGTAGAGCTGGGTCCAGGTGAGGATGCGCTCGCCGTCCGGCGGTGCACTGGGGAGCTCTCGCGGCGACGACCCCACCGAGACCACGAGGGTGTCCGCCTCGATGCGGTCGAAGTCGACACCACCGGGGCCGGTGGACACCACCAACGCGTTGTCGCCCTCGAGGCGTCCGTGGCCGGAGACGATCCGCACCCCCGCCTCGACGAGCGTCGCGCGCATGTCGTCGGACTGCTGGCGCGCCAGCGACAGCAGACGCTTGTTGACCGCAGCGAGGTTGATGGCGATCTCGGGCTGCAGCGGCTGACCGTTGCCGCCGCGGGCGAACAGCTGCACGCCCAGGTCGCCGGCCTGTGAGATCGCCACGGCGGCGTCGGCGGTGGCGATGAGGCTCTTGGAGGGCACGACGTCGGTGATCACCGCGGCGCCGCCGACGCTCGCGCGCTCGACGAGGGTGACCTTCGCGCCCAGCTGCGCAGCGGCGATCGCGGCTTCGTAGCCGCCGGGGCCCCCACCGAGGATGGCGACGGTCTGGGTGCGCTCGAAACTCAACGACATGACTTCATTCTCTCAGGCGCGATCGGGCGCCGACGCCGCTCGGCTGGCCCCGCGGCATCCGACTTCCTAAAGTGGGGACATGTCCGACACGACCCCCCATCCCCTCGACGACCCCGCTGCCGACCCCTTCGGCGTGGCCGCCGACGCCGCCGCCGACATCGCCCGCATCACAGGCGTCGAGCGACACGACATCGCCCTGACGCTCGGAAGCGGGTGGGGCAAGGCCGCAGAGCTCATCGGCGAGACGACCGCCGTCTTCCCCGCCACCGAGGTCACCGGCTTCAGCCGGCCCGCCCTGGAGGGCCACGTCGGCACGCTCCGAAGCGTCCGCACCGAGTCCGGCGCGAACGTGCTGGTCATCGGCGCGCGCACCCACTTCTACGAGGGCCACGGCGTCCGCCGGGTCGTGCACAGCGTGCGCACCGCCGCCGCGACCGGCGCCCGCATCATGGTGCTCACCAACGGCGCCGGCGGCATGCGGGAGAGCTGGACCCCCGGCCAGCCCGTGCTCATCAGCGACCACATCAACCTCACCGGCGCCTCACCGCTGGAGGGCGCGACGTTCATCGACCTCACCGACCTCTACTCCCAGCGCCTGCGGGACCTGGCACGCACGATCGACCCCTCGCTCGACGAGGGCGTGTACTGCCAGTTCCGCGGCCCGCAGTACGAGACCCCCGCCGAGGTGCGCATGGCCGGGATCATCGGTGGCGACATCGTCGGCATGTCCACCGCACTCGAGGCCATCGCCGCCCGGCAGGCCGGCATGGAGATCCTGGGCTTCTCGCTCATCACCAACATGGCCGCCGGCATCCAGGAGAGCCCCCTCAGCCACGGCGAGGTGCTCGAGGCCGGCCGGGAGGCCGAGCCTGTCATCTCGTCGCTCCTGGCCCGAGTGATCGGCTCGCTGTGAACGACATCACGCGGGCCGCCCGCCGCTGGCTCGCCCAGGACCCCGACCCCGTCACCCGCGCCGAGCTGGAAGAGCTGCTCGCACGTGAGGCCGAGGGCGACGAGGCGGCATCGGCCGACCTGACCGACCGGTTCGGCGCCCGCCTGGCGTTCGGCACCGCGGGGCTGCGGGGGCGCCTGGGCGCCGGCAGCAACCGCATGAACCGGGTTCTGGTCATGCAGGCCGCCGCCGGACTCGCCGCGTTCCTGCTGGAGCGCCCGGGCCCCGATGGCCCGCCCACCGTCGTGATCGGCTACGACGGCCGTCGCAACTCCGACGTTTTCGCCCGAGACAGCGCCGAGGTGTTCGCCGGGGCGGGGCTGCGCGCGATCCTCCTCCCCCGGCTGCTGCCCACCCCGGTGCTGGCCTTCGCCGTCCGCCACCTCGGTGCCGACGCGGGCGTCATGGTCACCGCCAGCCACAACCCGCCCGACGACAACGGCTACAAGGTCTACCTCGGCGGCCCCGACGACGGCGCGCAGATCGTGCCCCCGGTCGACGCCGATATCGCCGCGCACATCCAGCGCGTGGCGGATGCCGGCGACGTCGGATCCCTCCCCCGCTCGAGCGACTACGAGGTCGCCGGCGAAGAGCTCGTCGAGGCGTACGTCGACGCGACCGCCGCCGTGGCCCCCGCCCCGGCGGGTGCCGACGGCATGACCTGGGTCTACACCGCGATGCACGGCGTGGGCTGGGAGACGCTCTCGCGCATCCTCGAACGCGCCGGCTACCCCGCCCCCGCCCTGGTGACGGCGCAGACGCAGCCCGACGGCACCTTCCCCACCGTCGCCTTCCCCAACCCCGAGGAACCGGGCGCCATGGACCTGGCGTTCCAGACCGCGCGCGAGGTCGGCGCGGAGTTCATCCTCGCCAACGACCCCGACGCCGACCGGCTGGCCGTCGCCGTCCCCGACCCGGGCGCGCCCGGCGGGTGGCGCAAGCTCACCGGCAACGAGGTCGGCCTGCTGCTCGGTTGGCGCGCCGCGCGGCGCGCGGCCGCAGCGGGAGCCGGCGCGGAGGCGTCGCTGGCGTGCTCGCTGGTGTCGTCCCCGGGTCTCGCCACGGTCGCCGCGCGCTACGGCCTGTCGTCGCATGCGACGCTGACCGGCTTCAAGTGGATCTCGCGCGCACCCGGCATCGTCTACGGCTTCGAAGAGGCCCTCGGATACCTCGTCAACCCCGAGACCGTGCGCGACAAGGACGGCATCTCCGCCGCGATCGCCATGCTGGGGCTCATCGCCGAGGCGCGCGCATCGGGCGGCGACGCGAACAGTCTGCTCACGCAGTTCCAATCCGAGTTCGGGTTCTTCGACAGCGGCCAGGTGTCGCTGCGCGTGGACGACGTGTCGTTCATCGGCCGCATCATGGCGTCGCTGCGCACCGCGCCCCCGCAGGCGGTCGGCGGTGTCGCCGTCGAGCGGATCGATGACCTGCTCGACGGCGTCGACGGGCTTCCGCCGGGCGACGTGCTGCGACTGTGGCTTGCCGACGGATCGCGCGTGATCGTGCGGCCGAGCGGCACGGAGCCCAAGGTCAAGGTCTATCTCGACGTGCGCGGCGACTCCGCCGCCGACGCGCGCGAGCGACTTCAGGCGCTCGAGACCGGTGCCACGGAGCTGCTCGCCCGCGGCTGAAAGAGGCGCACATGCGCGAACACGACGCGCCCACGCCGGGCGCAGACGCTTCCAGTGCGGCGGATCCGCCGCACTGGAAGCGCAACGTGGTGCTGTTCCTCGCGGGGCAGACCACGAGCCTCTTCGGGTCGATGCTCGTGCAGTACGCCGTGTTCTGGTACCTGACGCTGACCTATCAGCGGGGCGACATCATGGCGCTCGCGGCGGTGTTCGGGTTCCTGCCGCAGGCGATCGTCTCGATCTTCGGCGGGGTGTGGGCCGACCGCCACAACCGCAAGCACCTCATCATCGCGGCGGATGCCGGCATCGCCCTGACGACCCTGTCCCTCGCCCTGATGATGATGACCGGCTACGACGGCGTATGGCTCATCTTCCTGACCCTCGCGATCCGCTCCGCCGGCGCCGGCATCCAGAGCCCCGCCGTGTCGGCGCTGATCCCGCAGATCACCCCGGCCCGGAACCTCATGCGCGTCAACGGTGTCAACGGCTCCATCCAGTCCGCCATGGCGCTGCTCGCGCCGGCGGCGGCGGGCGCCGTCTTCGCGTGGGCGGCGACCGTGTGGGGCGGGTCGGCGGCGTCGCTCATCCCGATCTTCTTCGTCGATGTCATCACCGCCGCCGTCGGCATCCTGCTGCTCGCGTTCGTGCCCGTCGGCGCCGTTCGCCGATCCGACGACGCCCCCACCGGGTATTTCGCCGACCTCGTGGAGGGCGTGCGCTACGTCGCGCACCACGCCTTCCTGCGATGGCTGCTGGCGTTGTTCGCGATCATCTTCCTGCTCAGCGTGGCGCCCTCGAACCTCACCCCGCTCATGCTGGTGCGCACCTTCGACGCCGGCGAGCAGCAGAACATCACCAACCTCGCGGTGCTCGAGATCGCCTTCAGCGTCGGGATGATGCTCGGCGGCATCGTCGTGGCATCGTTCTTCGCCAAGCGCAGCCGTATCGGGATGATCGTGACGTCCGCCCTGGTGTTCGGCCTGCTGGCGATCGGCATGGGGCTGTCGCCCACCGTATGGACCTTCTTCGCCTTCTTGTTCCTCGTGGGGCTCGCTGTGCCGTTCTTCTCCACACCGGCGTTCACCCTGCTGCAGGAGACCGTCGATCCCGAGCGGCAGGGCGGCGTCTTCGGGTTCGTCGGCATCGTCATGGCCGTCGCGATGCCGCTGGGCATGTCCGTGCTGGGCCCCCTCGCCGATGTCGTCGACATCGAGGTGCTGCTGGTGGCCACCGGCATCCTGACCTTCATCGTCGTCGGCGCCGCGGTGGGGCTGCCCGTCGGGCGCCGTGCCATGCAGGCGGCCCGCGAGGCCTCCCGCGCGGGGGATCCCGCGACGGCGGCGGCTGCTGCGGAGGCGGCGATGCACGAGCGGCCCGCGCGGGAAGCCTGACCATCGGCGACGGACGACGCGGCCGGCGGGCCGGTCCGTCCGCTGCGCCCGGTAGCCTCGTGCTGTGCTGCTGAGCGACGCCACCATCCTGGAGAACGCCCACATACGACTCGAGCCGCTGGGGCCGCAGCATGCGTCCGACCTCGCGGTGGCATCCGTCGGGCTGGAGCACGCCTGGTACACCTCGGTGCCTGCGCCGGCGGGCGTGCCGGAAGAGATCGCCCGGCGCTTGGCGATGCGCGACGCCGGGACCATGAACCCGTGGGCGGTGCTCCGCGATGGGGTCGCCGTGGGGATGACCAGCTTCTGCGGCATCGACCAGCCGAACCGGCACGTCGAGATCGGCTACACCTGGCTCGCGCTGTCCGCGCAGCGCACCGCGGTGAACACCGCGGCGAAGCTGCTGCTGCTGGGGCACGCGTTCGACGCGTGCGACGCGATCGCCGTGGAGCTGCGCACCCACTGGCACAACCGTCAGTCGCGGGAGGCCATCGCCAGGCTCGGCGCGAAACAGGACGGCGTGCTGCGCAACCACCGCCTGGGACCCGACGGCTCGCTGCGCGACACCGTGGTGTTCTCGATCCTGCCGCACGAGTGGCCCGCCGTCCGTCTCGGGCTCGAGGAGCGGCTGCGCGGCGGCTGACCCCCGCCGGCGCTCCACGGTTCGTCGCCCGATACGCGCCCCGACCCGGGGTTTTCGCGGTTCGCCGCCCGATACGCGCCCCGAACCCGGGGTTCTCGCGGTTCGTCGCCCGATACGCGCCCCGAACCCGGGGTTCTCGCGGTTCGTCGCCCGATACGCGCCCCGAACCCGGGGTTCTCGCGGTTCGTCGCCCGATACGCGCCCCGAACCCAGGGCGGCGCCTTCTCCACACGCCCCGCGGAGCGGCGTGTCCTCCCCGATTGTCGAATCACCGTCCCGGATGGATGCCGCCAGCGGCGATCGTCCGAGGATGACCGAGGAAATCCGACTGCTGACACTCGATCACCTGCGACAGCGCGGCATGACCAGCCGTCAGATCGCGGCTTCCGCGGCCGGCGGAAGTCTCGTGCGCCTGCGTCGCGGCATCTACGCGAGTGCGAGCGCCTGGCGAGCGGTGTATCCCGAGCAACGCATCGTCGCCCGCGCTCACGCGCTCGCGGCGGTCTCGGTCGCGCGGCCCGTCTTCGCGTATGCAACGGCTCTGGCGCTGCAGGGTCAGCCGCTGTACCGCGCGCGCGACGACCGGCTGCACGTCATCGCGGATGCCGGCCGGCCCGGCGCCGCGCATGGGGTGGTGCGGCACCGCGGAGAGACCACCGGCGACGTGGTCGAGATCGACGGGCTGCTGTGCACCGGGCTCGCTCGTTCGGTCGCGGACATGGCCCGCACGGCGACCTTCGAGCAGGCGGCGACCTCGGCGGACGCGGCGCTGCACACCCTGTTCGCGCCGCGCGACGGCGTCTACGACCTCGATGGCGCGGAGGAATTCCGAGAGAACGTGCGCCGGATCGTCCACGCCAGCGCACACGGGGTGAACCGGGCGGAGCGGGTGCTCGAGTTCGCCGACGGCAGGGCACATCTGCCCGGCGAGACGATCAGTCGCATCCGCCTGCGTGAGGTGGGGTTCCGTCGCATCCGCCTGCAGGTCGCCGTCCCCTCACCCACGGGCGGCTGCTACTACCTCGACTTCGGGATCGACGACGCCGACGCCTACGGCGAGTTCGACGGCTCGATCAAGTACATCGACGGGCGGATGCTGGACGGTCGCACTCGCGCCGACGTCTTCGACGCCGAGAAGCAACGCGAGGACTGGATCCGGGGCACAACGCAACATCGCCACGGCCGATGGGGGTGGCCGCACGTGTCCACCGCTGCCACCTTGGCGGAGCGTCTGGCCGCGTTCGGCATCCGTCCCCCGCGGTGACCGTCGCCCGATACGCGCCCCAAACCCGGGGTTTCCGAGGTTCATCGCCCGATACGCGCCCCAAACCCGGGGTTTCCGGGCTTCGTCGCCCGATACGCGCCCCAAACCCGGGGTTTCCACGGTTCATCGCCCGATACGCGCCCCAAACCCGGGGTTTCCACGGTTCATCGCCCGATACGCGCCCCAAACCCGGGGTTTCCGGGGTTCGTCGCCCGACACGCGCCCCAAACCCGGGGTTTCCGGGGTTCGTCGCCCGATACGCGCCCCAAACGGCGAGGCGCCGGGCGGGCGGGCGGCCGGCGGGCGGACGTGCGGGCGATCGGGGCGGGGCTCAGCCGTCGATGACGGCGACCAGCTCGTCGAGGAACGCGGCGAAGTCGGTGCCGCGTCGCACGATGCGCTGCACGCTGTCGCGCTCGCTGAACACCTCGACGAACTGCTCGAACACCGTCTGGAACGCCGCGCGGTCGTTCTCGGAGAAGGCGGTGAAGGCGACGACCTGCACGCGCCCCTCGCCCCACGAGACCGACGGCTCGGCGATGCCGATCGCGATCGCGGTGCGCGTGGCCGTCATCCCGATCGCGTGCGGCACGGCGAGGGCGTCGGTGAACGCGGTGGACGAGAGGTTCTCGCGCTCGATCGTGCGCTGCACGTACCCCTCGTCGATGATCCCCTGTTCCACGAGCAGGCCGCCCAGCCGCCGGATCACGGCTTCTTCGCCGCCCTCGCCGTCGAGCCCGTGCACGAAGGCCGCGGGCGAGAAGTAGCGTTCCAGTTCGGCGCGGAGCCTGGCCAGCCGGCGTCCGCGGCGCACCCGCCCGGCCGCCGCCTGCACGCGCTCGACATCGGATTCGGTGAGGAACGGCTGGATGCGCACGATCCGCTCCCCCGGCGCCGGGGGGTCGATCGTGGTGAGCACCAGGTCGGTCTGGATGCCGGACCAGTCCGGGTCCACGCGCGTCTCGACTCCGACGACCTCCACGGCCTGTCCCAGCGAGCGCGAGACGCTCGAGCGCAGCAGCTCGTGCAGCTCGTAGTAGCCGGGGCAGACGATGGTGGCGGTGAGCAGCTGGTCTGCGCGCCGACTGCGCTCCAGCCGCCCGCCGACGTGCATCGCGATGTAGGCGATCTCGTCGTCCATGAGGGGGATGTCGAGGCGCTCGGCCAAACGGCTGGCCATGAAGACGGCGACGTCGAAGATCATCGGGTACGTGGACTTCAGCGACCGGGTGAGGGGGTTGCGGGACCACGCCTGGGCGCGGGCGCGCTGCAGCAGGTTCTGCACGTGCAGCGCCAGGCGCAGCACGAAGTCCTCGTGCGCGATGTCGACGAGGAACTCCGACGCCGCCGACTCGACGACCTCGCGCACCACCCGCTCCACCTCGAGGTCGAGGCGGTCGCGCGCTCGGTCGACCGGCCCGGCGCCCGGGGCGACCACGCGGGTGAGCACCAGCGTGGCCAGATGGCTGCGATCCCCCGCGCCCAGCCGCACCCCGAGGTGCTCCTGGCTCAGCCGGTCGATGATGGCCCCGATCTCGGCGCGAGCGGGATCGTCTTCTGGCGCCTCTTCCAGCCCACGGTCCCGCGAGACCCGGTCCGCGGCGATGGCGATGTGCATGACGACGTCGGCGATGCCCAGCTCGTTCACGAAGTAGCCCAGCTCCCCGAGGCCGGCCACGAGCTCCGTCTTGAACGGGCCGAAGGCCTGGGCTCCGATGGAGCGCGCACCGAGGGTGCGCCGCAGTGCCTCGAGGTCGAACGAGCCGGCATCCATCTCGTCGTGAGCCAGCTTGCTGAGAAGTCGTCGCTGCGCGGCCTCGGTGCCTCGCAGGCTCACGCGATACCCCGAGCGCTCGAGCGTGAGCTCGGTGCCTCCGAGCAGTCCCCGCACCCGGGCGAGGTCCGCCTCGATCGTGGCAAGACTGACGAACAGCTGATTCGCCGTCTCGTAGAGGTCGATGCCGTCGTGCTCGTCGAGGAGAGCCCGCACGAGCGTGTGCAGACGATCGCGTGGGGTGCCCCCGTCGGAGTCGGCGCGCAGAGCCGCGCCGGCCTCGGGCCCCGCGCGGTAGCCCTGCGGCCCGGATTCGATCGCCGTTCCGCCGGGCACGCGCGCGTTCACCGCCGTGACGTAGCTGCGGACGCTGCGCGGGGTCACGCCCAGCGCGTCGGCCGCCCTCGCCGCAGTGATCCAGTCGCCGTCGCGCGTGAGCAGCATGAGCAGACGGTCCTGCCTGGCTCTGGTCACGGGGATCCCTTGCGGTGTCGGTTCCTTCAGTCAACCACGCACACGGGCAGAACCTTCCGCCCCCGCGGAAGCAACCCTGGGTTGTCCCGGGCCTCGGTATTGAGAAAGATGTCCGGGGAGGAGGCACGATGATGAGAATCCTTGTGGTGTGCGCCGCGGGCGCGTCCAGCACGTTCGTTGCCCAGCGTGTGCGCCATGCGGCACACGATCGCGGCCTGCCGTACGCGGCCTTCGCCGGCACCGAACAGTCGCTGCCGATCGATCTGGACGGCGCCGACGTCGTGCTGGTGGGTCCGCACCTGACGTACGCGCTCGAGGACATCCGCCGAGAGGCCGCTCCCCGCGGCACCGCGGTGGTGCTGCTACCCGACGACATCTTCAGCGACCGCGACGGCTCCCGCACCCTCGCCTTCGTGCAGAGCGCCCTGGAAGGAAGGGAAGTCCTGTGAGCGCGATCACCCGCACCGTCCGCGTCGGCTCCACCAACGGTCTGCACGCTCGCCCCGCGAAGCTCTTCGCCCAGGCGGCCAAGGACTCCGGCATCCCCGTCACCATCGCCAAGGATGCCGGTGCGCCCACCAACGCGGCCAGCATCCTCGGCGTCATCGCGCTCGGCGTGGAGCGCGGCGACTACGTGACCCTGACCGCCGACGGTGACGGCGCCGAGAACGTCCTCGACACCCTGGCCGAGCTGCTGGCCACCGACCACGACGCCTGATGAACGACGAAGGAGACATGATGAGCGAGTTGCGCGGAGTGGGCATCGGACTGGGCGTGGCCCAGGGTCCCGTTGCCCGCATGGCCGAGCCGCTCCCTGCGCCCGCCGACACGGCGAGCACACGGGATGCCGAGGAGGAGCGCGCCCGCGCCCGCGAGTCGGTCAGTGCCGTGGCCCGCGAACTCGAGCAGCGCGGTGCGCAGGCGGGAGGCGCCGCCCGCGACGTGCTGGAGGCGCAGTCGATGATGGCCGAGGACCCCGCGCTGCTGCAGGAGGTCGACGCGCGCATCGCGCAGGGCAAGACCGCCGAGTACGCCGTCTTCGACGCCTTCGCGTCGTTCCGCGAGCAGCTGACCGCCATGGGCGGCTACCTCGGCGAGCGCGCCGCAGACCTCGACGACGTCGCCCAGCGGGTCATCGCCCACCTGCAGGGGGTGCCCGCGCCGGGCGTGCCCGACCCCGGCCACCCGTTCGTGCTCGTGGCGCGCGACCTCGCTCCGGCCGACACGGCTCTGCTGGACCTCGACAAGGTGCTGGCACTGGTCACCAGCGACGGCGGCCCCACGTCGCACACGGCGATCCTCGCCCGCGAGAAGGCGATCGTCGCGGTCGTCGGCGCGGCCGGCGCGACCGAGCTGGCCGACGGCGAGACGGTGATCGTCGACGCCGCTGCTGGCGTCGTCGTCACCGACCCGTCTGCGGAGGACCTGGCGCGGGCCCAGAACCGGGCCGACGCCCGCGCGTCGGCGGCATCCGCCCCCATCACCCCCGGGGCTCTCGCCGACGGCACCCTGGTGCCGCTCCTGGCGAACCTCGGCAAGCCGGAGGGCGCCGAAGAGGCCGTCGCGCTCGGGGCCGAGGGCGTGGGGCTGTTCCGCACCGAGTTCCTCTTCCTCAGTTCCCACTCCGCTCCCACCGTGGAACAGCAGCGGGAGACCTACACCCGGCTGCTCGAGGCGTTCCCCGGCAAGAAGGTCGTCGTGCGCGTGCTCGACGCCGGCGCCGACAAGCCGCTGGCCTTCCTCAACGACGCCCACGAGGACAACCCCGCCCTGGGGCTGCGCGGCCTGCGCGCACTCCGGGCGAGCGAAGACATCCTGCGCGAGCAGCTCACGGCCTTGGCGCAGGCGGATGCCGCGACGGACGCCGACGTGTGGGTGATGGCGCCGATGGTGTCCACCGTGGAGGAGACGCGGTACTTCACCGAGCTCGCCCGCGACTACGGCCTGAAGATGGCCGGCGTCATGGTGGAGGTCCCCTCGATCGCGCTCATGGCAGACAAGGCCCTGGCCGTGGCCGATTTCGCCTCGATCGGCACCAACGACCTCACCCAGTACACCCTCGCCGCTGACCGCCTGCTCGGTTCGGTGGCCGCCTTCCAGGACCCCTGGCACCCGGCTGTGCTGCGCCTCATCCGGGAGGTCGGCGAAGCCGGCCGTGCCAACGGCAAGCCCGTGGGCATCTGCGGCGAGGCCGCCGCCGACCCGCTGCTGGCGGTCGTGCTCGTCGGACTCGGGGCCTCGACGCTGTCGATGGCGCCGACCGCCCTCGCCGACGTGCGCGCCAGCCTGCTCACCCAGACGCTCGACGACGCCCAGCGCATCGCCGAAGCCGCCCTCACCGCCGATGACGCGGCGGGGGCACGCCTCGCGGCCCAGCAAGCCGCTACCCGACAGAAGGAGACACAGCAATGACGACTGCGTCAGCCCCCGCCACACAGGGGGGCAGCAAGGCGCGGGTCGGAGTCCAGCGCTTCGGCACGTTCCTGTCCGGCATGATCATGCCGAACATCCCCGCGCTCATCGCGTGGGGCATCTTCACGGCGTTCTTCATCGACGTGGGCTGGACGCCCAACGCCGACCTCGCGACCATCGTGGGCCCGTTCATCCACTACCTGCTGCCGATCATCATCGCCTACACCGCCGGCCACATGGTCTACGGCGTGCGCGGCGCCGTCGTCGGCTCGATCGCCGTCATGGGTGCGATCGCCGGGTCCGACGCGCTGATCGCGCAGTTCAACGCGACCCTGCCCGAGGGCGCGGCGCCGCTCGGCCAGATCCACATGTTCATCGGCGCGATGATCATGGGTCCGCTGGCTGCCTACACGATGAAGTGGCTCGACAAGCTCTGGGACGGCAAGATCAAGGCCGGCTTCGAGATGCTCGTCAACATGTTCTCGGCGGGCATCTGGGGCTTCGTCATGGCCATCGTCGGGTTCTACCCCGTCGCCTGGCTCGTCAACGGCCTCATGGACGTCCTCGGCAACGCGGTGGACTGGCTCGTCGAGGCGAACCTGCTGCCGCTGACGAGCATCCTCATCGAGCCGGCGAAGGTGTTCTTCCTCAACAACGCCATCAACCACGGCGTGCTCACCCCGCTCGGCATCGCGCAGGCCGACGAGACCGGCAAGTCGATCCTGTTCCTGCTCGAGGCCAACCCCGGCCCGGGTCTCGGCCTGCTGCTCGCGTTCACCTTCTTCGGGATCGGCGCCGCGCGCGCGTCGGCCCCGGGAGCGGCCGTCATCCAGTTCTTCGGCGGCATCCACGAGGTGTACTTCCCGTTCGCCCTGATGAAGCCGGTGCTGATCGTCGCGCTCATCGCAGGCGGCATGACCGGTGTCACCACCAACATGCTGTTCGGCGCGGGGCTGCGCGCTCCGGCCGCGCCGGGGTCGATCTTCGCGGTGCTGGCACAGACCGCGAACGACAGCTACGTGGGGGTCATCCTCTCGGTGATCCTCTCCGCGGCGGTCACGTTCATCGTGGCATCCATCATCCTGCGGGCTACGCGCAAGCGCGACCTGCTGGCCGAGGGCGACAAGTTCGCCTCCGCGGTCTCGCAGACCGCGGCGAACAAGGGCAAGTCGTCGGCCTCGCTCGACGCGCTGCGCGCCGCCGACCGCACGGACCGCGAGGGCGTGCGCGAGGGCGAGCAGGCGGTGGACCGCCTCGAGACCGAGGCCGAGACCGGTGGGCGCCTCAGCGGCGGCACCGTCGCGGTGAAGCCGGTGCGCAACATCGTGTTCGCGTGCGACGCGGGCATGGGCTCGTCGGCGATGGGCGCCAGCGTCCTGCGCAACAAGATCAAGAAGGCGGGCATCGACGATGTCACGGTCGTCAACAAGGCGATCGCGAATCTCGACCCCTCCGCCGACCTGGTCATCACGCAGAACCAGCTCACCGACCGGGCGCGCCGGCAGACGCCGGACGCGATCCACGTGTCGGTGGACAACTTCATGAACTCGCCGAAGTACGACGAGGTCGTGGAGCTGGTGCGCGAGCAGCACGACGGAGCCTGACACAGACAGCTGCGGGGCCGGGTGGCATCATGCCCCCGGCCCCGCGGCGTCTCGCATTCCGACCGCTAGCCACGCCCGCGCAGAGAGCGCAAGCCCTCTGGCCGGCGAGGAGCGAACTGAGACAGTGAAGGGGACGGATGCCGCGGCATCCGCCCGATGAAAGGGGTACGACATGGCACGCGAGGTGCTGAACGTAGGACAGGTCCGCATCCACCCGGGCTCGGTGAGCCGCGAGGACGCGATGAAGGAGGCCGCCGACATCCTCCAGGCGGCGGGGGCTGTGACCGGCGCCTACTACGACGCGATGCAGCAGCGCGAGGAGACCGTCTCGACCTACATGGGCAACGAGCTGGCCATCCCCCACGGCACGAATGAGACCAAGGAGACGATCCTGGACTCGGCACTGTCGGTCGTCCGCTACGACGGCGGCGTGGACTGGGACGGCAACCCCGTGACCTTCGTCGTCGGCATTGCCGGCAAGGGCGACGAGCACCTCGAGATCCTGTCGCAGATCGCCCTGGTGTTCTCCGACGAGGACGAGGTGGCCAAGCTCAAGCAGGCGCAGACGCCGGAAGAGCTGTACACCCTCCTCTCGACGGTCAACGCATCATGAAGGCCGTCCACTTCGGCGCCGGCAACATCGGGCGCGGCTTCGTCGGCCTGCTGCTGCACGAGGGCGGCTACGAGCTCGTCTTCTCCGACGTCGCGGCCGACCTCGTCGATGCGATCAACGCCGCCGACTCCTACACCGTGCACGAGGTGGGCGAGGGCGGCACCGACAAGGTGGTCACGAACTTCCGCGCCATCAACAGCCAGACCGACCCGCAGGCGGTCATCGATGAGGTGGCCACGGCTGACATCGTCACCACTGCGGTCGGCCCCACCGTGCTGCGCTTCGTCGCACCGCACATCGTCGCCGGCATCGCGATGCGCGACCCCGCGCTCCCACCGCTGAAGGTCATGGCGTGCGAGAACGCCATCAACGCCACCGACCTGCTGCGCGACGAGATCCGCGCCCAGGCGGAGGATGGCTGGGATGCCATCGCCGGCCACGCCGTCTTCGCCAACACTGCGGTGGACCGCATCGTCCCCGCCCAGGCGCCGGGGGAAGGCGTCGACGTGACCGTCGAGCCCTTCTTCGAGTGGGCCATCGAGGCGCCGCCCTTCGGCGGCGAGCTGCCCTCGATCCCGGGGGCGCATTTCGTGGATGACCTGGCGCCCTACATCGAGCGCAAGCTGTTCACGGTCAACACCGGCCACGCGGCGACGGCCTACTTCGGCGCGCGTGCCGGCGTCGACACGATCGCCGCGGCGCTGGAGGAGTCGGAGATCGTCGCGGCCGTCGCCCGGGCGCTGTCGGAGACGTCGGCGCTGCTGGTCGCCAAGCACGGCCTCAACCCGGACGACCTCACCGACTACCGCGAGACGATCCTGCGACGCTTCGCCAACCCCGCGCTCCCCGACACCGTGTGGCGCGTGGGACGGCAGCCGCTGCGCAAGCTCTCCCGGCACGAGCGGTTCGTCGGGCCCGCTGCGGAGGCGGCCGAGCGCGGCCTCGCCGTCGACGGCCTCGTGGCCGCGATGGGCGCCGCGCTGGAGTTCGACGACCCCGAGGACCCGCAGTCGGTCGACATGCAGCGGCTGCTGCGCGAACAGGATGCCGCGACCTTCACGGCATCCGTCACGGGTCTCGACTCGGACCACCCGCTGTTCGCTCCCGTGCTGGCCGTCGTCACGGCCCGACAGCGCGCGCTGCGTTGAGCACGCCGGGCACCCGCCACGGGCGCGGGCGGCGGGGCCGCCGCGTGCTGTGGTGGGTGCTCGGGTCCCTCGCCGGGCTGCTGGTCCTCGCCGTGGTCGGCGTCGTGATCTGGAGCCAGGTCGGTGTCATGGCCGCGGAGTCCGACCCCCTGGACGCGGTGCGCGCGGACGAGCGCATCACCGTGACCGACGACTCTGCGGCGATCGTGCTCTCCCCCGCCGACGGCGACTCCGACACCGGCCTGGTGTTCATCCCCGGCGCCAAGGTCGACCCGTGGGCTTACGCCGCGCTGCTGGCCGGCGCCGCCGCGGAGAACGACCGGACGGTGGTCATCACCAAGCCGTGGCTGAACCTGGCGTTCTTCGACCCGCGAGGGCTCGACACCTTCACCGACCTCGCGCCGGGCGTCGACACGTGGATCGTCGGCGGCCATTCCCTGGGCGGCGTGCGGGCGTGCCAGCTGGCCGACGACGCCGACGGGCTCGCCCTCTTCGCCTCGTACTGCGCGACGGATCTGTCCGACTCCGACCTGCCGGTGCTGAGCCTGGCGGGCAGCGAGGACGGCCTGTCGACGCCGCAGAAGATCGCCGACGCGCGAGGGTTGCTGCCCGCCGACGCCGAGTTGGTGGAGATCGACGGCGCTTCGCACGCGTCGTTCGGGGACTACGGCGCGCAGCCCGGGGACGGCGAGCCGACGATCAGCGACGAGGACATGCGGGCGCTGGTCGCCGAAGAGCTCGGCGGGCTCGCGGCGTCATCGGCGCCCTGAGCGCGGGCGCCGGGGCGCCGGGCGCCGGGGCCGCCGCAGGTGCGGGGAAGGCCGGCGCGCGCCGTAACTCCTCAACAACGCACGGTCGGCCGGGCCACCGACTGGATTCCGGCCTCGCCAGGGCGGTTTTTGAGGAGTTGCGACGGGGCGCCAGGCCGCAGCCCGCGGGCGGCTGCCCAGCCGACGCCGCGCCGGCCGCCGATTCCTCCCCGGCCCGCGAAGGGGAGTATCCGTCCACCGTTCCGATCGCGCGGCCATCGCCGCCGGCCGCCCACCCCGCACAGTGTCGACATGCTCCGACAACCGCCGCCCACCTCCCCCGACGTCCCGATGCGGTTCCTGAGCACCCGGGAGCTCGCCTTGCACGGGGTCGGTCGGCAACGGGTGCGGCGCGGCCTGCAGGACGGCTCGCTGCTGCGCGTGCGGCGCGGGCGGTATCTGCTCGCCGGGTGCCACCCCGACATCGTGCGCGCGGCTCGCTTGGGGGTCCGGGTCGACTGCTTGTCACTCCTCGCGCTTCTCGGCGTCTTCGTCATGGACCACAACCGGCTGCACGTGCAGGCGACCAACGGCGCGAGTCGACTGCCGCCACGGCCGCCGGATGTCGTCTGCCACTGGCGGCCGTCGTCCGCTGAGCCGACCCGCCTCATGACCGATGTGGTCGAGGCCCTCGCACAGGCCTGCCGCTGCCAAGGACCGCGCGAGGCGATCGCGACGCTCGACAGCGCCTGGTACCGCGGCATCGTCGACGAGAAGGGTGTGGCCGCCGTCTTCGCGCTCCTCCCCCGGCGGTTCCAGCGGCTGCGGCCGCTGCTTGATCCCCGTTGCGAGTCCGGTCCGGAGACGATCATGCGGCTGCTGCTGCGCGGCCTCGGCTGCACCGTCGAGATACAGGTCTCGATATCCGGCGTCGGCCGCGTCGATCTCGTCGTCGACGGATGGCTGATCATCGAATGCGACAGCGAGGCGCACCACGCCGGGTGGGAGGCGCACAAGCGCGACCGCCGCCGCGACCTGGCCGCCGCCGCGCTCGGCTATACGACCGTGCGCCCGATCGCCGAGGACATCCTGTACCGGCGGGAGCAGATGCTCGCGCAGCTGAAGCAGATTCTGGCCGTCGGCCCGACCACGCCCCGGGCGCAACTCCCCAAACGCGTCCCAGCTCGGTGAGGCGAGAGTCGTAACTCCTCAAGAACCGAGAACGGGGCCGACGGACGCGGCCGATCCCGGCAGTTCGCGCGTGCCTTTGAGGAGTTGCGACGACCGCTCACCGGAGCACGCCGCCGCGCGGTCCCGCGCGGGCGACCAGCGGCTGCTGACCACGCCCCGGTCGCAACTCCTCAAAACCGGGCGTCGGGCGCGGCAGAAGCGGTCGATCCGGGCGAGCGAGGCCGGTTCTTGAGGAGTTACGGCGCCTGCGGGCGCGTAGATGCCGCACCAACCCCGCCCGCGCCAGGCACGGCGAGCCCGCGGTCACGACCTTCTCAGCGGGCGAAACCCTCGGCGATGATCTCGATGAGCTCCTCGCGCTCTTCCACCGTCAGGAAGGCGGCGGCGGCGGCGTTCAGCTGGAACGCCTCGAGGTCGTCGAGGTCGTACTCGAAGGCCTCGGCCAGCAGTGCCAGCTCGCGAGTGAGCGAGGTGCGGCTCTGCGTGCGGTTGTCGACGTTCACCGTGACGGAGAATCCCAGCTGGTACAGCAGGTCGAACGGGTGGTCGGCCAGCTCCTTGCCCCAGCGCTCGATGGCACCTGTCTGCAGGTTCGACGACGGCGACAGCTCCAGCGGGATCTCGCGGTCGCGCACCCACCGGGAGAGGTCACCGAGCTGGACGAAGACCTCTTCGCCCTCGCGCGAGATGACCTCGAGGTCCTCGGCGAGCCGCACACCGTGGCCGAGGCGCAACGCGCGGCCGTCGATGAGCGCCGAGCGGATCGAGTCGAGCCCGGCCGCTTCACCGGCGTGCACTGTGACGGGGAAGAAGTGGGCCGCGAGGTAGTCGAACGCCTCACGGTGGTTCGACGCGGGGAAGCCGTCCTCGGGACCGGCGATGTCGAAGCCGACGGCGCCGCGCGTGCGGTGGGCGACGGCGAGCCGGGCGATCTCGAGCGAACGGTCGGTGTGGCGCATCGCCGTGAGGAGCTGGCCGACGCGGATGTCGCGACCGGTCGCCTCGACGGCATCCTCACCCTCTTCGATGCCCTCCTGCACGGCCTCGACGGCCTCGTCCAGTGACAGCCCGCCTTGCAGGTGCTGCTCCGGCGCCCATCGCACCTCGCCGTACACCACGCCGTCGGCGGCGAGGTCCTCGACGAACTCCCGCGCCACCCGGGTGAGACCCTCGCGCGTCTGCATGACCGCGGTGGTGACGTCGAAGGTCTTCAGATACTCCACGAGCGAGCCCGAGTCGCTGCGCTCCTCGAACCATTCCGCCAGCGCGTCGGCGTCGGTCTCGGGGATCGGCACACCGGTCGCGTCGGCGAGTTCGATGATCGTCGCCGGGCGCACAGCGCCGTCGAGATGGTCGTGCAGCGAGACCTTCGGGAGCTCGCGGATCGAGACTCCCTGCAGCCGGACGTCGTCGTTCTGGTCCATGCCCATGAGGTTCCTTCGTTCGGTGCGGAGTCAGGCGGTGATGCGCTCGAGCACGAGCGGCGTGGCCGTCGGAGCGGTGGCGCCGATCTCCCACGCGTCGTCGAGGGCGTCGAGCGCGCGGGCGAACCGCTTGTCGTCGTCGGCCAGCAGGGTGAACAGCGGCTGCCCCTCGGTGACCGTGTCGCCGGGCTTGACGTGCAGGTCGATGCCGGCGGCGTGGACGACCGGGTCCTGCGCGCGGGCGCGACCCGCCCCCAGCCGCCACGCGGCGATCCCGAAGGGGAGCGCGTCGAGACGGGTGACGAAGCCCCCGGCGGTCGCGGTGACGGTGTGGGTCTCGCGGGCGACCGGCAGCGGTGCGTCCGGGTCGCCGTCCTGGGCGCGGATCATGGCACGCCATGTGTCCATCGCCCGGCCGTCGCGCAGCGCCGCTTCGACGTCGGCGTCGGGCTGGCCCGCGAGGGCGAGCATCTCGCGGGCGAGGGCCACGGTGAGCTCGACCACATCGGCGGGGCCGCCGCCGGCGAGCACCTCGACAGACTCCCGCACCTCGTTGGCGTTGCCGATCGCGAGGCCGAGCGGAGTGTTCATGTCGGTGAGGAGCGCAGTGGTCGCGACGCCCGAGTCGGTGCCGAGCGCCACCATCGTGCGGGCGAGCTCGCGGGCCTTCTCGACATCGCGCATGAACGCGCCGCCGCCGAACTTCACGTCGAGCACGAGCGCGTCGGTGCCTTCGGCGATCTTCTTCGACATGATGCTCGACGCGATGAGCGGAATGGCCTCGACGGTGCCGGTGACATCGCGCAGCGCGTAGAGCTTCTTGTCGGCGGGGGCCAGGCCCGAGCCCGCAGCGCAGATGACCGCACCGATGTCGCGTAGCTGCGCGAACAGCTCGTCGTTGGTGAGGGCTGCGCGCCAGCCGGGGATCGACTCGAGCTTGTCCAGCGTCCCTCCGGTGTGACCGAGGCCGCGTCCCGAGAGCTGCGGTACGGCGACGCCGAAGGATGCCACGAGCGGCGCGAGCGGCAGGGTGATCTTGTCGCCGACACCGCCGGTGGAGTGCTTGTCGACGGTCGGCTTGCCGAGGGCGGCGAAGCTCATGCGCTCACCCGAGGCGATCATGGCGTCGGTGAGAACGCGGATCTCGTCGCGCTGCATGCCGTTGAGGAGCACCGCCATCGCGAAGGCGGCCATCTGCGATTCCGCGACGTAGCCGCGTGTGAAGGCGTCGACCATCCAGCGCAGTGCGGGCTCGGGGACGGCGCCCCCGTCACGCTTGGCCCGGATGACGTCGACGGCGTCGAACGGTTCGTTCTCGGTGGTCATCGTGAAACTTCCTCGAGGTCGCGCGGCCCGAACGCGTCGGGCAGGACCTCGTCGATCGTGCGGATGCCGGAGACGGTCTCCAGCAGCATGCCCGGCAGGGCGAATTCATTGAGCAGCTGACGGCAGCGTCCGCACGGCATGATCGTCTGGCCGTCGTTGTTGACGCAGACGAACGCGACGAGTTGGCCGCCGCCGGACATCTGCAGGTCACCCACGAGGGCGCACTCTGCGCACAGGCCCACCCCGTAGGAGGCGTTCTCGACGTTGCAGCCGGCCACCACCCGCCCGTCGGTCACGAGCGCGGCGGCGCCCACCCGATACCGGGAGTAGGGGGCGTACGCCCGCTCCATGGCCTCCGTCGCGACGGCGCGGAGATGGTCCCAATCGATGTCGGTCATGTCGATGTCATCCCTTGATGTACGGCTTGCCGGCTGCCGCGGGTCCGCGGATCTGGCCGGCGAAACCGGCCACGGCGATGATGGTGACGACGTAGGGCAGCATGAGCATGAACTCGCTCGGGATCGGCGTGCCCAGCACCGTCAGCAGATTCTGCAGGTTGGTGGCGAAGCCGAACAGCAGCGCCGCGAGGGCGGCGCGGATGGGGTCCCACCGGCCGAAGATCACCGCGGCCAGGGCGATGAAGCCGAGACCCGCGGTCATCTCCTTGCCGAACTGCGGCACCGACACCAGGGTGAAGTACGCCCCGCCGATGCCGGCGATGGCGCCCGCCAGCGACACGTTCCAGAAACGGGACATGTTGACCTTGATGCCGACGGTGTCGGCAGCCTGCGGGTGCTCGCCCACCGCGCGCAGGCGCAGGCCCCAGCGGGTGCGGTACAGGCCCCACGCCACCACGGCGACGGTGATGTACATGAGGTACACCAGGAACGTCTGGTTGAACAGCACCGGTCCGATGATCGGGATATCGCTGAGCAGCGGGATCTCGAGCCGCGTGAAGCGCACGGGCTGGTTGAGCTCGTTCTCGTTGGGCACGAGCAGCGCGCCGTAGAGGAAGCCGGTCAGGCCGGTGACCAGCACGTTCAGCACGACGCCGACGATCACCTGGTCGACGAGGTACTTGATCGCGAAGGCGGCCAGCACGAAGGCGACCAGCACACCGCCGATCATCGCGCCGATCAGGCCGATGAAGGGGTTGCCCGTGACGCTCGAAAGCAGCGCCGCCGAGAAGGCGCCCAGCAGCAGCTGCCCCTCGATGGCGACGTTGACCACGCCCACCCGCTCGCCGATGACCCCGCCCAGCGCGCCGAAGACCAGCGGCACCGAGAGGGAGATCGCCCCGAACAGCAGCCCCGTGACCGGCACGAGTCCGCCCGCGGCCGCCCACACGAGGAAGGCGAACACCCCGAGCACCGCGAAGACGATGACCAGCCACAGCGGCGGGCGGCGGTACGACCAGGCATCCCACGCCGCCCATGCCGTCAGGGCGAGCAGCAGCACCACGAGCAGCCAGCTGGTGGTGGCGGTGGGCAGCTCCACGTTGGGAAGGGCGATCGCCGACGACGCGTCGCCGAGCCGGAAGGTGCTGATCCCGTCGCGGGGGGCGAAGAAGAACAGCGCAGCCAGCAGCACCGTGGCCAGGGCCAGGACGACCGGCACCTTCAGGTGCCGCTCCTTGACCGTGCCGAGCGGGAGGGCGCCGGGGTTCGACGCCGTGGGAGCGAGCGCGCTCATGCGGCCACCGCCTTCTTCGCTGACTTGGCTCGGGCCTTGGCTGCCTTCTCCGCTTCGGTCTTGGGCAGGAAGAACACCGCCCGCAGCAGCGGCGGGGCCGCGATGAACAGCACGATGAGCGCCTGAACGACCAGCACGATGTCGACGGGGATCCCCTGCGCCTGCATCGAGAAGGACCCGGACTTCAGCGCGCCGAACAGGATGCCGGCGGCGAAGGTGCCCCACGCGCGACTGCGGCCGAGGAGGGCGACGGTGATGGCGTCGAAGCCGATGCCGGCGTCGATCGAACCGGAGAAGCCGGTGGTCACCGACCCCTGGATCTGGTTCATCGCGGCCAGGCCCGCCAGCCCTCCGGCGAAGAGCATCGCGTAGACGTAGATGCGCTTGACGTTGATGCCCGCCGCGCGCGCTGCGTGCGGGTTCTCCCCCACGGCGCGCAGGCGCATGCCGAGGCTGGAGAACTCCACGATCCACCAGACGGCGATCGTCGCGATGATCACCATCACGAAGCCCCAGTCCAGCAGCGGGAAGGCAGACCCGAAGAGCTCGGGGAACTGCGCCGTCTCGGGTGTGGCCGAAGTGATCGGCTGGTTGGTGCCCGGCTTCTGCAGCAGGCCGGGCGTGCGGATCATCCACAGCAGCAGGTAGTAGGCGACGTAGTTGAGCATGATCGTGAGGATCACTTCATGCGCGCCCGTGCGCGCCTTCAGCACACCCACGATCCCGCCCCACAGGGCGCCCCCGATGATGCCGGCGAGCATCGTCAGCGGCATGTGCAGCCAGAACGGCAGGTCGAGATTGAAGGCGAACAGCGCCGCGAAGATCGCGCCGACCAGCATCTGACCGCGGGCGCCGATGTTGAACAGGCCCACGCGGAACGCCAGCGCCACGCCGAGTCCGGCGGCGATGAGGGGAGCTGCGAACCCCAGGGAGCTGGTCAAGGGACGGATCTGCGCGGCGAAATCCGCCCCGCGCGGGTTGAACACCGCGCCGCGGAAGAGGGCCTCGTAGCCGCCGTAGACGGCGCTCCAGATCGCGGCGAACGTGTCGCCGGGACGGGCGAAGAAGTAGCCGGCCGCCTCTTGCACATCTTCGTCGGTGAGGGCGATGAGGATGCCGCCGACGACCAACGCCAGCACGATCGCGAGGATCGTGGTGAACGCGCTGCCGCGCAGGAGGTCCTTGATGAAGACGTTGGTGCGCGGCGGCGGCGGAACCTGGGGCTCCCCCGCCAGCGGGCTCTTGACAGGAGGCAGCTGCTCGGGGGGCAGCCCCTGTGTCACGTCGTCGGCACCGGGTGTCGTGCCGGTCATGCTGCCACCTCCGGGTCGCTGGCGCCGGCCATCATGAGGCCGAGGATGTCGCGCGGGGTGTCGCCGGGGACGACGCCGACGATCGCGCCGCGGTACATCACGGCGATGCGATCGGCGAGCGCGGTCACCTCGTCGAGCTCGGTCGACACGACGATCACCGGCACGCCGCTGTCGCGCGTCTCGATGATGCGCTTGTGGATGAATTCGATGGAGCCGACATCGACGCCTCGGGTCGGCTGGGCGGCCACCAGCAGCCGCAGCTCGCGATCGAGTTCGCGGGCAATGACGACCTTCTGCTGGTTGCCTCCGGAGAGGGTCGCCGCGGGAGCCTGCGGGCCCTGCGTGCGGATGTCGTACTCGGCGATGCGGTCGCGCGCGAACCGGTCGAGGGTCTTGCGCATGATCGTGCCCCAGCGCACGAAGGCGCGGTCGGACGAGCGGTCCAGGATGAGGTTCTCGGCGACGGAGAACTCACCCACCAAGCCGTCCTCGTTGCGGTCCTCGGGGACGAACCCCACGCCGGCGTCGAGGATGCCACGCACGCTCCGGCCCACGAGCTCGGTGCCGTCGAGGCTGATGGAGCCTTCGACGCGGCCGGCGAGGCCGACGATGGCCTCGACCAGCTCGGTCTGGCCGTTGCCCTGCACGCCGGCGATCGCGAGCACCTCACCGGGGCGCACGTCGAACGAGACGGCGTCGACGACGATGGCGCCGTGGTGGGTGAGCACGCGGAGGTCGCGCACCTCGAGTCCTCCTTCGCCCAGGCGCGGCGGCTGCTTCTGCACGGTCAGCTCGACCGCACGGCCCACCATGAGGGAGGCGAGCTCGGTGTTGGAGGCGGTCGGCGCGGCCGCGCCGACGACCGCGCCGAGGCGGATGACGGTGATGCGGTCAGCGACTTCGCGCACCTCGCGCAGCTTGTGGGTGATGAAGACGATCGAGGTGCCCTCGTCGCGCAGCTGACGCATGATCGTCATCAGCTCGTCGGTCTCCTGCGGGGTGAGCACCGCCGTCGGCTCGTCGAAGACGAGCACCTTGGCGTCGCGCGAGAGCGCCTTGATGATCTCGACGCGCTGCTGAACGCCCACGGGGAGGTCGCCCACGGTGGCATCCGGATCGACGTCGAATCCGAACCGGTCGGCCACGGCACGCACGTGCGCGCGGGCGGCGGCGAGGTCGAGCCCACCCAGCCCCTTGGTCGACTCGTGGCCGAGCATGACGTTCTCGGCGACGGTGAACACCGGGATCAGCATGAAGTGCTGGTGCACCATGCCGATGCCCGCCGCCATCGCGTCACCCGGCCCGCGGAAGTGCTGCGGCACCCCGTCGAGCAGGATCTCGCCCTCGTCGGCCTGGTACAGGCCGTAGAGGACGTTCATCAGCGTGGACTTGCCGGCACCGTTCTCGCCCAGCAGCGCATGGATCTCACCGGGCTCCACGGTGAGATCGATCCGGTCGTTGGCGACGAGGCTGCCGAACCGCTTGGTGATTCCGCGAAGCTCGAGCTTCATAACTGCACCCTAATCCAGGAGCCGCTCCGCGCGGAAACGGCTCTCACTGTCCATGGAACATGCTCAGGGGCGAGCAGCGACGTGCGCTGCTCGCCCCGAGCGGACTTCAGAAGGTCACGGGGAGTTCGGCGACTCCACCGTGATGTCGCCCGCGATGATCTGCTCCTGCAGCGCGGCCAGCTCGTCGGCCAGACCCTCGGGCAGCTCCGCCTCGAACTCGTGGAACTCGGAGAGCTTCACGCCCTCGTTCTCGAGCGTCCCCACGTACGGCTCCACGTCGAAGTCGCCCGCGGCGGCCTCGAGGGTGGCGTCGTAGACGGCCACGTCGATGGCCTTCATGATCGAGACGAGGGTCACGTCCGTGACGTCGGGGTCAGCGACTGCCAGGTCCTTGTCGACGCCCACCATGACGACGTCGAGGCCACCGTCGGCGATGGCCGCCGCCGCGCTCTGGTAGATCGGTCCACCCACGGGGAGGATGACGTCCACACCCTGGTCGAGCACACCCTGCGCCGTCTGCTTGGCGGTGTCGTTCGCCGCGAAGCCACCGGTGAAGAGGCCCTCCTGCGCGGCAGTGTCCCACCCGAAGACCTCGACGGCAGCGCCCTTGTCCTCGTTGTACTTGTCGACGCCCTTCTCGAAGCCGTCCATGAACACGGCGACCGACGGGATCTGCATGCCGCCGAAGGTGCCGACCTTGTTGACGCCGTTCTGCGCCGACCAGGCCGCCGCGGCGTAGCCGCCGAGGTACGACGCCTGCGCGGTGTCGAACACGAGGGGCTTGATGTTCGGGGCGTCGGTGGCGCCGTCGAAGTCGTTGTCGGCCCAGTCATCGATGATCGCGTAGTCGATCTCGGGGTTGGCCAGCGCCGACTCGACCGTGGCGGCCGAGAGGTTGAAGCCGACCGAGACGATGAACGTGCAGCCCTCGGAGACGAGCGTCTCGAGGTTCGGCGCGTAGTCGTTCGGGGTGGCCGACTCCATCTCGATGCCCTCGATGTCGAGTTCTTCGAGCGCGCGGTCCATGCCTTCCTTGGCGGCCTGGTTGAACGAACGGTCGTTCCAGCCACCCTCGTCAGAGATCAGGCAGGGCTTGAAGTCGTCTGCCGACTCGGGTGCGGCACTGCCGCCGGTGTTCTCCTCGGGCGCGCTTCCGCAGCCTGCGAGGGCGACGAGCAGCGCAGCGGCGCCGGTCGCGCCGAGGACCTTCTTGGTGGTCGAGATGGTCAAAGCAGCCTCCACGATGGCTCCCGCGGATTTCGCGGCGCCATGTGAAAGTTACCGACTGTTACGCGGTGCCCTTGACCGAATCCGGGCCAGACGGCGAAAGGTTACAAAGACGCAATCATCGCGTCATAGAAACCTCACAAGACATCGCCGCGACCGGTGAGCTTGAGGGCATCCACGACGCCCTTCACCCGCTGCGCGTGCTCGCTCGTGGTGACCAGCAGCGCGTCCTCGGTGTCGACGACCACGATGTCCTTCACCCCGATGAGGCTGATGACCCGCGACGTCTGGCTCACCACGATGCCGCTGGCGGCGTCCGAGAGGATGCGCGCGTTCTTTCCCAGGATCGCCAGCTCGTTGCGCCCGTGGGAGTTGAGCTTGGCGAGGCTCGCGAAGTCCCCGACGTCGTCCCAGTCGAAGTGACCGGGGATGACCGCCAGCCGCCCCTTCTCGGCCGCCGGCTCGGCGACGACGTAGTCGATCGCGATCTTCGGCAGTGCCGGCCACACCCGGTCGACGACGGGGCCTCGGCGGTCCCGGTCGTCCCAGGCCTCGGCGAGCTCCAGCAGGCCGGCGTGCAGCTCCGGTGCGTTCTCGGCGAGCTCTGCCAGCAGCACGTCGGCGCGGGAGATGAACATGCCCGCGTTCCACAGGTACGAGCGGTCGGCGAAGTACTCCTTCGCGGTGTCGAGGTCGGGCTTCTCCACGAAGCGCTCGACGACAGCCGCCTCAGGCGCCCCGTCGACGATGAGCTCGCCGTCCTTCTTGATGTATCCGAAGCCCACCGACGGCTCGGAGGGCTGGATGCCGATCGTGCAGATGTAGCCCTCGCGGGCGACGGCGACGGCCTGCTGCACGGCGAACTCGAACGTCCGCGTGCCGCGGATGACGTGGTCGGCGGCGAAGGAGCCGATGATGACATCGGGCTCGCGGCGCACCAGCACGGCCGCGGCCAGCCCGATGGCGGCGGCGGATTCGCGCGGCTCGGACTCGAGGAAGACGTTGCGGTCGGGGATGCCGGGCAGCTGCTCCTCCACCGCCGCGCGATGCGCGCGACCGGTGACCACCGCGATGCGCTCGGGTCCCGCGAGAGGCTCGAGGCGATCCCAGGTGTCGCGCAGCAGCGTCTGGCCGGAGCCCGTCAGGTCGTGGAGGAACTTCGGCGCGTCGGCGCGCGACAGCGGCCACAGGCGGCTGCCGATGCCTCCGGCGGGGATGACGGCGTAGAAGTTCGCAAGGGGATCTGCCATGAGGCTCAGGCTAGCGAACCGCAGCATCCGTCCCCTGAACATGCTCGATAGGGCCGGCGTTCGTCGCCCGGGTTCGATCCACGGGAATAGGATGGAAGACGCGCCCCTGTGACGCAATGCGGATCCCGCCCCGATCGTGTGAGCGGTCCGCCTCCCCCCTGTCGACCATGGAGGACGAAAGTGGCTGCACCAGCACGCGTCACGCTGTCGGTGAAAGAGACGACATCGAAGACGCCACGCGGCACGCTGTACCGCGGTAACGAAGGCATGTGGTCGTGGGTGCTGCACCGCATCACCGGTGTGGCGATCTTCTTCTTCCTGCTCGTGCACGTGCTCGACACGGCCCTGATCCGGGTGGCTCCCGAGGCGTACAACGCCGTCATGAGCACCTACAAGAACCCGATCATGGGCCTCGGCGAGGTCGTGCTCGTCGCGGCCGTCGCCTACCACGCGTACAACGGGCTGCGCATCATCCTCGTCGACTTCTGGTCCAAGGGCGCCCGATACCAGCGCCAGCTCTGGTGGGGGGTTCTGGCCCTGTGGCTCGTGACCCTGGTGCCGTTCTCGGTGCGCCACCTCTCGATCGTGTTCGCTTCCGGATGGGGAGGCCACTGATGACCGCTGACACCCTCGCCGCGCCCCGCGCGCCGCACTCCACGCCCCGCAAGAAGGGCACGAACCTGGAGAAGTGGGGCTGGATCTACATGCGCGTCTCCGGCGTACTGCTGGTCGTGCTGATCTTCGGCCACCTGTTCGTGAACCTCATGCTGGGCGAAGGCATCCACGGCGTCGACTTCGCGTTCGTCGCCGGCAAGTTCGCCTCGCCGTTCTGGCAGTGGTGGGACGTGCTGATGCTCTGGCTCGCCTTCATCCACGGCGCCAACGGCATGCGCACGATCGTCAACGACTACGTCACGGGCCCCAGGGCCCGCCGCGTGCTGGTGTGGGCCCTCTGGTTGTCGGCGGGATTGATGATCGTCCTGGGCACGCTCGTGGTGTTCACCTTCGACCCGTGCCTCGGGATCGAGAACAGCACCACCGAGTGGCTGATCGAGAAGTGCGCGGCGTAGCGACGCCGCGCGACACAGCAGAGATTGAAGGCATCTGACACGTGAGCACCCAGAGCGAAGGCGCTGTCGTCAAGGACGGCGTGCACTACCACCAGTTCGACATCGTGATCGTGGGCGCCGGCGGCGCCGGCATGCGGGCGGCGATCGAGGCCGGTCCCGGCGCCAAGACCGCCGTGATCTCGAAGCTCTACCCGACCCGTTCGCACACCGGTGCGGCGCAGGGCGGCATGGCAGCGGCCCTGGCCAACGTCGAAGAGGACTCCTGGGAGTGGCACACCTTCGACACCGTCAAGGGCGGCGATTACCTCGTCGACCAGGATGCCGCGGAGATCCTCGCCAAAGAGGCGATCGACGCCGTCATCGACCTCGAGAACATGGGGCTGCCGTTCAACCGCACCCCCGAGGGCAAGATCGACCAGCGCCGCTTCGGCGGACACACGGCCGACCACGGCAAGACGCCCGTGCGCCGCGCCTGCTACGCCGCCGACCGCACCGGCCACATGATCCTGCAGACGCTGTTCCAGAACTGCGTCAAGCTCGGCATCAACTTCTTCAACGAGTTCTACGTGCTCGACCTCATCACGGTGAAGGCCGAGGACGGCACGATGCAGGTCGCCGGCGTCGTCGCCTACGATCTCGCCACGGGCGACCTGCACGTCTTCCAGTCCAAGGCGACGATCTTCGCCACGGGCGGCTTCGGCAAGATCTTCAAGACGACCTCCAACGCCCACACCCTCACCGGTGACGGCGTCGGGGTCATCTGGCGCAAGGGCCTGCCGCTGGAGGACATGGAATTCTTCCAGTTCCACCCGACCGGTCTCGCCGGTCTCGGCATCCTCCTCACCGAGGGCGCCCGCGGCGAGGGTGCGATCCTGCGCAACGCCTCGGGCGAGCGGTTCATGGAGCGCTACGCGCCGACCATCAAGGACCTCGCCCCACGCGACATCGTCAGCCGGTGCATGGTGCAGGAGGTGGCCGAGGGCCGCGGCGCCGGACCGGAGCGCGACTACGTGCTGCTGGACTGCACGCACCTGGGCGCCGAGGTGCTCGAGACGAAGCTCCCCGACATCACGGAGTTCGCCCGGACCTACCTGGGCGTGGACCCCGTCGTCGAGCCCGTGCCGGTCATGCCGACGGCGCACTACGCGATGGGCGGCATCCCCACCAACGTCAACGCCGAGGTGCTCAGCGACAACACCACCGTCGTCCCCGGTCTCTACGCCGCCGGCGAGTGCGCCTGCGTGTCGGTGCACGGCTCGAACCGCTTGGGCACCAACTCGCTGCTGGACATCAACGTCTTCGGCAAGCGAGCCGGCCGCAACGCCGTGGAGTACGTGCAGACCGCGGACTTCGTGCCGCTGCCGGAGGACCCTGCCAAGGAGGTCCGCGAGATGCTCGAGACCCTCCGCAACAACCCCGGCACCGAGCGCATCGCGGTGCTGCGCAAGACCCTGCAGGACGAGATGGACCGCAAGGCCCAGGTCTTCCGCACCGACGAGTCCCTCTCCGAAGTGATGGACGTCATCGCGGACCTGCGCGAGCGCTACCGCAACGTGCACGTGGACGACAAGGGCAAGCGGTTCAACACCGACCTGCTCGAGGCCGTCGAGCTCGGGTTCCTCCTCGACCTCGCCGAGGTCGTCGTCGTCACCGCCCGCAACCGCAAGGAGAGCCGCGGCGGCCACATGCGCGACGACTACCCGAAGCGCGACGACGAGAACTACATGAAGCACACGATGGCCTACCTCTCGGGCGACCCCCACTCGTCGCACCCCGAGGACCACATCCGCCTGGACTGGAAGCCCGTCGTCATCACCCGCTACCAGCCGATGGAGAGGAAGTACTAGGCATGGCCACCGCACTCGCCCCCGCCGAGACGGCCGACGCCGTGGAGCCCGGCGCCGCCGGCATCCAGTCGTTCCTCGTCACCTTCATCATCCGCCGCTTCGACCCCGAGAAGGACGCCGAGCCGCGCTGGGTCGACTACGACGTGGAGCTGTACTCCACCGACCGCGTGCTCGATGCGCTGCACAAGATCAAGTGGGAGGTCGACGGCTCGCTGAGCTTCCGCCGCTCGTGCGCGCACGGCATCTGCGGCTCCGACGCGATGCGCATCAACGGGCGCAACCGCCTGGCCTGCAAGACGCTCATCAAGGACCTCGACATCTCCAAGCCCATCTACGTGGAGGCCATCAAGGGCCTGCCGCTGGAGAAGGACCTGATCGTCGACATGGAGCCGTTCTTCGCGTCATACCGCGAGGTGCAGCCCTTCCTCATCTCCACCTCCAAGCCGGAGCCGGGCAAGGAGCGCATCCAGACGATCGCGAACCGCGAGATCTTCGACGACACGACCAAGTGCATCCTGTGCGCGGCCTGCACGTCGTCGTGCCCGGTGTTCTGGACCGACGGGCAGTACTTCGGTCCAGCCGCCATCGTCAACGCGCACCGGTTCATCTTCGACTCGCGCGACGACGCCGGCGACGCCCGCCTGGACATCCTCAACGACAAGGAGGGCGTGTGGCGCTGCCGCACCACCTTCAACTGCACCGAGGCGTGCCCCCGCGGCATCGAGGTGACCAAGGCCATCGCCGAGGTCAAGCAGGCGATCCTGCGCAAGTAGGACACACGTCACCGAGGGCGGATGCTGCGACCTGCGGCATCCGCCCTCGCTTACGCTGGGCGCGTGAGCGACTCCGGCCGCAACGGCACGCCCGACGACGTGCGGGATGAATCGTGGCGCGCCCGCTGGGACGATTCGGTGCTGCGCGAACGCCTGGACGAGCCGATCGAGCGCGCGTCGGCGCTGCGTCGGCGCACCCTGAAGGCCTTCCCGGTGCGGGTCTGGCGGCACTTCCTGCGGCACAACGGGTTCCTGCTGGCCGCCAGCATCAGCTACCAGTCGCTGTTCGCGATGTTCGCGGTGCTGTACTTCGCGTTCGCGATCGTGGGGCTGTGGCTCGGCGGCAGCACGCAGGCCATCGACGCCCTCATCGCGCTGGTGAACCTCTACATTCCCGACCTCATCTCCACCGGCGGCCTGGTGTCGCCCGAGGATGTCACCCAGGTCGCCCGTTCCAGTACGGGCGCGCTGGCGGTCACCGGTTCCGTGGCGGTCCTGGTGGCGATCTGGACCGCCATCGGCTTCGTCACCTATACCCGCCGTGCCGTGCGCGACATCTTCGGTCTGCCGTACGATTCGCGCAGCTACCTGGTGCTGAAGGCGCGCGACTTCGTCGCCGCGGCCATGTTCGGCGTCGCGCTCGTGCTCGGCGCGGGGCTCGGGGCGATGGCCTCGGGCGCGGTCAATCTGCTGTTCGACCTGTTCGGGTGGGAAGACGCCGCCACCTGGGTGTCGGTGGTCAGCCGGGTGGGGTCGATCGTGGTGGCGTTCGCGATCAACTCCACCGCGCTGGCGCTGCTGTTCCGTTTTCTCGCCGGGGCCTCGGTGCCGTGGCCCACCATCTGGCCGGGCGCGCTGCTCGGCGGGGCGGCGATCGGCGTGCTGCAACTGGGAGCCGGGCTGCTGCTGGTCTACACCCCGGCCAATCCGCTGCTGGCGACGTTCTCGGTCTTCATCGCGTTCCTGGTGTGGTTCCGCCTCGTCGCCATCGTCATCCTCGTCGCGGCGTCGTGGATCGCGGTCGCAGCCGCCGACCACGACATCCCCCTCGCCCCGGTCAGCGATGCGCAGCGCCGCGCCGTCGAAGCGCGCGCGCTCGTGATCGCCGCGGAGGTGCACCTGCGCGAGGCACGGGAACGGCGCCGGCGCGCGCCCTGGTACCGAGCCCGCCGAGCCGCCCGCGACGTGCGCGCGGCGAAGGAAGAGCTCGCTCGCGCGCAGGCGGCGCTGCCACGGGCCGACGGCCCCGTCCCCGGCGGGCTGCTGGACTGAGGGCGGCGTTTCGCTGGTTCGCCGCGGCGTCGGGTGTCGGCGCCGCTGGTTAGGCTTTTCGTCGTGCCACGAACACTTCGCATCGCCTCCGTCAACGTCAACGGCATCCGCGCCGCCGTCCGAAAGGGCATGACGCCCTGGCTCGAGGAAGCCGGTGTCGACATCCTCACCCTGCAGGAGGTGCGGGCCGAAGCATCCGACCTCGCCGCCGCTCTGCCGGGCTGGCACGTCGTCAACGACGAGGCGCTGGCGAAGGGCCGCGCGGGCGTCGCCATCGCCGCCCGCGAGCCGCTGGAAGTATGGCGCACCGACCTCGGCGCTGACGAGACCCTCGACACCAAGGGTCGCTGGGTCGAAGCCGACGTCGACGTCGACGGCGAGCAGGTCACCGTCGTCAGCGCCTACGTCTTCACCGGCCAGGCCGACACCGACAAGCAGGTGGCGAAGTACGCGTTCCTCGACGCCATGGAGGCCCGCATGCCGCACCTCGCCGCCGACGGTGCGCTGGCCGTGATCACCGGTGATCTCAACGTCGGCCACCGCGAGCTCGACATCCGCAACTGGAAGGGCAACGTCAAGAAGGCCGGGTTCCTCCCCCGCGAGCGGGCGTACTTCGACCGGTTCACCGGCGCCGTCGGCGCCCAGGTCACCGGCGTCGACGGATCGACGGGCACCGGGCTCGGCTGGGTCGACGTGGGGCGCACCTTCCACGGCGAGGTGGACGGGCCGTACACATGGTGGTCCAACCGCGGCAAGGCGTTCGACACCGACACCGGGTGGCGCATCGACTACCACCTGGCCTCCCCCGCGCTGGCGGACCGGGTGGTGGACTACCGCGTGGTGCGGGCGCCCTCGTGGGACACACGGTGGAGCGACCACGCGCCCGTCATCGCGGACTACACCGTCGGCGTCTGACGCGGGCTCGGTGAGGGCCTCGGCATCCGCTCTCTAGACTGGAGGGGTGACCAAGCCCCGTCTCTACTCCGGAATGCAGCCCTCGGCCGATTCGCTCCAGATCGGCAACTACATCGGGGCGCTGCTGCAGTGGCGTGACCTGCAAGAGGCGTACGAGGCGTACTTCTCGGTGGTGGACCTGCACGCGCTCACCCAGCCGAACGACCCCGCCGAGCTGCGCGAGAAGACCCGTCGCACGGCGGCGCAGTACATCGCCGCCGGCATCGAGCCATCGCGGTCGACTCTGTACGTGCAGTCGCACGTGCGCGCCCACGCCGAGCTGGCCTGGATCCTCTCGACCATCACCGGGTTCGGTGAGGCCGGCCGGATGACGCAGTTCAAGGACAAGTCGCAGCGTCATGGCACCGACGGCACGACGGTCGGCCTGTTCACCTATCCGATCCTCATGGCCGCGGACATCCTGCTCTACCAGACCGACATCGTGCCGGTGGGAGACGACCAAAGGCAGCATGTCGAACTCACCCGCGACCTCGCGGAGCGCTTCAACTCCCGCTACGGCGAGACGTTCACGGTGCCGATGCCGGTGATCCAGAAGGAGACCGCCCGTATCTACGACCTGCAGGACCCGCTGGCGAAGATGTCGAAGTCCGCCGAGTCGGATGCCGGCGTGCTGTGGCTGCTGGATGACCCCAAGGTGTCGGCGAAGAAGATCATGCGCGCCGTCACCGACAGCGAGGGCGCGGTGCGGTACGACCGCGAGAACAAGCCCGGGGTGTCGAACCTGCTGGTGATCTACGCGGCCCTCACCGGTCGGCAGATCCCCTCGATCGAGGACGAGTACGCCGGCCGCGGGTACGGCGACTTCAAGAAGGGACTCGCCGAGGTCGTCGCCGAGGAGTTCGGACCGGTTCGCGCCCGCGCGCTGGAGCTGCTGGACGACCCCGCCGAGCTCGACCGGGTGCTCGCGGCCAACGCGGCCCGTGCCGAAGAGGCCGCGGACGCCACGCTGTCGACCGTGTACGACCGCGTCGGGCTGCTCCGCCGCGCCTGACCCGGGTGCGGCCGGCGGCGTCGGGCACACCGCGGCGCGGTTAGGCTCGAATGATGCAACCGGTGACCCTCCGCACGTCCCGCCTCGAGCTGTCGCTCCCGACCGAGGCGGATGCCGACGCCGTCACCGCCGCCGCGCAGGACCCCGAGGTCGCTCGCTGGACGACCCTACCCTCGCCGTACCACCGCAGCCACGCCGTGGACTTCATCGCCAAGGCCGCCGAGTGGTGGGATGCCGAGACCGAGCTGACCTGGGCCGTCCGCCGCGACGGCGCGTGGATGGGCATGCTGGGCCTGCAGCACCTGCATGTGGGCGGCGACGCCGAGATCGGGTTCTGGATGGCGGCGTCCGCGCGCGGCCAGGGCTACCTCGGCGAGGCGGCCCGCGCCGTCATCGACTTCGCGTTCGACCCCGACGGGCTGGGCCTGCAGCGCATCGAGTGGCAGGCGATCGTCGGCAACATCCCCTCCGCCCGCACGGCGCGCTCGCTGGGATTCCGCTACGAGGGCCTGATGCGCCGGAAGCTCGTCGACCCCCGCGGCCGTCACGACGGCTGGGTCGCCGGGCTCCTCCCCACCGACGACCGCTCGCCGGTGGACTGGCCGATCCTGGCGGCCTGACCCCGCGCCTCGCCGGCGCCCACGGCCGCCCGGTGGCACCGACGCAACCCCCCGCCCACGCTCCCCGGGTCCGTGCCAGGATGCCGGTATGCCCGAGATGCCAGAAGTGCAAGGGCTCGTCGACTTCCTCGGCGAGCGCGCACGCGGCCTGCGCGTGTCGCGCGCGACGGTCGCGAACATCGCCGCGCTGAAGACGTACGACCCTCCCGTCGATGCCCTCGTCGGGGCGGAGATCACCGGCGCCGAGCGCCACGGCAAGTTCGTCGACCTCGCCGCGCGCACCGAGACCGGCGACACGCTGCACCTGGTGTTCCACCTCGCCAAGGCGGGGTGGCTGCGCTGGTACGACCGGCTTCCGGCGACCGTCATCAAGCCCGGTCGCACCCCCATCGCCCTGCGCATCGCCTTCGACGACGGGTCGGGCTTCGACCTCACCGAGGCCGGCACGAAGAAATCCCTCGCCGTCTACGTCGTCCGCGCGCCGGCCGACGTTCCCGGCATCGCGCGCCTCGGCCCGGACCCGCTCGATCCGGGCTTCGACCGCGACACGCTCGCGGGACTCCTCGCCGGCCGGCGCACCCAGATCAAGGGGGTCCTGCGCGACCAGTCCGTGATCGCGGGGGTCGGCAACGCCTACTCCGACGAAATCCTCCACGCCGCGCGCATGTCGCCCTACGCCCTCGCGGCGGGACTCGACGACGCCGAGGTCGACCGCCTGTACGCAGCCCTCCGGGAGACGATCACGGATGCCGTTGCAACGGCATCCGGCAAGCCCCCCGCCGATCTGAAGGATGCCAAGCGCCGCGGCATGCAGGTGCACGGCAGGCGCGGCGAGACCTGCCCGGTGTGCGGCGACGAGGTGCGGTCGGTGTTCTTCGCCGACAATTCGCTGGAGTACTGCCCCACCTGCCAGACAGGCGGCAAGATCCTCGCCGACCGCCGGCTGTCACGCCTGCTGAAGTAGCGTTCGCGCCCTACTCGTCGGTGCCCATGAGGATGCGGGCATCTTCGTCGACCCAGTCGAAGGACTTGGTCACAGCCTTGCGCCACATCCGGTGCCGACGCTCGCGCTCGTCCTCGTCCATGCGCGGCTCGAAGCGCGCCTCTTCCTGCCAGTACGCGCGCAGTTCGTCGTGCCCAGACCAGACCCCGGTGGCGAGCCCTGCCGCGTAGGCGGCGCCGAGCGCGGTGGTCTCGATCACCCGCGGCCGCACGACCGGGATGCCCAGGATGTCGGCCTGGAACTGCATCAGCAGGTCGTTGCGGGTCATGCCGCCGTCCACCCGCAGCTCGTCGAGGGTCGTGCCGGAGTCGGCGGCGACGGCCTCGACGATGTCCCGCGTCTGGAACGCGGTCGACTCCAGGGCCGCCCGCGCGATGTGCGCGCGGTTGACGTAGCGCGTCATGCCCACGAGTGCCCCGCGAGCGTCGGGCCGCCAATAGGGTGCGAACAGTCCCGAGAAGGCGGGCACGAAGTAGGCGCCGCCGTTGTTCTCCACCGTCGCCGCGAGGGTCTCGACCTCACCGGAGCTCTGGATGATCCCGAGATTGTCGCGCAGCCACTGCACAAGCGAGCCGGTGACGGCGATCGACCCCTCCAGCGCGTACCGGGCCGCCTCGCCCTCTCGGCGGTACGCGACGGTCGTGATGAGGCCGTGTTGCGACCGCACGAGTTCGTCCCCGGTGTTCACGAGCAGGAAGTTGCCGGTGCCGTAGGTGTTCTTCGACTCCCCCGCGTCGAACGCCGCCTGGCCGAAGGTGGCCGCCTGCTGGTCGCCCAGGATGCCGGCGATGCGGATGCCGCGCGCGACGCCGGGCACCGTGACCTCGCCGACCACCTCGGACGACGAGCGGATCTCGGGCAGGATGGCCCGCGGAATCCCCCAGACCTCGAGCATCTCGTCGGACCATTCCAGGGTCCGCAGATCCATTAGCAGGGTGCGGGAGGCGTTGGTGACGTCGGTGACGTGGATGCCGCCGCGGCTGCCGCCGGTGAGGTTCCAGATCACCCAGCTGTCGGGGGTGCCGAAGAGCACGTCGCCGGCTTCCGCCGCCGCCCGCACTCCCGGGACGTTGTCGAGGATCCAGGCGATCTTGGATGCCGAGAAGTACGTCGCCAGCGGCAGCCCGGTCTGCTCGGCGAACCGCTGGCTGCCGGCGTCGGATTCGGCCGCCAGCTGATCGATGCGCCGCTGCGTGCGGGTGTCCTGCCAGACGAGGGCATTGTGCACCGGCCGGCCGGTGCGCCGGTCCCAGAGCACGGCGGTCTCACGCTGGTTGGTGATGCCGATGGCGGCGACGTCGCCCGCGCCCACCCCGGCGCGCGACATCGCCGACGACAGCACCCACTCGGTGTTGGTCCAGATCTCCATCGGGTCGTGCTCGACCCACCCCGCGCGCGGGAAGATCTGCGCGTGCTCGCGCTGAGCGGTGGTGACGATGGCGCCCGCGTCGTCGAAGACGATGGCGCGGGTGGACGTCGTGCCCTGGTCGATCGCGATCACGTGGTCGGTCATCGCGCCTCCCGACTGTCGGCGAAGGGTTCCGCACGCGCCGGGTGCGGCGGGTCGGACGCCCCGGCGGGGTCGGCGGCGTGCACGGCCTGCAGCGCCCGATCGATCTCCTGCCCGACGCGGGTGCGGTTCCACCCGAGCACCGTGGCGATGGCGCCGGCCGCCTCGCGTGCCACTTCCGCGGTGACCGCGCCGGTGAAGGCCAGGTCCGTGCGGCGCATGAAGAGGTCATCGAGGTGACGCACGTGCTCGGTCGCGGCGAGGTGGCGCAGCTCCCCTGAGCTGTAGCCGGCGGCGCTCGCGAGCGGCTTGTCGTCGGGATCGGCGGTGACGGCGGCGATGACCTCGGCGGCGATCGTGCCGTAGCGAGTGAGCAGCTGGTCGACCCTCTCCACCGGCAGGTCGCCGGCGTTGGCCTTCACCCACTGCGCGCGGGCACGCTGCGTCGTCGGGAAGCCGCGTCCGCCCCCGATCGCGGTGCCCTTCGTCGAGCGACGCCGGGGCGCACCGAGGTGGCCGAGCACAGTGTCGGCGAGCCGCTCGGCCGAAGCCCGGAAGGTGGTCCACTTGCCGCCCACGAGGGTCAGCACGACCGCGGGAAGTCCCGCCACCTGCGTCTCGTCGATGCGGTAATCCCGCGACACGAACCCGGGGGCGACGTCGTCGTGACGAGGCAGCGGCCGCACGCCGGAGAAGCGGTAGACGATCTCGTTGCGATCGACGTTGATCCCGGGAAGCACCTGCCGCACCAGGTCGATGAAGTAGTCGACCTCGGCCTCGGTGCACACCGCGGGCTCGCGCATGTCGTGCTCGAGGTCGGTGGTGCCGATGAGCACGCGACCGCGCAGCGGGTAGATCAGCACGATCCGGCCGTCTTCGTTCTCGAAGAACAGCTCTCTGCCTCCGGTCGCCGCCAGCAACTGGGGGTTGTCCACGACGATGTGCGACCCCTTCGTGCCGCCCATGCGCCGGACCGGGTCGCCCAGGCCGGCATTGGTCAGGTCGGCCCAGGGGCCGGTCGCGTTGACGATGACGGAGGCTCGGAACACGGTCTCATCGCCGCTCATCGCGTCGCGCAGCAGAATGCCGCCTTCGCTCACCCCGACCGCGGCGGTGTAGTTCGCCGCCCGGGCCTGCCCCGCGCCGGCCGCGAGCGCATCCCGCAGCACGTCGATGGCCAGCCGCTCGGGGTCGTGGACCGAGGCATCCCAGTAGGTCGCGGTGTACTTTACGGCCGGATTCAGATCGGGGAGCTCGTGCAGGGCGCGCTTGCGCCCGCGGAAGGCGTGGCGCGGGACCCGCCCGCCGCTGCGCGAGAACGAGTCGTAGATGACCAGACCGATCTTGATCAGCGCGGCCCCGCGCTCACGCGTGGCGCCCGAGCCGTGCCGGAGGAACCGCAAGGGCGCCGAGAGCAGCCCCGAGAAGGTGGAGAAGATCGGGATGGTCGTCTGGAGGGGTCTCACGTAGTGCGGCGCGGTCCGCAGGAGCGCGTTGCGTTCGGTGACGGCCTCGTGCACGAGGCGGAATTCGCCGTTCTCGAGGTAGCGCACCCCGCCGTGGATCATGTGCGACGACGCTGCGGAGGCGCCGCTGACGTAGTCCGACCGGTCCACCAACGCGACGTCGACCCCCTGCATGGCCAGGTCGCGGAAGGTGGCAAGTCCGTTGATGCCGCCGCCCAGGATCAGCACGTCCGCGTGAGGTCGCGCGGCGAGGGCGGCGAATCCGGTGTTTCCGTCTGCGTTGTGCATGGTCACGTCTCTTCCTCGTAGGCGCTGTCTCCACCCTCGCACGATTGCGGGCTCCGGGACGCGTCCGCTTCGGCGGCCGCGTGGAGCATCGCACGCCCGACCGCCGCCGCAACGGGGACCGCCGCGGCCTCCCGCACGCGCAGCGTGGTGATGGTGACCGCTCCCTCGCTCCACCGGATCGTCACCGTGCTGGCCGCCGCGCCCCGCAGCCACCCGGAGAAGATGCCCGAGTGCACGACCGCCGGGCGCAGCGGTCCCGGGATGCCGCTGATGACGCGCGCGCCGAGCAGATCCTCGAAGGCGATGCCGAGCACCGCATCCCCGGGCACGGCACGGAACGGTCCGGTGCGGTCGAGCCACTCGGTGCGGGGAACCCAATCGCCGTCGCCCGCCCGCCCCACCAGGCGCGCCGAGGGGAGGTAGTCGAACGCTTCGCCGAGGGCGTCGTCGTCTTCGGCCAGCAGCAGCACACGGCCGCCCGCAGCGGCGTGGCGCCGGGCGGATGCCGTGAACCTGCGGGTGACCAGGAGCGTGTCGGCATCCGCCTCGGTCACGACATCGGCGCCGAGGCTCTGCAGCCAGGAAGCGGTCTGCTCGTCGTCGGCCGCACAGCGCACGCCCCGGGCCGTGGGCGGTGCCACGACGATGACGTCGGCGCTGTCGCGCGCGAGCACGGCGTCGCCGACGTGCAGCTCCACGGCAACCTCGTACTGGCCCGGCGCCGACGGCAGAGTGACGCCGACATCCAGCGACTGCCGGCTGCCGTCGACGGCACCGAGATCGCGGGGTCCGTCGGCGCCACCGAGCAGGCGCAGCCGCGTATCGTCGGCGAGCGCGTCGGGGCCGGGCACCACCGTGACGGCGACCGGGACCTCGCCGCCGACGAACGTGCTGTACGCCGCAGGGCGCAGGGCGACGGCATGCTCGCCGTTGACCAGGCGGTAATCCGGGGTGAACCGCTTGGGGCGGCGGTTCATGTCGAAAAGCCCATTGGCCTCCCACTGCACGTCCGAGAGCTGCGTCAGCACGTACCCGCGGATCTGCGGGTGCAGGCGGATGCTGGTGGTCTGGTAGCGGTTGGCCACCGACTGGGCGCGCTGGAGCTGCAAGACGAGTTCCTCCCACGACCCGAAGACGGCGTCCAGACCGAGCGCGGCGAACCGCTCGCGCAGCCCGGTGGCGTCGGCCGCCCCGAAAGCCCAGCCACCGCCCAGGGCGAACCACCAGGGCTCCACGCCGTCGACGTACTGGTCGCGCACGTCGGGCAGGCCCCAGTTGCCGAACTCCGAGAGCATGAGCGGCTCGCGTCCGGTGCGAACGGCGTCGCCGTGCGGGGAGAAGGTCCATTCCGGCCGTCCCGCGAACTCGGCGATCTTGTCATCCCATTCGCGGCGGGATTCCGGGATGCCGCGGTACAGGTGGTAGTCGTCGACCTGAGTGCGCAGGTGGAAGTTGGGGGCGCACGCCGAGTTGTCCACGAGCACGTGCCCGGGCAGCGCCGCACGGAACTCCTCGTACATGTCGCGCAGCCACGCGCGCTGCGGCGCCTCGGAGAGGTCGACGCCCCACGACTCGTTCATGATGGTCCACATGACGATCGACGGGTGGTGGCCGTCCTCGGCGATGATGTCGTGCAGCAGGCCCCGTGCCTCGTGGGCGACGCTGGGGGTCCAGGTCATCCAGCTGGGCAGCTCCGTCCACACCAGCATCCCGAGACGATCGGCGATGTCGTAGTACCGGGGATCGGGACGTTTGATGTGCACGCGCAGCATGTTGAAGCCCAGGTCGCGGGTCTCGCGCAGCAGCTCCTCCCATGCCGCGAAGTCGTCGGCGACGGGCTGGGAGCCCGGGTGGTAGTCCTGATCGAGCACCGCGCGCAGGTAGATCTCGCGGCCGTTGAGGCGGAAGACGCCGTCCTCGGCGCTGAACTCGCGGAAGCCGGTCGCCCGGTCCACGGCGTCGAGCACGGCACCCGCTTCGCGCACCTCGACCCGCACGTCGTAGAGCACCGGCGCATCGAGGTCCCAGCGCTCAGCGCCGTCGATACGCAGCGTCGCCCGGTGGCGGTCGCCGGAGGGATGCATCTGCGCGGAGCCGGCCACCACGCCGTCGCGCAGGACGACGACATGGATCTCATGTCCGGGCCGCACCGCCGGGGTGACGGCCGCGGAGACGTCGAGCGATGCCGTGACGGCGTCGGCGCGCACACTGACGGCGCGCAGATGGGCCTCATGCCGGTCTTCCAGAGCGACGGACTGCCAGATGCCCGCCGTCGTGCCGTACCAGGACTGCTTGCCCAGCGGGCGCTCGAGGAAGCCGGGCCGGTCGGCGCCGCCCACGCGCGGCGGATAGGAGACCGTCACCCGCAGCAGATTGGCGCCGCCGCACAGCGCCGAGGTGGCGTCGAGCTCGAAGGGCAGCCACGCCCCTTCGTGCTCGCCGATCAGCGTCCCGTTCAGCTCCACCCGCGCGTGGTGGTTTACCGCGTCGAACCGCAGAATCTGACGTCGGTCTTCTTCGCCGGTCGGGGTCCAGTCGAAGCGTCGCTCATAGCGCACGGTGGCGTGCGAGTCCCCCGCGCCAGGGACCTGGGCGGTCCAGGCACCGGGTACGGCGACATCGGTCGTGCCGCCGCCGGGCAGATGCAGCGTCCACGTGCCGTCGAGAAGGAGGCGGCGACGGGGTTGCGAGGGCATGGGGTTCCTTCCGGGGATGGGGACGCGGGGCCCGCCAGGGCGGGCCCCGCGTCGGGACGGGCGTGGAACGTCCGTCAGTTCAGCTGCTGCTCGAGCCTGCTCTGGGCCTCGGCGAGGGCTGCGGCGATGTCCTTGTCGTTGAACCAGACCTCTTCGAGCTGCGTGTGGATGAGGTCCTTCACTGCGGTCCAGTTGTCGATCTGCGGCACGAAGCGGATGTCCTCGAGCGCGGTGGACGTGTAGAACTCGCGGTTGGGGGCGGCCTGGTAGGCGTCGGACTCGATGACCGACACGCGGGGGGCGATGTGCCCGGTGGCCACCGACCACACGTCGGTGTTGTCGTACAGGAACGACGCGAACTCCAGGGCGGCGCGGTACTTCACCGGGTCGTCCTCGCGCTGCCGCGGCAACACCCACATGTGCGAGGACGCCCACACGGCCGGCTCGCCCATCAGCGCGGGGAAGTCGGCGACGGCGTAGCCGAACGGCGCCGTGGCCGCGTACTCGTTGACCACCCACGTGCCGTTGACGAGGATCGCGGACTTGCCGCTCTTCCATTCGTCGATCGAGCCGGCGTAGTCGGCGTCGGTGTGGATGTAGCCCCCGTCGATGAGCTCGTTCATGAGCTCAAGTGCCGCAGCCGCCTCCGGCGTGTCGATCTGCGCCTCGCCGTCGTCGGTGACGACGTCCGATCCCTGCTGGCGCACGAGGGAGTAGAACATGCGCCATGCCATGTCGTCGTTGGCGACGCCGAGGGAGAACAGGTACGAGCCGGTCTTCTCCTTCACTGCGGCCGCCATCTCGAGCAGCTCGTCGGCCGAGGTCGGCATGGCCGGGCGCCCGTCCTCGCCCATGTACCCCGCCGCCGCCAGAATGTCGGTGTTCACGTGGGCGAGGATCGCGTGTGAGTCGAACGGGACCGCATAGGTCTCGTCGCCGTAGCGGACGGAGGACTGCGCCTGGGCGGTGCTGTCGGACAGGTCGATGCCGAACTGCTCCGGGTCGAACGCCAGCAGCTGGTCCCGCTGGGCATAGTCCGACATCGAGTAGTCGTGCAGGTTGGCGATGTCGGCGGGATCCCCGCCGGCGACCGAGGCGTTGAACGCGTCGTAGTAGGAGTGCCAGTCGGCGCCTCCCAGCCGCTCGACGGTGATGCCGTGCTCGTTCTCGGCGTTGAACTGGTTGGTGAGGATCTGGATGGCCTCGCACTCGCTGGCCGCCTGCGAAGGGTCGGTCACGTCCTGCGTGGTCTCCTCGCAGTCGCCGAACATGCGCGACATCGTGATCGTGACGCCGTCGAGCTGGTCGTCGGTGACCGCCGCGATCCGGTCGGCGAGGTCGTCGGCTGCGCTGCCGCCCCCGCCCGCTGCGCCGGTGCCGGTGCCGGTGCCGCATGCCGTCAGCAGCATCGCCGCTGCCGTCAGCGACGCGGTCGCGCCGGCGATCTTCATCTTTCGCATGTGTTTCCTCTCTCTGGTGGACGTGACGTCCAGGACGGCCGCGAACGCGGCCGGGTTCGGGTGCCCGGCGTTCGACGGACAGTTCATTTGCCGCCCGAGGTCATGGAGATACCTCGGATCAGGTGGCGCTGGAACAGCAGAAAAATGATCAGCAGCGGCAGAGACCCCACGAGGCCTCGGGCCATGAGGCTGCCGAGCTCCGTGGCCTGGGCGAAATTACCCTGCAGCGAGGCCAGGCCCGTGGTGATGGTGAACATCTCCGAGCGGGTCGCCGAAACCAGAGGCCACAGGTAGTCGTTCCAGGTCTGCACGAAGGTGAAGATGGCCAGAGCGATCATCGCCGGCCGCGCCAGCGGCAGCATGATGAAGAAGAACGTGCGCCACGGGCCCGCGCCGTCGATGCGAGCTGCTTCCTCCACCTCGTGGGGCACCTTGGAGAAGAACTGGGTCATCAGGAACACGCCCAGCGGCGCCGCGATGCGCGGGAGGATGAGCGCGGCGTACGTGTTGTGCATCTGCACGTCGGCGACCATCGTGAACAGCGGCACGAACATCGCCTCCTTCGGGATCATGAGTCCCGCCAGCACGCTGGCGTACACGATCGCCTTGCCTCGGAAGTCGATGCGCGCGAAGGCATAGCCGGCCATGGCGCACAGCAGCACCGTGAGCACCGTGGTCACGATGCTCACGACGGCGCTGTTGAGGAACCAGCGCGAGGTGAGCCCCACCGAGAAGACGCCGAGGAGGTTGTCGAGGGTGATGTCCCGCGGAATGAGGAACTGGGTCTCCCGTGTCAGTGCCGCGTTGTCGCTCAGCGCAAGCGACGTCATCCACAGCATCGGCAGAAGCCACACCAGAGCCGCCACGATCATCGCGATGTGGTACCAGGATGCCGCCGACGCCCGGCGCAACCCGGAGGAGCCTCGAGTGCGACGCGGCGCGGTCGGGGCGGGGACCGCCACGGTACGGGTGGGGGCGACGGAGGTCATGCGCTTTCGTCCTTGCCGAGGTACTTCATCTGGATCACGGAGACCACGAGCATGATGGCGAACAGCACGAGCGACATCGCCGAGGCGTAGCCCAGCTCGAAGTCCCGGAATCCGGTCTGGTAGATGTGCCGGATCACAACGTCGGTGGAGCTTCCCGGCCCGCCCCCGGTCATGATGTTCACCTGCCCGAACACCTGGAACGAGGCGATGACCTGCATCACCATCACCAGCAGCAGTACGTGACGGATGCCGGGGAGGGTGACGTGGACGAACTTGCCCCACGGACCCGCCCCGTCCAGTGCGGCCGCCTCATACAGGGACGCGTCGACGTCCTGCAGCCCGGCGGCGAACAGCACGAGGTTGAACCCGACGGTCCACCACACCGTGGTGGCGACGATCGCGATCATCGCGGTGTCGGTACTCGACAGCCACGCGATGGGCGCGATACCCAGTGGCTCGAGCAGCGCGGCCAGGAGTCCCTGGTTGGGCGACAGGAAGTACGTCCAGATCAGCGTCACGACCGAGACGGGCAGGATATAGGGCAAGAAGAACGCCATCTGGTACCAGCGCGCGCCGCGACGGCCGCCCTGCAGCGCCAGCGCCATCAGCAGCCCGAGTCCCGCTATGAGCGGTGTGGAGACGGCGGTAAACAGCAGCGTGTTCTGCAGCGCGGTCCAGAAGCGCGGGTCGAACCAGAAGCCCGTCTCGCCCGGGTGGAATCCGAGCGCGAAGGCGACGGCCACGAGGCCGAGCACGCCGACGGCGCGCCACACGGTCAGTCTTCGCCGCCGCGCCGGCCCTACCAGCAGCGCCGCGGCGAGGGCGAGGATGCCCAGCCGCCACCAGAACAGGTGGGTCATGGTCCACGTCATGTCGACGCCCCACAGCATCCGAACGTAGTTATCCAGCCCGATGAACTCGCGCGTGGCCCCCAGCAGGTCCCAGTCGTGCACGCTCATGACGATCGCCTGCACGACGGGGACGAGCACGAAGACGATGTACAGCGCGATGAACGGTCCGATGAAGGCGATCCCGTATCGCAGCCCGACCCTGCCGTTGCGAGTCGGGCGCGCGGGCGCTGCCCGCCTGCCGGCCTGGATGGTCGCCATGTGCTCTCATTTCTTGCCACGTTGCAAATTGCGCGATCAGTCTGTCGACGCGACATACTCGTTGTCAACTCGACGCCGTTTGCGTGCGGCGGGCGACGATGCGGAGACGCGGAACGTGAGGAGCGGCATGGCCACGAGCATGCGCGATGTCGCCAAGCTCGCCGGCGTCTCACCGCGCACCGTTTCCAACGTCGTCAACGACTTCGAGTACGTGCGGGACACCACGCGCGAGCGGGTGCTGCGAGCGATCGAGGAGCTCAACTACAAGCCCAACATCTCCGCGCGCCGGCTGCGCGAGGGGCGCACGCGCATCCTCGGATTCGCGGTGCCGGAGCTATCCCAGCCCTACTTCGCAGAGCTGTCCGAGCTGGTCGAATCCGCGGCTCACGCCCGCGGCTACACCGTGATCGTCACTCAGACGGCGGGCCGCAAGGACAACGAGCTGCGCATGCTGCGCGAGTTCACCTCCCATCTCGTAGACGGCCTCATCTTCAGCCCCTTCACCCTCACCGACGAGGAGTTCCACGCTGCGGCCCCGAGCGTTCCCACCGTGCTCATCGGCGAGCAGATCTCGAGCCCTCGCCACACCGGCATCGCCATCGACAACGTGCAGGCGACGACCGACATCACCCGGCATCTGCTCGAGCAGGGTCGGCGCCGCATCGCCGTGCTCGGCGCGTACCACTCCGACCTCTACCGCAGCGCACGTCTACGACTGCAGGGCTACCGCGACGCCCTCGACGCCGCCGGGGTCGCGTTCGACCCCGACCTCGTGCTGTACACCGACAGGTTCGGCCGGCAGGCGGGCCGCGACGGTGTCGCCGCAGCTGTGGCGCAGGGCGTGCGCTTCGACGCACTCGTGTGCTTCACCGACATGCTCGCGTTCGGCGCCGTGCGCGCCTTCGCCGACGCAGGCGTACGGGTGCCGGCCGACGTGGCGATCGCGTCGATCGACGACGTGCAGGAGGCGGAGTTCTCGGTGCCCTCTCTGACCACGGTCGCACCCGACAAGAAAGCCATCGCCGACACGGCCGTGGAGCAGGTGCTGTCACTCGTGGAGGAGCCGACCACCAGTCCCGGCCGCTTCGAGATCGCCTACCGTCTGATCACGAGGGAGAGCTCGGCTGGCGGGGAATGAACAGGCTGCCGCCGCGTTGACTACACTCAGGAAGAGAAACGTGCTCCGGGGTCGGTGAGAATCCGAACCGGCGGTGACAGTCCGCGAGCCCGAGCCTTACGGCAAGGGTTGACCTGGTGGAATTCCGGGACCGACGGTGATGCGACAGATGTCGCTAGTCCGGATGGGAGGAAGCACGAACGACGCCACGCGCGTCGTCGGCGGTCCGACCGTCCCCCGGAGTCTGGACCGGAGGACGAGGATGGACGCGACAGACCGCGAACGCGAGGCCATGCGCCGCGCGCTGTCCCTCGCCCTACGCGGCCCCCGCGGCGTGAATCCGCAGGTGGGAGCCGTGCTGCTCTCGCCCGACGGCACGGTGCTGGCCGAAGGGTGGCACCGCGGTGCCGGCACGGACCACGCCGAAGTCGACGCGCTGGGGAAGCTCGCTCCCGGCGCGGCGCGAGGCGCCACCGCGGTCGTCACGCTGGAACCCTGCAATCACACCGGCCGCACCGGCCCGTGCGCCGAGGCGCTCATCGCCGCCGGCGTCGTGCGCGTGGTCTACGCCGTCGCAGATCCCGGCGAGGCATCGTCCGGTGGCGCGGCCCGCCTGCGCGCGGCCGGCGTCGACGTCACGGGCGGCGTGCTGGCCGACGACGGCAGGGCGCTGCTGGACTCGTGGCTCACGGTGCAGCGGCTCGGCCGCCCCCACGTGACGGTCAAGTGGGCGCAGTCCCTCGACGGCCGCGCCGCCGCCGCCGACGGCACCAGCCAGTGGATCACCGGACCCCGCGCACGGGAAGACGTGCACCGCCGGCGTGCGGATGCCGACGCGATCGTCGTCGGCACCGGCACCGTGATCGCCGATGACCCGGCGCTGACCGCCCGACGCCCGGACGGCGCGCTGTACGACGCGCAGCCGATGCCGGTGGTGGTCGGCCGGCGCACGATCCCCCACGACGCGCGCGTCCACCGGCATCCGCGCCCCCTCATGCTGCACGAAGGCGCCGATCTGTTCGGTGGGGACGAGGATGCCGCGACGTCGCTGCTGGCGCAGTTGCGCGACCGCGGCGTGCATCGCGTCTTCGTCGAGGGCGGTCCGACCCTCGCGAGCGCCTTCCTGCGCGCAGGACTCGCCGACCAGGTGCTGGCCTACATCGCGCCCACCCTTTTGGGAGGACCGGTCACCGCGATCGGGGACCTCGCAGTGGCGACCATCGACGAGCAGCTGCGCCTGGACGTGGCCGCCGTCGAACGACTCGGCGACGATCTGCTGATCGTCGCGACCCCCCGGCAAGCCCGGGGACCGGAACAGGAAGGAACCCGCTGATGTTCACCGGAATCGTGGAGGAACAGGGCGAGATCACCGCCGTCGCACCCTCGGGCGACGGCGTGCGGCTGACGGTGCGCGCACCGCTGGCGGTGTCGGATGCCGGGCACGGCGACTCGATCTCGATCAGCGGCGTGTGCCTGACGGTCGTCGACCAGGACGGCGACCTGTTCACCGCCGATGTCATGAAGCAGACGCTCGACATGTCGACTCTCGGCGAGGCCGCGCCGGGCGTGCACGTCAACGTCGAACGCGCCATGGCCGCGCACGGGCGCCTGGGCGGCCACATCGTGCAGGGCCACATCGACGGTACCGGCGAGGTGCTCGAGGTGCGCCCGGGCGATCAGTGGCGCGTGCTGCGCATCTCGCTCGATCCCGCGCACGCCCCGCTCGTGGTCGACAAGGGCTCGATCGCCGTCGACGGCGTCTCGCTCACCGTCAGCGCCGTGAGCCCGGCCGGAGCCGACCCGGCGTGGTTCGAGGTGTCCCTCATCCCCGAGACGCTCACCGCCACGACGCTCGGCGCCCTCGCCCCCGGTCGCCGCGTCAACCTCGAGACCGACATCCTCGCGCGCCACGTGCAGCGCCTGCTCGCATTCCCGCCGACCGCCGCGGCGGTCCCGAACGAAGGAGGCTCCCGATGAGCCTTTCCACCATCCCTCAGGCTCTCGAGGCGCTGCGCGCCGGGCGGCCCGTCATCGTCGCCGACGACGAGAACCGCGAGAACGAAGGGGACGTCGTCCTCTCGGCACAACTGGCGACCCCCGAGTGGATCGCCTGGACGGTGCGCCACTCGAGCGGTTTCATCTGCGCGCCCATGCCCGGCGAGTGGGCCGACCGGCTGGATCTCCCACCGATGGTCGAGGTCAACGAAGACGCCCGCGGCACCGCGTACACGGTCAGCGTCGACGCCGCCGACCGCGTCACGACCGGCATCAGCGCGGGCGACCGCTCGCGCACTCTGAATGTGCTGGCCGATCCGGATGCCACGCCCGCCAGCGTGATCCGCCCCGGCCACATCCTGCCGCTGCGCGCGGTGGACGGCGGCGTGCGTGAGCGCGGCGGCCACACCGAGGCATCGGTGGAGCTCATGCGCCTGGCCGGCCTCGAGCCGGTCGCCGCGATCTGCGAGCTCGTCGCCGACGACGGCTCGATGATGCGGCTTCCCGGCCTACTCGAGCTCGGCGAGCGCGACGGCCTGCACGTCATCACGATCGAGCAGCTCGTGGCCTACCTCGACGAGCACGAGCCCGTGGCCTCGGCCGCGAAGCTGCCGCACCGCCGGCGCGTGAGCCTGCGGGCCGAGGCCAAGCTGCCCACCTCGCACGGTGTCTTCCGCGTGCTGGCATACAAGGACCGCATCACCGGCACCGATCACCTCGCCATCGTCTCGGGCGACCTCACCGACGAAGCGCCCCTCGTGCGGGTGCACTCCGAGTGCCTGACCGGCGAGGCCTTCGGGTCGCTGAAGTGCGAGTGCGGGCCGCAGCTCGACGCCGCCCTCGACGCGATCGAGCAGGACGGCGGCGTCGTCGTCTACATGCGCGGCCACGAAGGTCGCGGCATCGGCCTGATCAACAAGCTGCGCGCCTACAGCCTGCAGGAGAACGGCCTGGACACCGTCGACGCGAACCTCGCCCTCGGGCTTCCCGCCGACGCACGCGACTACGCCGCCGCCGCCGGCATCCTCTCCGACCTCGGGGTCGACCGGCTGCGACTGCTGACCAACAACATGGACAAGGTCGACCAGCTGCGCGCCCTCGGCCTCGACGTCGTCGAACAGGTCCCCCTGCTCGTGGGCGTGGGGCCCAACAACCACCAGTACCTGGCGACGAAGGCCGAGCGCATGGGCCACATCATCGCCAACGACGACCTCGACGGCGCCTTGGCGCAGAGCCAGGAGGCCCGCGCATGAGCGGCACCGGATCCCCCCAGCAGCACGCCCCCGTCGACGGCACCGGCCTGCGGGTCGTCGTCGTCGCCGGCACCTGGCACCACGTCATCACCGACGGTCTGATCGCCGGCGCCCAGCGCACGCTGGATGCCGCGGGGGCGACCTGGTCGCTGGTGCGGGTGCCCGGATCGTTCGAGCTCCCCCTCGCGTCGAAGGCCGCGCTCGAGTCCGGCGCCGACGCGGTCGTGGCGCTGGGCGTCATCATCCGCGGCGGCACTCCGCACTTCGACTTCGTCTCCTCCGCCGCCACCGACGGGCTCACCCGGGTGGCGCTGGACACCGGCAAGCCGGTCGGGTTCGGCGTGCTCACACTCGACGACGAGCAGCAGGGCCTGGACCGCGCAGGCCTGGAGGGCTCGAAGGAGGACAAGGGCGCCGAGGCCGCAGACGCGGCGCTGCGCACCGCCCTGCTGCTGCGGGAACTGCGGGCCTGAATCGGCACGCCGCAACCATCAGGATGCCTGAAGGTCTGGCTACACTGAGCCCATGGAACTCCTGCGGCACATCGTCGTCTTCATCCACCTGACCGGATTCGCCGTGCTCTTCGGCGCCTGGGCCGTCGAGGCGTTCGGCGGTCGCCGCCGCTTCACGTCTCTCATGACCATCGGCATGACCATCGCGGCGGTCGCCGGCCTCGCCCTCGCCGCCCCCTGGGGCATCGAGTACGACCTCAACTACGTCAAGCTCGGCGTCAAGCTCGGCGTGCTGCTGGTCATCGGCGCGCTCCTGGGCATCGGCACCGGCCGCCAGCGCAAGACGGGCGCCGTACCCTCGGCCATGTTCTGGTCCGTCGGGGTCCTGACGCTGCTCAACGCGGCCATCGCCGTCATCTGGCGCTGATCCCGCGCCGCTGCCGGGCGCGCGCCCGGCAGCGGCTTAGGATGGACCACCGTGCGACCGCGACAACGCGGACGCACACCGGTGATTCAGCGCTGAGACGCCCGCCGCACCACCCCGCTCCGGACGCCTGCCACCGGACCGTCCTACCCGGACGGGACCAACACTTGTCGACAGGCTTCCTCCTCCATGTCCTCAGCACCCGCGGCATCCGCCGTCCCCGCCAACCCCCGCTCGCGCGTCATCACCGCGAGCCTGGTCGGCACGACGATCGAGTTCTACGACTTCTACGTCTACGCGACCGCCGCCGTCCTGGTCTTCCCCATCCTCTTCTTCCCGACCGGCGACGAGACGACGGCCCTGCTGTCGTCGTTCGCGGTGTTCGGTGCCGCCATGGTCGCCCGCCCCATCGGTGCGGTGATCTTCGGCCACTTCGGTGACCGCTTCGGCCGCAAGGCGACCCTCGTGGGCTCGCTGCTGACGATGGGCATCGCGACCTTCCTCATCGGCCTGCTGCCGACCTACAACGACATCGGCTGGTGGGCGGCGCTGCTGCTGCTGCTCATGCGTCTGGCACAGGGCTTCGCCCTGGGCGGGGAGTGGTCCGGTGCCGCGCTCGTGGCCACCGAGAACGCGCCGAAGGGCAAACGCGCCTGGTACGGCACCTTTCCGCAGCTGGGCGCCCCGATCGGGTTCATCATCGCCAACGGCGTGTTCCTCATCATCAACTTCGCCCTCCCCCACCCCGACGGTCCGGCTCAGCGCTCCGCCGACTTCCTGGAGTGGGGCTGGCGCGTGCCGTTCCTGTTCTCCGCGGTCATGGTCATCGTGGGACTGTGGGTGCGACTGAAGCTCGTCGAGTCCGAGACCTTCGCCAAGGCGGAGAAGACCGGCGCGATCCACAAGTTCCCGCTGGGTGAGGTCGTCCGCCGCCACTGGCGCCCGCTCATCCTCGGCACGTTCATCATGCTGGCCACCTATGTGCTCTTCTACCTGATGACGAGCTTCACCCTGTCGTACGGCACCAAGCCGGGGCTCGAGGCCGCCGAGCAGGCCGCACTCGACGCCGGCCAAGCCTTCGACGCCGCCACGTACGTGCCGGGGCTCGGGTTCGGCTACACCGACTTCGTCATCATGCAGATCATCGGCGTGGTGTTCTTCGGCATCTTCACGCTGCTCTCAGGCCCCGTCGCCGACAGCATCGGACGTCGCAAGCTCCTGCTGTGGGTCACCGCCGCCATCGCGGTGTTCGGCCTGCTGTTCAACGTGTTCCTGCTGCCGCACGCCGACCCGAAGTTCACCGGCGCCCTCACCCAGGCGTTCCTCATCTTCGGCTTCATGCTGATGGGCGTGACGTTCGGACCGATGGGCGCCGTGCTGCCCGAACTCTTCCCCACGAACGTCCGGTACACCGGGTCGGCGATCTCGTACAACGTCTCGTCGATCCTGGGCGCCGCTCTGGCACCGCTGGTGGCCGTGGCGCTGTGGGCCGCCGCCGACGGTCAGCCGTGGCTCGTGGGCGTCTACCTCACCGGCTCAGCGGTGCTCACCTTCATCGCCCTCATGCTCTCGAAGGAGACCAAGGACGTCGAGTACGAGACCAACATCGGCCTCGGGGCCACCGGCTCACTCTGACACGACCGACAAGACGGCGGATGCCGCGGGGCCGAGGCTCCGCGGCATCCGCCGTCTGTGCATGGGGTCTGATGTCAGTCCAGGAACAGGGCCCGCATCCGCTTGGTGGTGAACACCAGCCCGACGGCGATCATGACGACGTAGTAGAGGATGTGCCATCCCATGTCGGGGCTCATGACCCCGGTGGTGAACCCGCGGATGAGCTCGACCCCGTGCCACAGGGGGAACGCCTTGACGACCCACTGCACGACCTCGGGGTAGACCGTGATCGGATACAGCGTCGAGGAGAAAAGGAACATCGGCAGCAGCACGAAGTTGATCCAGTCCATGTGCTGGAACGTCTTCATGTAGCTGGTGACCGCCATGCCGAGGCTCGCGAAGCCGAAGGCGATCAGCAGCACCGCGGGGATCGCCAGGATCGCCGTGGGGGCGAGGTTCAGCCCCAGCACCTGCATGATGATGAGGAATCCGGTGGCGTACAGCAGCCCCCGCAGCAGGGCGTAGAGCATCTCCCCGAGCGCGACGTCGAGCGGGCCGAGCGAGGTCGACAGCATCCCCTCGTAGAGCTTGCCGTAGTTGAGCTTGAAGAAGACGTTCCACGTGGAGTCGTACACCGCGCCGTTCATCGCCGACACGGCAAGCAGCGCCGGGGCGATGAAGGCGGCGTAGGGCACGTCGACGCCACCGCTGGTCTGCACATCGCCGATGAGCGCTCCCAGCCCGATGCCCATCGAGGCGAGGTAGAAGACGGGCTCGAAGAACCCCGAGAGCACGACGATCCAACTCGACGAGCGCGCGGCGAGGAGCCCGCGCTGCACGACCGCCCACGGATTGCCGGCCCACAGCGCCCGCACGCCGCCACGACGCGGCGTGGCATCCGCTGCCGTCGCCCTCTCTGCGGGCCCGCGCGTTCCCTCTGTGCGACCCACGCTCACCTCGCCAGCCTCCGTTCGAAGTAGTGCCGGCCGAGGAACCAGCCCCCGAGCGCCAGGACGAGCAGGTACGCGACGTGCACCGCGAGCATCGGCGGCACCCCGTCGCCGTAGGTGGCCGCCCGCCCGAGCTCGGTGGCGTGCCAGAGCGGCGAGATCCAGCCGATCCACTGCAGCCAGCCCGGCAGCTCGCTGAGCGGATAGAACGTCCCCGAGAAGAGGAACATCGGCATGAAGATGAAGCGCTGCACGAGCGCGAACTGGCCCTTGTCATCCTCGATCGACGCGGCGTAGGCCATGACCGGGATGCCGAAGGCGAGTCCGGCGGCCAATCCGGCGAAGATCGAGAGCCAGCCGGTCGCCGGGTCGGGCACGGCGCCGAAGAGCCACAGGAAAAGGTAGTAGAGGACGACCGTCACGACCATGCGCGCGGCGGCACCGGCGACGACTCCCGCTGCGATCTGCGCGGAGGCGATCGGCGACGCGCTGAACCCGTAGAAGTAGCGGCGCCACTTGAACCCGGCCATGACGGGGTAGGTGAACTCCTCGGATGCCACGGCGATCGCCGCCGTCATCAGAAGCGCCGGCGCCACGAAGACGAGGTAGTCCACCTGCTGTCCGCGGTCGGTGATGGGCGCGTCGATGAGGGCCGCGAGCCCCACGGCCATGCCGAGGAGGTACAGCACCGGCTGCCCGAGGGCGCCGATCACGATGGTCCAGCCGTAGGCGCGCATCGCCCGCACCATGTGCTCGGTGACGTACCAGCCGCCGAAGCGCCGGGGCTTGCGGCCCCACTGCATCGCCTCGGCGCGCAGCTGCGCCAGTGATGGGTTCTCGGCCACCGCGGTCTGCGGCTGCGGAGCCTGAGGATCGCTCGGTGTCGTCATTCGATCAGCGACCTTCCCGTGAGCCGTAAGAACACGTCCTCGAGCGACGAGCGACGCACGAGGCTCGTGATCGGCTCGAGGCCGGTCGCAGTGACCCGCTCGAGGGCGGCTTCGCCGTCGTGCGCGTAGATGAGGATGCGGTCGGGCAGCACCTCGGTGCGCTCGCCGATGCCCTGCAGCTGCGCGGCCACCTGCTCATTGCGACTGGAGCCGAAGCGCACCTCGAGCACCTCGCGACTGGAGTGCTCACGGATGAGCGACGTGGGCGTGCCCTCGGCCATGATGCGGCCGTTGTCGACGACCACGAGGCGATCGCAGAGCTGCTCGGCCTCGTCCATGTAGTGCGTCGTCAGCACGAGGGTGGTGCCCCGCTCCTTCAGACGGAAGAGGCGATCCCACAGCACGTGGCGGGCCTGCGGGTCCAGGCCCGTCGTCGGCTCGTCCAGCAGCAGGATGCGCGGGTCGTTGATGAGGCCGCGGGCGATGGTGAGCCGGCGCTTCATGCCGCCGGAGAGCTGGTCGACCTTGCTCTTGGCCTTGTCCTGCAGCTGGGCGAAGGCGAGCAGCTCATCGGCCTTCGCTGCGCACACCTTGCCCGGCAGGCCGAAGTAGCGACCGTAGATGTAGAGGTTCTCGCGGGCGTTCAGCTCGCCGTCGAGGTTGTCCTGCTGGGGCACGACCCCCAGGCGCGACCGGATCTCGGGTCCGTAGCGGTCGGGGTCGAGGCCGAGGATCTGCAGGTCGCCGCTGGTGCGGGTGGACACCGCGCCGATCATCTTCATGGTGGTGGACTTGCCGGCGCCGTTGGGTCCGAGAAGGCCGAACGACTCCCCAGGCGCTACCTCGAACGACAGCCCGTCGACGGCGAGGAAGTCGGGCTTTCCCTTGGAGCGGTAGGCCTTGACGAGGTTGTGGGCGGCGATGACCGGTTCTGGCACCGCACCACAGTAGCGCCGCCTCCAGACATCGACGACGCCGAACGTCAACATACGTTGACCCCACCCCGGCCGTCAACTATTGTTGACCCGTCGAAGGAGCAGACCATGAGCGCAGACGACATCCGGACGCTGATCGGCACGCCGGGCGAGCGCGAGCCGATCGCCGAGCTGCACCGCCTCACGGCGGTGCGCAAGGAGCTCTCGCGTGCGGAGGAGGCGCAGGTGCGGCGGGCCCGCAACCTCGGATTCTCCTGGCAGGCGATCGCCGCAGCCCTCGGGGTCAGCAAACAAGCAGTGCACAAGAAGTACGGTCGACGATGAACCCCCACGCATGAACGAGGTATCAGACATGTCCTCCCCCGCTCCCTCCCGCGGCCGCGCTGGCCGCCGCGCCACCACCGACGGCCCCCGCGCGAGCCTGAAGCAGCTGCTGCCGTTCCTGCTGGAGCACAAGCGCGTGCTCGTCGTCGTGGCGGTCCTCAGCGTGCTCGAGGCCCTCGCGACCCTCGGCCAGCCGCTCGTGGTCGGCCAGGTGATCGAGCGCGTGCAGGGCGGCGAGATGCTCGGCATGCTCGTCTGGGTGCTGGTGGGGCTCGTCGTGGCATCCTCGCTGATCGGAGCCTGGCAGCACTATCTGCTGCAGCGCACCGGCACCGCGGTGGTCTATTCGAGCCGCAGGCGCCTCATCTCCCGGCTGCTGCACCTGCCGATCCGGGAGTTCGACGCACGGCGCACCGGGGACCTCGTCTCGCGCGTGGGCACCGACACCACGCTGCTCTACGCCGTGCTCACGCAGGGGTTCGCCGACTCGATCGGCAGCGTCCTCATCTTCGTCGGCGCGATGGTCGCGATGCTGCTCATCGACCCGCTTCTGCTGTTGCTCATCCTCGTGGTGATCGCCGCCTCGGCCACCGTCGTGGGGCTGCTCAGCGGCCGCATCCGCTCGGCCACGCAGGCCCAGCAGCAGAAGGTCGGCGAGCTGTCGTCGGGGGTGGAGCGTGCGATCGGCTCGATCCGCACGATCCGCGCGGCGGGTGCCGCCGAGCGCGAGCAGCAGACGATCGACGACACCGCGCGCGGCGCGTACGACGCGGGGGTGCGGGTCGCGAAGGCCTCGGCGCTCGTCGTGCCGGTGGCGGGCGTTGCCCTGCAGGTGTCGCTGCTGGTGGTGCTCGGGGTGGGCGGCTTCCGCGTGGCCTCCGGAGCCATCTCCATCGCCGAGCTCGTCACGTTCGTGATGTTCCTCTTCTTCCTCGTGCAGCCGCTGGCGTCGTTCTTCGGCGCCATCACCTCGGTCAACCAGGCCCTCGGCGCCCTGGGCCGCATCCAGGAGGTGCTGGATCTGCCGGCCGAATCGGACGACGACGCCGCGATCTCGGCTGCCGCGGCCGCGCCGTCACCTGCGGATGCCGACGGCGCCGCGCCCGCGATCGAGTTCCGCGACGTGCGGTTCCGTTACCCCGAGGCGGTCGTCGCCGCCCGGCGCACCGCAGAGAGCGAGGCGCTGCGGACGCTCGCCGACGCGCACGTGGATGCCGCGGCGGTCGAGCTGATCGACGACGACGCCGCCGCGGGCGACACAGACGTGCTGCGGGGGGTCTCGTTCACTGTGCCCGCCGGCGCCCGCGTGGCGCTGGTCGGCCCGTCCGGCGCGGGCAAGAGCACGACGCTCGCCCTCATCGAGCGGTTCTACGACCCCACCGATGGCGCGATCCTGCTGCACGGCCGCGACATCCGCACCCTCGACCGGGCCGAGCTGCGCGCGCAGCTGGGCTATGTGGAGCAGGACGCGCCGACGCTGGCCGGCAGCATCGCGGACAACCTGCGGCTCGCGTCGCCTTCGGCATCCGACGACGAGTGCGAGCGGGTGCTGCGCAGCGTCAACCTCGGCGACGTGCTCGAGCGCAGCCCGCTGGGTCTTGACGCTCCCGTCGGCGAGGCCGGTGTCATGCTCTCTGGTGGTGAGCGCCAGCGACTGGCGATCGCGCGGGCGCTGCTGGCGGCGCCGCCGATCCTGCTGCTCGACGAGTCGACATCGTCGCTCGACGGCCTGAACGAGCAGCGCATGCGTGAGGCGATCGATGCGGTGGCCACCGGCCGCACGCTCGTGGTCATCGCCCATCGCCTCTCGACCGTGGTCGACAGCGATCACATCGTCGTCATCGACCGCGGCCGGGTGGTGGGCCAGGGCACGCACTCCGAGCTCGTCGCCTCGACCCCGCTGTACCGGGATCTCGCGAAGCACCAGCTGCTGGTGTGAGCGGGGAGCGCCCACACCGCGGGCGCAGAACGGATGCCGCGACCCCCAGGGCCGCGGCATCCGTTCTGTGACCTGCTGTTCAGCCCCGCTGGGCGACCTTCAGCCGGTAGCGCAGAGCCGCGAGCTCGGCGTACAGGGTGGCGGGCACCCGTCCGTCGAAGGTGCCGTAGAACTCCTCGGTGAGGTCCGCCTCCTGCAGCCACAGTGCGGGGTCGATCGCGAAGAGCTCGTCGAGGTCCTGCGGCGAGACGTCGACGCCGTCGAGGTTGAGGTCCTCGATGCGCGGGAGCCGTCCGATGGGGCTGTCGACGGCCGGCACCGTGCCCTGCACGCGACGGACGATCCAGTCGATCACGCGGGAGTTGTCACCGAAGCCCGGCCACAGGAAGCGGCCGTCGGCGCCCTTGCGGAACCAGTTGACCTGGAAGATGCGCGGCGCCCGGTCGAATCGCACCTGCTGACCGACCTTGAGCCAGTGCGCGAAGTAGTCGGCCATGTTGTAGCCGCAGAAGGGCAGCATCGCGAAGGGGTCGCGACGGAGCTCTCCGACGGTCCCCTCGGCGGCCGCGGTGCGCTCGGACGAGATGTTGGACCCCAGGAACACTCCGTGTGCCCAATCGGTGGCCTCGACCACGAGCGGCACGTTCGTCGCCCGCCGGCCGCCGAAGAGGATGGCATCCAGCGGCACGCCCTCGGGAGCGTCCCAGTCCGCGGCGATCTGCGGGCACTGGGCCGCGGCGACCGTGAAGCGGGAGTTGGGGTGCGCCGCCGGGCGGCCGCTGTCGGGGGTCCAGGGATTCCCCTCCCAGTCGGTCAGGTGAGCGGGCGCCTCATCGGTGAGCCCTTCCCACCACACGTCGCCGTCGGGACGCAGCGCGACGTTGGTGAAGATCGTGTTGCCCCACAGGGTCTCCACCGCGGTGACGTTCGTCGACTCACCCGTGCCGGGGGCGACGCCGAAGAAGCCCGCCTCGGGGTTGATGGCCCACAGGCGCCCGTCCTCGCCGGGGCGGATCCAGGTGATGTCGTCGCCCAGGGTCTCGACCCGGTAACCGGGGAGGGTGGGGCGGAGCATGGCGAGGTTCGTCTTGCCGCACGCCGACGGGAAGGCCGCGGCGATGTGGAACGCTTTGCCCTTCGGGTCGATCACCCGGATGAGCAGCATGTGCTCGGCGAGCCACCCCTCGTTGCGGCCGATCACCGAGGCGATGCGCAGCGCGAAGCACTTCTTCGCCAGGATCGCGTTGCCGCCGTAGCCGGAGCCGTACGACCAGACCTCGAGGGTGTCGGGGAAATGCACGATGTACTTGTCGTCGTTGCAGGGCCAGGCGACGTCCTGCTCGCCCGGGGCCAGGGGCGCACCGACCGAGTGCACCGTCTTCACCCAGTGCTTGCCGGCGGCGATCTCGTCGACGACACTCCGGCCGACCTTGGTCATGATGCCGATGGATGCCACGGCGTAGGCACTGTCGGTGATCTGCACGCCGATGTGCGACAGGGGCCCGCCGACGGCGCCCATCGAGAAGGGCACGACGTACATCGTGCGTCCGCGCATCGAGCCGGCGAACAGCGGCGTGATCGTGGCGCGGATCTCGTCGGGGGCGACCCAGTTGTTGGTGGGTCCGGCGTCTTCCTCGCGCTCGGAGGCGATGAAGGTGCGCCCCTCGGTGCGCGCGACGTCGCTCGGGTGCGAGCGCGCCAGGTAGGAGCCCGGCCGCCACTCGGGGTTCAGCTTGATCAGCTTTCCCTCGGCGACCATCTCGTGCAGGAGCGCGTCGTTCTCGGCCGCCGACCCGTCCACCCAGTGGATGCGGTCGGGCTGCGTGAGTGCGGCGATCTCGTCCACCCATGCGAAGAGGGCTTCGGCCGCCTCACCGCTGAGGGCGGGGCGCTTGCCGTTCGGTACCGCTGTGGGCACCCGGCGCACCGCGGTCGTGGCGGGGCGGGCGAAGATGTCTGCGAGTGCCATGGTCTCTCCTTCTGCGGCGATACCTTCAGGATGCCGGGGTGCGGCGCACTCTTACAGCGACTCGGGCACGCAAGAATCGCGATTCTTTCGCTAGCATCAAGGAATGCCCCCATCCTCCCTGGAACTGACGACGCTCGGTCACCGGATCCGTCACCACCGCCTCACGCGCGGCTTCACCCTCGATGAGCTGGGGGCGCTCGTGGGCGTGGCGGGCAGCCAGCTGAGCCTGATCGAGAACGGCAAGCGCGAGCCCAAGCTGTCCCTGCTGCAGGCCATCGCCGAGGCCACAGGGACCGAGGTCGCCGAGCTGCTGTCAGCAGAGCCGCCGAACCGGCGCGCCGCGCTCGAGATCGAACTCGACCGCGCGCAGGCGAGCACGGTGTTCCGTCGTCTCGGTGTGCCGCCGGTGAAGGTCACCAAGGGCACGCCGGACGAGACCCTCGAGTCGCTCCTGGGCCTGCACCGCGAGCTGCAGCGGCGGGAGCGCGAGGCCATCGCGACGCCCGAAGAGGCACGGCGCGCGAACACTGAGCTGCGGCTGGCGATGCGGGAGCAGGCGAACCATCTGCCTGAGATCGAGGCCCTGGCCGAGAAGCAGCTGAAGGCCGCCGGTCACGTCGCGGGGGCGCTCACCCACCGGACGGTGAGCATCATGGCATCCCAGCTGGGGTTCGAGCTCATCTACGCCGGAGACCTGCCGAGCTCGGTCCGGTCGGTGACCGATCTTGAGAACGGGCGCATCTACCTCCCCCCGGCATCCATCCCCGGCGGCCACGGACTGCGCTCGATGGCGCTGCAGGCCATGGCCCACCGACTGCTCGGCCACCGTCAGCCCACCGATTACGCGGACTTCCTGCAGCAGCGGCTGGAGATCAACTACTACGCAGCCTGCTGCCTCATGCCCCAGGCGGCATCCGTCGCCTTCCTGCAGCAGGCCAAGCGTGACCGCAACCTCGCCGTCGAGGACTTCCGCGACGCGTTCGGCGTCACCCACGAAGCCGCCGGCATGCGCATGACCAACCTGCTGACCACCCACCTCGACATTGCGCTGCACTTCCTGCGCGTGGATGGGAACGGCGCCATCTCACGCGTGTACGAGAACGACGGGCTTCCGCTGCCGATGGATGTGACGGGGGCCGTCGAGGGGCAGGTGGTGTGCCGCCGGTTCCTGGCGCGATCGGCGTTCGAGGAGCAGAACCGCACCACCGAGCACTATCAGTACACCGACACACCGGCCGGGACCTTCTGGTGTTCGACGCAGACCGGCACCACGTCCGACGGGGAGTTCTCGATCACCGTCGGGGTGCCCTTCGACGACGCTCGGTGGTTCCGCGGCCGCGAGACGCCCAAGCGGGTGTCGTCGTCGTGTCCTGACGAGGCCTGCTGCCGACGCCCGCCGGCTGACGTCGCCGCGCGCTGGGAGGGCAAGGCGTGGCCGAGCGCCCGCGTGCACATGCAGATGTTCTCGCCCTTGCCGCGGGGGGCCTTCCCGGGCGTCGACGACAACGAGGTGTACGACTTCCTCGAGCGGCACGCGCAGGGCTGAGCGCCGGCGCCCGCCTCAGCGGCCGAGGAAGTGTGAGAAGCGGGCCAACGCGGCGTCGACCTCGGGCGCCTCGACCCGATCGGGCGCCAGGACCCGCGCCACCGGGAGCCGGGCTTGCCGGCTGGCCGCCACCGACGTCGACCACACCCCCACGACCTCCCCTTCGGCGACGAGGATGGGCTTGACGATGCCGTTCTTGGCCGGCCCGACCTCTCCGAGCAACGGGGCGGGGCAGGCCACGGTGCGATCCGCGTAGGAGATATAGGACTCCTCGAACGGCGGGAGCGCCAGGATGCGGGGCGCTGACAGCAGACGCCGCGGGGCGCGGGAGCGGCTGAGGTACAGCTGTTCGCCCGCACGCTCGGCTACCACTTCGACGTCCTCGGCTGCGGCATCGGCGGCCCGACGCGCGACGCCCAGGGGAAGACCAGACCACCAGGTGAAGTCGCGCGGCCCGGCCGGACCGTGCGAGGCGACGAACCGACGGAAGAACTCCGCCAGCGGCTCGGCCGGCGCCACCTGATCGGGCGCCCACTCCTCCACCAGCACGAAACGCTGCTCCCGCGTCGGCAGTCCCTCGCGCGCGACGACGGGCCCTTGGCAGATCACCAGCCGCGTCGAGAGCACGACGAGCAGGTGGTAACCCCGCTGCCCGGCCGTCGACACGCCCGCCGCTTCGAGCACGGCGAAGATCTCGGCGCGCGTGAGCCGTCCGCCGCCGCGGAGCGCCGCGCGGACGGCGCGCTCCGCCCGCAGCGCCTCGGCGTCGTCTATGCCCTCGGACCGGTGCACCCCAGCCGCCTGCTGGCGCTGACGTGGGCCGGTGACCGCCAGCACCCAGCCGAGGTCCCGCGCGGGCACGATGTGGATCGTGCCGCGCATGGTCCACGTGCGCACGATCTCGCCGCGGTCGAAGGCGGCGTCGACGTCGCTCAGGGCCGGCGCGCCGCGGGTGCGGGCGGCCAGCGCCCACCGGCCTCCGCAGAACTCCTGGGCCTGCACGGCGAGCATGTGGGATGCCGCATCGGCGACGCTGGCCGCCGGCGCGCTCAGTCGGTGCGAACGCAGGCGCTCGCGGCGGAGGGTGGCGGCATCCATGGCCCCATCATGGGGGATGCCGCCTTGAGGAGTTGGGGCCTCAGCCGAACGGGTTCGCCGTGAGGGTGTACTTCGTCTGCAGGTACTCGTGGATGCCCTCGGCGCCGCCCTCGCGTCCGAGGCCCGACATCTTCCAGCCGCCGAAGGGCGCCGCCGCGTTGGAGACCACGCCGACATTGAGCCCCATCATCCCGGTCTGCAGGCGCTCGATCATGCGCTGCCCCCGGCTGAGGCTCTCGGTGTAGACGTACGACACCAGCCCGTACTCGGTGTCGTTGGCGATGCGCACGGCGTCGTCCTCGTCGTCGAACGGGACGATCGCCAGCACCGGACCGAAGATCTCTTCGCGCAGGATGTCGCTTCCGGCGGGCACGTCGCTGAGCACGGTCGCGGCGAAGAACGAGCCGGGCCGATCGATGGGCTCGCCGCCGGCGCGCAGCGTCGCGCCGCGTTCGACCGCGTCGGCCACCAGCTCGCCGGTCTTGGCCACGGCCTTGTCGTCGATGAGCGGGCCGATGACGACCCCCTCCTCGGTGCCGCGGCCCACACGGAACGACTCGACGCGCTCGGTGACGCGGCGCGCGAACTCGTCGACCACACCGCGGTGCACGATGAAGCGGTTGGCGGCGGTGCAGGCCTGGCCGATGTTGCGGAACTTCGCCGCGATCGCCCCGTCGACGGCCTTGTCGAGGTCGGCGTCGTCGAAGACGATGAACGGGGCGTTGCCGCCGAGTTCCATGGACGTGCGGAGCACCCCCTTCGCCGCCTTCTCCAGCAGCGAGACGCCCACCGGGGTGGAGCCGGTGAACGAGAGCTTGCGCAGGCGCGGGTCGGCGATGATCGCGTCCGACAGCGGACCCGAGGATCGCGTCGTGACGACGTTGACGACGCCGGCGGGAAGCCCCGCGTCCTCCAGCAGCTTCGCGAAGGCGAGGGTGGTCAGGGGCGTCAGCGCGGCGGGCTTGACGACCACGGTGCAGCCGGCGGCGAGCGCGGGCGCGATCTTGCGGGTCGCCATCGCGAGCGGGAAGTTCCACGGCGTGATGAGGAAGCACGGTCCGACGGGGTGCTGCGTGACGATCATGCGGCCGGTGCCCTCGGGGTTCGCCCCGTAACGGCCGTTCGCGCGCACCGCCTCCTCGCTGAACCACCGCAGGAACTCGCCACCGTAGGCGACTTCACCGCGCGCCTCGGCGAGGGGCTTTCCCATCTCGAGGGTCATCAGAAGCGCGAAGTCCTCCTTCCGCTCCTGCAGCAGGTCAAAGGCCCGGCGGAGGATCTCCGCCCGCTCACGGGCGGGGGTCGCCGCCCAGGCCGGGAACGCCGCGTCAGCGGCATCCAAGGCGGCCACACCGTCGGCGACCGAGGCGCTGGCGATGGTCTTCACCACATTGCCGGTGGCGGGGTCGACGACGTCGAGCGTGCCGCCGTCCGATGCCGCACGCCAGGCCCCGTCGATGAACAGGCCCTCTGGAACGGAGGCCAGCAGCTCGGTTTCGCGGTCGTCAGTCATTAGGACTCCTTCGTCGTCGGATGCCGCACACACACGTCCCCATGATCGTATACGATCCCCGCGCAAATGACCCTATACTCGGTGACGTCCGGCGGCCGTGCGCCGCCGGTGCCCGAAAAAGGGGCACGCAGCCACCCGGAAGCCCGCGACCGACGACGGTCGCGGGCGGGCGGGCCAGACACATACGGCATCCGATCACCGTCCCTGTACCTGGAGCACCACCCATGCCCTCCGTCTCCGCGCACGTCGCCGTCACTCTCGCCGCCCACATCGATCACGTCTTCGGGTTGATGGGCAACGGCAACGCCTGGTTCCTCGACGCCATCGTTCGCGACACCGACGCCTCGTTCACTGCCGTCCGTCACGAGGCGGGCGCCGTCGTCGCCGCCGACGCCTACCACCGCGCCTCGGGGCGCCTGGCCGCCGCGACCGCGACGTACGGCGCCGGGTTCACCAACACCCTCACCGCACTGGCCGAGGCCGTTCAGGCGCACGTGCCGCTGGTGCTCGTCGTCGGCGACGAGCCCACCTCTGGGCCGCGCCCCTGGGACGTCGACCAGATCGCGCTGGCGGCGGCCGTCGGCGCCCGCACATACACCGTGGGTCGGACGGATGCCGCCGCGACCACCGTCATCGCCATCGAGCACGCCCTGACCTACCGGGTGCCGACGGTGCTGGCGATCCCTTACGACGTGGCCACCCGTGAGGCGGGGCCGATCCCGACGGCGCCGGAGCCGGTGCTGCCGGCGCCCCTGCAGCCTGGACCCTTCGCCCGCGCCGCCGTGGACGACCTCGCCCGCGCGCTGGCCGGCGCCCGCCGCCCGCTGCTGCTGGCCGGCCGCGGCGCGTGGGTCTCGGGCGCCGGCGCGGCACTCGGTCGCCTCGCCGACGCCACCGGTGCGGTGACGGCGACGACCGCGCTCGGGCGGGGCGTCTTCCCCCGCCCGGAATACGACCTCGGCGTCACCGGCGGATTCGGGGCCGAGGGCGCGATGGAGCTTGTGCGCGACGCCGACGTCGCAGTGGTGTTCGGGGCGTCGCTGAACCAGTTCACGATGCGCTTCGGCGACCTGTTCGCACCGGGCACCCGCGTCGTCCAGGTCGACACCGCACCCGCGGCGACCCACCCGCACGTCGGCGGGTTCATCCGCGGCGACGCCGCTGTGGTGGCCGATGCCCTCGCCACCGCTGTGACGGGGCTCGGCGCCGCACCGTCCGGCTGGCGAGAGAGCGTCGACATCGCCGCGCTGCGCACCCAGCGGGCCGGCGAGGAGTTCGCCGCCGACGGCCGCCTCGACCCCCGCGCGGCGGCTGCGCGCATCGGCGAGCTGCTGCCGGAGAACCGCGTCGTGGTCTCGGACGGCGGGCACTTCATCGGCTGGGCGAACATGTACTGGCCGGTTGCGTCGCCCGACCGCATGATGATGATCGGCACCGCCTTCCAGTCGATCGGTCTGGGCTTTCCGAGCGTGCCCGGCGCGGCGCTGGCGCAGCCGGATGCCACGGTGGTGCTCACCACCGGCGACGGCGGCGGCCTCATGGCGCTGGCCGACCTCGAGTCCGCGGTGCGCGTCGCCGGTGGGCGGGGGCTCGCGGTGGTGTGGAACGACGGCGCGTACGGCGCCGAGGTGAACCTGTACGGCCTGAAAGGCGTCGCCCGCGGCCCGATGATGATCCCCGACGTGGACTTCGCCGGCCTCGCATCCGCCGTCGGTGCGCGCGGTGTGGTCGTGCGCAAGCTGGCCGACCTGGAGGCGCTGGCGGAATGGGCGGCCCAGCCGGCATCCGAGCGCCCCTATCTGCTGCTGGACCTGCGCATCTCGTCGTCGGTCATCGCCCCGTACCAGCAGGAGATCATCCGCGTGAACTCCTGACGGGGCGGAGCTCTCCCGTCGCGGGTGCGCCGATATGCGGGGATCCGCCGAAACGAGGACGGACTCGCCGCCGACATCCGCATTCCGGCAGATCCCCTTGTTTCGGCAACGCCAACGGCGCCGACGAAAGCCGCCCGGGTCAGGCCGGGACGGCCGCCGGCTCCCGCATGTGCTGCGCGAAGAAGTCCGCCAGCTCCTGGCGGTCACTCAGCGGCAGCACGTGCGCGACGTACTGGTCCGGCCGCACCACCACGACCGCGCCGCCGCGGTCGATGCCGCGCCGCTCGAAGATGTCGTCGTCGCCGCGGGCGGCGTAGATCTTCTCGTAGTCGATCAGCCCGAAAGGCCCCACCCGCGGCAGGAACACCGCCGGGATGTCCGCCATCTCCACCTCGGAGTGGTCCTGCTGGTAGACGGCCTTCACGTCGAACACGGCGTCGAGGTCGGCCTCGGCCGGGGTGAAGCGCACGACCGGCGAGTCGGATGCCGTCGCCAGCCAGTCCGCCCACGCCCGCAGGGCCGAGGCGTCGCGGTCGGCGAAGGCGTAGATGCGCCAGCGGCCGTCGGCCCGGGCGTGGTGGCCGAGGTGAGCGGGCACCGCGTCGCCGATGCGCACCACCGGCGCCGAGGTGAACCGCTTGCCCACGGGGAAGCCCGTGGCGAGGTCCTGGTGGGTCGCCTCGCCGACGATCATCGACGGCCGGTACTGCGTCATGAACCCGGCGGGGAATTCCGCCGTGGCCGTGTAGAACTCGGCGAGCTCCTCGGGGCTGTCGAACTCCTCGGGCTTCTTGGCCATGAGGCTCGACCACTCCTTGTCGAAGTCGATGAGGTTCTGCGCGATCTCCTGCCTCTCGGCGGAGTACGTCGACAGGAGGGCCTCGGGCGCCCGGCCGGTGAGCACCGAGCCGAGCTTCCAGCCGAGGTTGAACCCGTCCTGCATCGACACGTTCATGCCCTGGCCCGCCTTGGCGCTGTGCGTGTGGCAGGCGTCGCCGCAGATGAACACGTGCGGGGTGCCGTCCTGTCCGGGATCGATGTCGTCGAACTTGTCGGTCACGCGGTGCCCGACCTCGTACACCGACCACCAGGCGACGTCCTTCACCTCGAGCGTGTACTGCCCGAGGATCGCGTTGGCCTTGGCGATGATCGTCTCCAGCGGGGTCGTGCGCACCTTGCCGTTGTCACCTTCGGGCACCTCGCCCAGGTCGACGTACATGCGGAAGAGGTGTCCGCCCTCGCGGGGGATGTGCAGGATGCTGCCGTGCTCGGACTGAATGGCGCACTTGATGCGGATGTCGGGGAAGTCGGTGACGGCCAGCACGTCCATGACGCCCCACGCGTGCCGGGACTGGTCGCCGATGTGCCGGCGTCCGATGGCCTGGCGCACCTTGCTGCGCGCGCCGTCGCAGCCGACGACGTACCGTGCGCGCACCGTGCGCTGCTCGCCGGCGTCGGGCCCGTCGGTGCGCTCCAGGGTGACGGTGACCGGGCGCTCCCCCTCGCCGACCTCGAGCGAGACGAACTCCCAGCCGTAGTCGGGGGTGATCCGCCCCGGCGAGGTCGCGGCGACCTCTCCGAAGTAGTCCAGCACACGGGCCTGGTTGACGATGAGGTGCGGGAACTCGCTGATGCCATGCGGGTCGTCGTCGGCGCGCGCGGTGCGGACGATCCGAGAGCGGTCGGCGGTGTCCGGCGCCCAGAAGTTCATCTCGCTGATGCGATAGGCCTCGGCGGTGATGCGCTCGGCGAAGCCGAAGGCCTGGAACGTCTCGACGCTGCGCGCCTGGATGCCGTCGGCCTGCCCGATCGCGAGGCGGCCGGGACGGCGCTCGACGATGCGGGTCGTCACGGACGGGTACTGAGCCAGCTGTGCGGCCAGCAGCATGCCGGCCGGCCCTGAGCCGACGATGAGCACGTCCATCTCGTCGGGAAGCTCGGCGGGCCGGTCGAGGCCCGTTCCCGCCGCGGGCTGCACGCGCGGGTCGGTGGAGACATAGCCGTGGTGGTGGAACTGCATCGTCGTCGATTCCTTCCTCGGACGCGACGTCATGCGTTGACGCCGTCGTCATCGTGTTCTATATTCGAACACGTCGTTCTACTATTGAACAGATCGTATACGACCGGATGCCGCTCGGCAAGCTCCGGCGGAGAGGATGCCCGTGCCCGAGTCCCCCGCATCGCAGACCCTGAGCCGCGGCATCCGCATTCTGGAAGTGCTCGCAGACGCCTCGGAGCCGCTCACGATCGACGAGGTCGCAGCGCGCCTGGAGGTGCACCGCTCGGTGGCCTACCGGCTGGTGCGCACCCTGGAGGACCACGGCTTGGTCTCCCGCGACGCCTCCGGCCGGCTGACGCTCGGCGCGCGCCTGGCCGCCCTGGCCGCCGGCGTGGCCCACGACCTGCAGGCCGAGGCCCTCCCCGAGCTCACCGCGGTCGCCAACGAGCTCGGCATGACGTGCTTCCTCGCCGTGCTCGATCACGACCAGTGCGTCACGCTCGCCAGCGTCGAGCCGCGACATGCCGTGGCGTCGGTGGTGCAGCGCCCCGGGGCGCGGCATCCGATCACCGTCGGCGCGCCGAGCAAGGCGATCCTGTCGACCCTGGCTCCCGACCACTGGCCGGTGCCGCTGCCGCTGCCGGCGGCGCTCGTCGACCAGGTCACCGCCGCCGCCGAGCGCGGCTACGCCATCAGCGCCGACGAGGTGATCCCGACGGTGCGGTCGGTGGCCGTGCCGCTGCGACTGCGCGCGCCGGCCCGCCCCGCGGCGATCGCCGTCGTGCATGTGGGCGGCCAGGCCGACCCCGCAACCATCGCGCAGCGGTTGCAACGCTCGGCCGACGCGATCCGCGAGGCCCTGGACGGGTGACGACGGAGGGCCCGGATGCTGCGGCATCCGGGCCCTCCGCATCAGCGGGTCAGGCCCTCGACAGCCCGTAGATCGGGCTCTTGGCCTGCTCCTCCTCGTGGTCGGGTCCGAGGGGAATGCCGCTGCGGTCGCGCAGCAGCAACGTGGCCACCAGCCCGAGCAGGGTCATGCCGACGAGGTAGAAAGTCACGGCATCGGTCGACCCCGTCGCCTGCACGAGCGCCTGCGCGATCGTCGGAGCGAACGCACCACCGAGGATCGCGCCGATCGCGTACGAGATCGACACCCCCGAGAACCGGATGGATGCCGGGAACAGCTCGGCGTACAGCGCCGCCTGCGGCCCGTAGGTGAATCCGAGGCCGGCGGTCAGGAGCACGAGCCCCAGGGTGAGCAGCTCGATGCTGCCGGTGTTCACCAGCGGGAACAGGGCCAACACGCCCGCGAGCTGCAGCCCCCAGCCGACGAGGTACGTGTTGCGGCGGCCGATCTTGTCGCCCGCCCAGCCGGCGATCCAGGTGAAGACGAGCCACGACACGGCGGAGATCGTCACCGCGCCCAGCACGTCGGCGGTCTGCAGACCGACCGGACCCTCGGGGTCGGTCGCGTAGCGCTGGATGTAGCCACCGGTGGTCATGTAGCCGATGGCGTTGTTGCCGGCGAAGACGAGTGCAGCGATGATCACGAGCAGCGCGTGCTTGCGGAACAGCTGCACGATCGGCATGCGCGTCTGCTCCTTGCGCTCGGCGAGCTCGGTGAACACCGGGCTCTCCTCGACCTTCTTGCGCACGTAGTAGCCGATGAGGATCAGCACGAACGACAGCAGGAACGGAATGCGCCAGCCCCACTCGAGGAAGGCGTCCCCTGGAGCGATGACGGCCATGAGGCCGAGCATGCCGCTGGCCAGCAGCAGACCCAGCGGCACGCCGATCTGCGGCGAGGCACCGAACAGGCTGCGCTTGCCCTTGGGTGCGTGCTCGACGGCCATGAGCACCGCGCCGCCCCATTCGCCACCCGCGGAGATGCCCTGCAGGATGCGCAGGAAGATCAGCAGGGCGGGGGCGGCGATGCCGATCGCGGCATACGTCGGCAGCAGACCGACGAGAGTGGTCGCGACGCCCATCAGCATGAGGGTGAGCATCAGTACCAGGCGGCGACCGTACTTGTCACCGAGGTGCCCGGCGAGGAAGGCGCCGAGCGGGCGGAACAGGAAGCTGATGCCCACCGTGATGAAAGAGAGGATCTGCGCGAACTCCTCGCCGGCGGGGGCGAAGAACAGCTGGCCGAAGATCAGGCCCGCGGCGGAGGCGTAGAGGAAGAAGTCGTACCACTCGACGGTGGTACCGACGACCGTGGCGAAGACAACCCTCCTGCGGTCCTTCGCGACGGCGATCGTGCCGGTAGGGGTGAAGCCCGAGGTGGGCGTGGGGTGACTCATCGTTGTGACTCCCAGGGGGTGACGGCTCTGTCTTGTGTCGGGTCCTCCGGGGTTGCCGGCGGTGGCATGATCATATACGATTTCGAATACGACGCAAGGGCGAGGGAGCTCATGACTATCGACACCACCACCGATCCCCGGTTCGCCGGCCTTCCCGGCCGCCCCGGCAAGATCATCGCCGTGCACCTGAGCTATGAATCGCGCGCCGCTCAGCGCGGGCGCCGCCCGGCCGCCCCGTCGTACTTCTTCAAGGCATCCAGTTCCGTCGCCGCATCCGGTGGCACGGTGGAGCGACCGCAGGGCACCGAGCTGCTGGCCTTCGAGGCCGAGATCGCGCTCGTCATCGGCACCACCGCCCGTCGCGTCCCCCTCGCCCGCGCCTGGGAGCACGTCGGCTGGGTCACCGCCGCCGACGACCTGGGCCTGTACGACCTGCGCGAGGCCGACAAGGGCTCGAATGTGCGCTCCAAGGGCGGCGACGGGTTCACCCCCATCGGCCGCGACCTCATCGACGCGCGCTCCGTCGACCCCACTGGACTGCGCGTGCGCGCCTGGGTCAACGGCGAGCTGCGGCAGGAGGGGACGACGGCCGATCTCATCTTCCCGCTGGCCCAGTTCGTCGCCGACCTGTCCCAGCACTTCACCCTGGAGCCGGGCGATGTCATCCTCACCGGCACGCCGGCGGGCTCGTCGGTCATCGAGCCGGGCGACGTCGTGGAGGTCGAGGTGGATGACCCCGAGTCCGGAGCCACCTCCGGCCGCCTCACCACGACCGTCGTCGCCGGACCCGCCGTGTCGTTCGACCCGGCGCTGGGCACGCTGCCTGCCGTCGACGACACCCAGCGCGAAGAGGCATGGGGCTCTCGCGAGGAAGCAGGGCTTGCCGCCCGCGGCCTCGACCCCGAACTGCGCGGCCAGCTCGAACGCATCCCCGTCGCCGCCCTGTCGCAGCAGCTGCGCAAGCGCGGCCTGAACAACGTGACCGTCGACGGCGTGCGTCCCACCCACCCCGACCGCAAGCTCATCGGCACCGCCAAGACACTGCGCTTCGTCCCGGGCCGCGAAGACCTCTTCGCCGCGCACGGCGGCGGGTACAACGCGCAGAAGCGGGCGTTCGACGCCGTCGCCGAGGGCGAAGTCATCGTCATCGAGGCGCGCGGCGAAGCGGGGTCCGGGACCCTCGGCGACATCCTCGCGATCCGCGCGCACGCCCGCGGCGCGGCCGGCATCGTCACCGACGGCGGCGTCCGCGACGCCGAGGCGGTCGCGGCCGTCGGCATCCCGGTGTACTCCGCCGGCGCGCACCCCGCCGTCCTCGGCCGCAAGCACGTGCCGTGGGAGACCGACGTCGCCGTCGCCTGCGGCGGCACGACGGTGCTGCCCGGCGACATCATCGTCGGCGACGCCGACGGCGTGATCGTGCTCCCGCCCGCCATCGCGCAGGAGGTGGCCGACGCGGCGCTCGCGCAGGAGGACGAAGACGCCTGGGTCGCCACCCAGGTCGCCGCAGGGCACCCCATCGACGGGCTCTTCCCGATGAACGCGCAGTGGCGCGCCCGATACGACGCCGAGCGGACGGGCTCCTGACATGGATGCCGTCAGCAAGTCCCAGCGGGCCTACCAGTGGATCAAGGAGCGCATCGCCGGCCAGGAGTTCACCCCCGGCTACCGTCTCGTGCTCGGCTCCATCGCCAGTGAGCTCGACATGAGCGTCGTGCCGGTGCGCGAGGCCATTCGCCAGCTCGAAGCAGAAGGGCTGGTGACCTTCGAGCGCAACGTCGGCGCGCACGTGGCGATGGTCGACGACTCCCAGTACCGCTACAGCATGCAGGCGCTGAGCGTGCTGGAGGGCACGGCGACCGCGCTGGCATCCCGCGCCATCACCGAGTCCGACATCCGCGAGGCTCGCGCGGTCAACGAGCAGATGGTGAGGCGCCTGTCCGACTTCGAGCCGCGGGCATTCACCGCGCTGAACCAGCGCTTCCACGAGATCCTCTTCGCCAAGTGCGCCAACCCCCGCATGCTCGAACTCGTGCAGGCGGAGTGGGCGAGGCTCGGTCACCTGCGCGACTCGACCTTCACCTTCGTCCCCGGTCGCGCGCAGGAATCGGTGCGCGAGCACGAGGAGATCCTGCGTCTCATCGAGACCTCCGCCCCGCTGGGCGAGATCGAGCAGGCCGCCCGCCGGCACCGGGCGACGACCCTCGACGCCTACATGATCCACGAGCACCCCGACGAGACCCTGCGTCTCCCGGCGTTCTGACCTTTCCGACGACCTGGAGGAACCGACATGACCGACGCACCCGCGCTGGACCGGCGCCACGTCCCCGCCGATCTGCCCGACCGCATCCGCCACTACATCGACGGGGCGTTCACCGACTCCGTCGACGGCGACACCTTCGACGTGCTCGAGCCGGTCTCCAACGAGGTCTACGTCACGGCCGCCGCCGGCAAGAAGGCCGACATCGACCTGGCCGTCACCGCCGCCCGGCGCGCGTTCACCGAGGGCCCGTGGCCCAAGATGCTCCCCCGCGAGCGCTCGCGGGTGCTCCACCGCATCGCCGACCTCGTGGAGGCGCGCGATGCCCGGCTGGCGGAGCTGGAATCCTTCGACTCCGGCCTGCCGATCACGCAGGCCCTCGGCCAGGCCCGCCGCGCCGCCGAGAACTTCCGCTTCTTCGCCGACCTGATCGTGGCGCAGTCCGACGACACCTTCAAGGTGCCGGGACGCCAGATCAACTACGTCAACCGCAAGCCGATCGGCGTGGCCGGGCTCATCACCCCGTGGAACACCCCGTTCATGCTTGAGTCGTGGAAGCTCGCCCCGGCGCTGGCCACCGGCAACACCGTCGTGCTCAAGCCCGCCGAGTTCACCCCGCTGTCGGCGTCGCTCTGGGCCGGCATCTTCGAGGAGGCGGGGCTCCCGCAGGGCGTGTTCAACCTCGTCAACGGCCTGGGCGAGGATGCCGGCGACGCACTGGTCAAGCACCCCGACGTGCCCCTCATCTCGTTCACGGGCGAGAGCCGCACCGGGCAGATCATCTTCGGCAACGCCGCGCCCTACCTCAAGGGCCTGTCGATGGAGCTCGGCGGCAAGTCGCCGGCGGTCGTCTTCGCCGACGCCGACCTCGACGCTGCGGTGGATGCCACGATCTTCGGCGTCTTCTCCCTCAACGGCGAGCGCTGCACCGCAGGCAGCCGCATCCTCGTGCAGCGCGAGATCTACGACGCGTTCGTCGAGCGCTACGCCGCCCAGGCCCGCCGCGTGAAGGTCGGCTACCCGCACGACCCGGCCACCGAGGTCGGAGCGCTCGTGCACCCCGAGCATTTCGAGAAAGTCATGGGCTACATCGAGATCGGCAAGACCGAGGGGCGCCTGGTCGCCGGCGGCGGCCAGCCGGAGGATTTCGCCTTCGGCAACTTCGTCGCCCCCACCGTCTTCGCCGACGTGGCGCCCGAGGCCCGCATCTTCCAGGAGGAGATCTTCGGACCCGTCGTCGCGATCACCCCGTTCGACACCGACGAGGAGGCGCTGGCGCTGGCCAACGACACCAAGTACGGCCTGGCCGCCTACGTGTGGACCAACGACCTCAAGCGCGCCCACAACTTCTCGCAGGCGGTAGACGCGGGGATGGTGTGGCTGAACTCCAACAACGTGCGGGACCTGCGGACGCCCTTCGGCGGCGTCAAGGCCTCCGGCCTCGGCCACGAGGGCGGCTACCGCTCGATCGACTTCTACACCGACCAGCAGGCCGTGCACATCACCCTCGGCGCGGTGCACAACCCCACCTTCGGCAAGAACTGACCCACTCCGCCCGGATAGCAAGGACGCTGACATGACCCACCGCGACGACATGACCCTGACCTCCTCGGGGTTCTACGTCTCCCAGGAAGCCCCCATCCACACCGACGACCCGGTGCCGACCCCGTCGGTTCCGGCCCCGGACATCCTGCGCTGCGCCTACATGGAGCTCGTGGTGACCGACCTCGCGGCATCCCGCGAGTTCTACGTCGACGTGCTCGGGCTGTACGTGACCGAGGAGGACGACGACGCGATCTACCTCCGCTCGACGGAGGAGTTCATCCACCACAACCTGGTGCTGCGCAAGGGCGACGTCGCCGCGGTCGCCGCGTTCTCGTACCGCGTGCGGTCGGCGGAGGACCTCGACAAGGCGGTCGCGTTCTACACCGAGCTCGGATGCCGCGTCGAGCGCCGCCCCGAGGGCTTCGTCAAGGGCATCGGCGACGCCGTGCGCGTGGAGGACCCGCTGGGCTTCCCCTACGAGTTCTTCTTCCAGACCGAGCACGTCGAGCGCCTCGCCTGGCGCTACGACCTGCACACCCCCGGTGAGCTGGTGCGCCTGGACCACTTCAACCAGGTGACCCCCGACGTCCCCCGTGCCGTGAAGTTCATGCAGGACCTCGGCTTCCGTGTGACGGAGGACATCCAGGACGACGAGGGCACCGTGTACGCCGCGTGGATGCGCCGCAAGCCGACCGTGCACGACACCGCCATGACCGGCGGCGACGGCCCCCGTATGCACCACGTGGCCTTCGCGACGCACGAGAAGCACAACATCCTCGCGATCTGCGACAAGCTCGGAGCCCTCCGCCGATCGGATGCCATCGAGCGCGGTCCCGGCCGCCACGGCGTCTCCAACGCGTTCTACCTGTACCTGCGCGACCCCGACGGGCACCGCGTGGAGATCTACACGCAGGACTACTACACCGGCGACCCCGACAACCCGGTCATCACCTGGGACGTGCACGACAACCAGCGCCGCGACTGGTGGGGGAACCCGGTCGTGCCGTCCTGGTACACCGAGGCCTCCCTCGTGCTCGACCTCGACGGCAATCCGCAGCCCGTGGTCGCGCGCACCGACAGCAGCGAGATGGCCGTGACGATCGGCGCCGACGGCTTCTCGTACACGCGCCCCGGCGACGGCGAACGCAAGCTGGGCCACCAGCTCTGACCCCCGGTCGGAACCACGTTTCGTCTCGTACGCTGACCAGACCGAAGGAGACACCGATGCTGCCCCCCGACACGATCGCGGCGATCGCCACCGAGCTGGCTGAGGCCGACCGCACCCACGGGGTGATCCGCCGCATCACCGCGCGCCACCCCGAGGCGACCGTCGAGGACTCCTACGCGATCCAGGGCGTGTGGCGCGACAAGAACCTCGCCGCCGGGCGCCGGCTGGTGGGGCGCAAGATCGGGCTCACCTCCAAGGCGATGCAGCAGGCCACGGGGATCTCGGAGCCCGACTACGGCGTCATGTTCGACGACACTGTCTACGCCGACGGCGCCGAGATCCCCGTCGACCACTTCTCGAACGTGCGCGTCGAGGTGGAACTGGCTTTCGTGCTCAAGGAGCCGCTCGAGGGCCCCGACTGCACCCTCGACGATGCGCTGCGCGCGATCGACTACGCGGTGCCCGCGTTGGAGATCCTCAACTCCCACATCGAGCTCGAGGGCCGCACGATCGTCGACACCATCGCCGACAACGCCGCCTACGGCGCCATGGTGCTCGGCAGCACCCGGAAGCGTCCGGACGAGATCGACCTGCGCTGGGTGCCGGGCGTACTCTCACGCAACAGCGAGATCGAGGAGACCGGGGTCGCCGCCGGCGTGCTCGGCCACCCGGCTGCGGGTGTGGCCTGGCTCGCGAACAAGCTGCACCAGCACGGCGCACGGCTCGAGGTCGGCGAGATCATCCTGGCGGGATCCTTCACCCGGCCCGTGTGGGTCGGGCGAGGCGACACCGTGAGCTGCGACTACGGACCGATGGGAGTCATCACATGCCACTTCGTCTGACACCGACGTTCCGTCATGATCTCGCCGCGGCATCCCGCCCTCTCGCCGGCATGTGGGTGTGCTCGGGGTCGCCGATGGTGGCGGAGATCTGCGCCGGGTCAGGGCTGGACTGGCTGCTCATCGACATGGAGCACTCGCCCAACGGGCTCGGATCGGTGCTCGCTCAGCTGCAGGCCGTGGCCGCGTATCCCATCACGCCGGTGGTGCGTGTGCCCAGCGGCGACCCCGTGACGATCAAGCAGGTGCTCGACCTCGGCGCGCAGAACCTTCTCGTGCCGATGGTGTCGAGCGCGGACGAGGCGCGGGCGGTCGTCGCCGCCGTCCGATACCCGCCCCGCGGAATGCGCGGGGTCGGGTCGGCGCTGGCCCGCTCCGCACGGTGGAACCGCGTGGACGACTATCTGAGCGACGCCGATGATCATGTGTCGCTCCTCGTCCAGGTCGAGACGGCGGCGGGAGTCGAAGCGGCCGCCGACATCGCCGGCGTGGATGGGGTCGACGGCGTCTTCGTCGGGCCGGCCGACCTGGCTGCCTCGATGGGTCTTCTGGGTCAGCAGTCGCATCCCGACGTCTCGGCGGCAGTCCGGCGCACCTTCGAGGCGGTGCGCGCGGCCGGCAAGCCCGTTGGCGTCAACGCGTTCGACCCCGCCGTGGCCGAGCGCCACCTCGACGCGGGCGCATCCTTCGTGGCGGTCGACGCCGACGTCGCGCTCCTCGCCCGCGGCTCGGAAGCCCTCAGCGCACGGTGGGCGCGACGTGAGCACGATGCCCCGCGTTCCGCGTACTGACCTCGCAAGATGAGAGTTCGATGAGAGCCCGCACGGACATCATTGCGCTTGCTCTCAGGTGAAACGTAGGTTTCTCCTACCGAACACCCAGGTTCGCTGACGGAGGCCCCCCGGATGACTCGATCACTGTCGTTCCCGCGTTTGCTGCAGCTGTTCGCCGCGCTGGGGGTGACGGTGCTCCTGCTGGTCATGCTCGCTCCCCCCGCCCACGCGACCACCGGCGCCGACGACTTCACCGCAAGCCCGGTCTCGCCCGAGGGGCCGGCCGAGTCCGACGCCCGATCAGCCACGGGCAAGCTCGCCGAGAGCGACCCCGACGTCCTCGGCCGCACCGACTCGGGCCAGACGGCGATCATGGTCAAGGTCGACGTCGACCCGGTCGCCGCCTACGCCGGCGGCATCGAGGGCCTCGCCGCGACGAGCCCCGCCGTCACCGGCCGCGATGTGGCCGACAGCGATGTCTCGGCGTACACCGCGTATGTGCAGGAGCAACTGGATGCCGCCTTCGCCGAGATCCAGGCAGCCGTCCCCGGTGCCGAACTGCTGTCGCGTCATGTGACCGTCTACGGCGGTCTGTCGATCATCCTCCCCGCCAACCGCGCGAAGGACGTCGCCGGACTCGAGACGGTCGCCGCCGTGCAGGACAACGCCCTGCGCGTCCAGGGGACCGCAGCCCCCGAGGAGACCCCCGCACCGGAGGAGACCCCGGCACCGGAAGAGACCCCCGCGCCCGAGGAGACCGCCGTTCCCGAAGAGACGGCCGCACCGGAGGAGACCCCGGCACCGGAAGAGACTCCCGCGCCCGAAGAGACCGCCGCGCCCGAAGAGACCCCGGCACCCGAGGAGACCCCGGCACCGGAGGAAGCCCCCGGACCGGACGCCCACGACGCCGACGGCCTCGACAACGACGGGTCGGCCTTCGTCGGCGCCGACAAGGTGTGGCCGAGCCTCGGCGGTCGCGACCAGGCAGGAGCGGGTGTCATCGTCGGCGTCATCGACTCAGGCATCTGGCCCGAGCACCCGATGCTCGCAGACAACGGCATCCCCACCCCCGAAGGCGGACCGTGGGCCTGCGAGTTCGGCGGCGGCGCGGAGGGCGCCGGTGACGACTTCGCCTGCAACGACAAGCTGGTCGGCGCATACGCGTTGCTCGACGCCTACCAGGTGCTCGCCGAAGAGCCCGCCGGAGCCATCGACTTCTGCGGCACTGACGTCTGCTCCGCCCGCGACTCCGACGGGCACGGCACGCACACCGCCACCACCGCCGCCGGCAGCGCCGTGGACAGCGCCCTCGTGCTCGGCGCCGACCACGGCCCCATCAGCGGCATCGCACCGGGAGCGTCGATCATCGCGTACCGGGCACTCGGCCCAGCCGGTGGATACAACTCCGACCTCGTCGCCGCCGTGGAGCAGACCATCCTGGACGGCGTCGACGTCATCAACTACTCCGTCAGCGGGTCGGCGAACGTCTACACCGACCCGGTGGAGATGGCGTTCCTCGACGCGTATGCCGCAGGGGTGGCGGTGCACGCCTCGGCCGGCAACTCCGGCCCCGGGGCGTCCACGGCCAACCACGCCGGCCCCTGGACGACGACCGTGGCCGCCTCCACCCTCGACCGGGTCTTCGCCTCGACCCTCGAGCTCTCCGCCACCGACGGCGGCACGCTGACCAAGAGCGGCGCGACCGTCACGCAGGGCGTCACCGACGCCCCCGTGGTGCGCGCCGACGCCGTCCCTGGCTACACCGGCGGCATCCGCTGCGAGCAGCCCTTCGCCGACGGCTCGCTCGCCGGCACGGTCGTGGCGTGCGAGCGAGGCGGCAACGCCCGCGTCGCGAAGGGATACAACGCCCTGCTCGGCGACGCTGCGGGAATGATCCTGTACAACCCCACCCTGCAGGACACCGCCACCGACAACCACTTCCTCCCGACGATCCACCTCGAGGGACCCAACGACGAGCTTCTCGCCTTCCTGACCCGCCCCGGCGTCACCGCCTCGTGGGGTCCCGGGCAGGCGAGCCCCGGCCCGGGCGACGTCATGGCGAGCTTCAGCTCGCGAGGCCCCATCGGAGAGTTCCTCAAGCCCGACATCACCGCCCCGGGCGTCCAGGTGCTGGCCGGCAACACCCCCGCGCCGAGCAGCCCCGATGCCGGCCCCGACGGCCAGTACTACCAGGCCATCGCCGGCACCTCGATGTCGTCGCCCCACGCGGCAGGCGTCGCGGCCCTCGTGATCGCCGCCCGGCCCGAATTCACCCCCGGTCAGGTCAAGTCGGCGCTCATGACCTCGTCGCTGCAGGACGTGGTCAACGCGGACGGCTCCCCCGCCGGCGTGTTCGACCGCGGGGCCGGCAGCATCCGCGCGGACCGCGCTGTGGCGCCGATGCTCACCATCGCCGAGACGGCTGAACGGTTCGCCGCGAGCGCCGCCGACCCCCAGGGGCGCGTGGACCTCAACATCCCGAGCATCTACGTCGATCCCATGCCCGGTGCCATCGAGACCACCCGCACCGTGACCAACGTCACCGACCGACCGCAGACCTTCCGCGTCAGCGACGAGTCCACCGGGGGCCTGCGGGTGACGGTCTTCCCGTCGCGGTTCACCGTCGCTCCGGGCGCGTCCAAGCGGCTGTCGGTGATCATCGACGGACTGGAAGCGGCGGAGGGGTGGCAGCAGGGCGAGATCACCCTCACCCCGACCCGCGGCGGTTCGGACGTGGTGATCCCGCTCGCGGCGAACGTGCGCGAGGCGGAGGTGGCGCTCGGGCAGTCGTGTGAGCCCGAGAGCATCCGCCGCGGCTCCACCACCACCTGCACCGTCACGGCGACGAACTTCCTGCCGGTGGAGGTGCCGGCGACCATCAACGTCGCCGCGCACCCGTTCCTGAACGTGCGGGGCGTCACCGCACCCGCCAAGCGCCAGTTCCTCGGCGCGAAGTGGGAGGGCACGTTGAGCCCCGCCATCGCACCGACGATCCAGTCGGTCGCACCGGCGGCCGACTCCCACCCCACCGGCGCCTACCTGCCGTTGGCGGACTTCGGGATCGCCTCGGTCGCGCTCGGCGACGAGTCGATCATGAACTTCGCGGTGCCGTCGTTCTCCTACGGCGGCGAGGTGTACGACCGCGTCGGCGTCGTCTCGAACGGCTACGTCGTCGTCGGCGGCGGCACCTCGGCGGATGTGTCCTACCAGTCCACCGGCATCCCGAACCCGGCCTCGCCGAACAACGTGCTGGCGCCGCACTGGACCGACCTCAACCCCGAGGCGGGCGGCGCCGTGCGGGTGAGCACGCTCAGCGACGGCGTCACGAACTTCCTCGTCATCGAGTGGGAGGACGTGCCGACCTACTCCGGCAACGCCGTGAACACGTTCCAGACATGGATCGCGCTGGGCGCCACCGAGGCGATCTGGTTCGCGTACGGCGACGCGCCGGTCGCGGACAGCGCGACCGGCGCGGTCACCGGAGCCGAGAACCGGGACGGCACGAGCGGTGTCGTCGCCGACCCGCCGAGCGCGGGCGACGTCTACGCCATCACGACCGCACCGCCCACCGCCGGCGGCACGGTGAGCTTCGACTACACCCTCACGGGGGTGCTCCGCGGGCAGTGGGACACCTGGGCGACGCTCACCAGCCCGCAGCTGCGGGCCACCCCCGCCGAGCAGACGACGATCACGGTGCGCTGACCGCTCGGTGCGCTAGCCGCTGAGACCGCATCTGGCGGCCGAGACCGTGGGTGACAACCACTGTCTCGGCCGCCAGTTGTCGTCTCACCGGTCAGGCAGGGTCCGGCGGGCCGTGCAGTCGAACGGGCGCGGGGAGCGACGTACCCCGGGGGCGGTCAGGCGGTGCGGGCGGCGGCGCGCTCGGCGGCCTCGACCACGTTGGTCATCAGCAGCGCGACCGTCATCGGACCGACCCCGCCCGGGTTCGGCGACAGGTACCCGGCGACCTCCGCCACGTCGGGGGCGACGTCGCCGAAGACGCGGCTCTTGCCGGTCTCGGGGTCGAGTTCGCGCGTGACGCCGACGTCGAGCACGGCGGCGCCGGGGCGCACATCCTCGGCCCGCACGATGTGCTTCACGCCCGCCGCGGCGACGATGACATCGGCCTCGCGCAGGTGACGGCCGAGGTCGACCGTGCCGGTGTGGGTCAGCGTCACCGTCGCGTTGTACTCGCGGCGGGTCAGCAGCAGCCCGATCGACCGGCCGATGGTGACCCCGCGGCCGACGACGACGACATGCTTGCCCGCCAGATCGTAGCCGTTGCGGGTGAGCAGTTCGATGACGCCCCGGGGGGTGCACGGAAGCGGCGTGGTGATGGGCGTGTTGACGTTGAGCACGAGCCGACCGAGGTTGGTCGGGTGGAGGCCATCGGCATCCTTCGCCGGGTCGATCCGCTCCAGGATCGCGTCGGTGTCCAGGTGCTTCGGCAGCGGCAGCTGCACGATGTAGCCGTGGCAGGTGGGGTCGGCGTTGAGCTCGTCGATCAGCTCCTCGACCTGCTGCTGGGTGGCGTCGGCGGGGAGCTCACGCTGGATCGAGTTCATCCCGATCGCCTCGGACTGCTTGTGCTTCATGCCGACGTACAGCTGGGATGCCGGATCGGCCCCCACCAGCACGGTCGCGATGCCCGGGACGATGCCCTTCTCCGCCAGCGCCGCCACCCGCGTGCGCAGCTCGTCCTTGATCGCGGCCGCCGTCGCGACGCCGTCGAGCCGGACCGCGGTCACTGCTGCAGGCCGGGGTAGAGGGGGAACGCCGCGGTGAGGGCAGCGACGCGTACGCGCAGCGCCTCGAGGTCGGCACCGGGCAGCAGCGCCTGGGCGATGATGTCGGCGACCTCGGTGAACTCGGCGTCGCCGAAGCCGCGGGTCGCGAGCGCGGGCGTGCCGATGCGCAGGCCCGAGGTGACCATCGGCGGCCGGGGGTCGTTGGGGACGGCGTTGCGGTTCACGGTGATGTGGATCTCGTGCAGCAGATCCTCGGCCTGCTTGCCGTCGATCGCGGCGTCGCGGAGATCCACCAGCACCAGGTGCACGTCGGTGCCGCCCGAGCGCACGGCGATGCCGGCATCCTTGACGTCCTGCTGCGTGAGGCGATCGGCGAGGATCGCCGCACCCCGCAGCACGCGCTCCTGCCGCTCGGCGAACTCCGGGGTCGCCGCGAGCTTGAACGCCGTCGCCTTGGCGGCGATGACGTGCATGAGCGGCCCGCCCTGCTGGCCGGGGAAGACGGCGGAGTTGATCTTCTTGGCGATGTCGGGGTCGTTGCTGAGGATGAATCCCGAGCGGGGACCGCCGATGGTCTTGTGCACCGTCGACGACACCACGTGCGCGTGGGGCACCGGGTTCGGGTGGAGGCCCGCAGCGACGAGGCCTGCGAAGTGCGCCATGTCGACCCAGAGGAGCGCGCCGACCTCGTCGGCGATGGCGCGGAAGGCGGCGAAGTCGAGCTGACGGGGGTACGCCGACCAGCCGGCGATGATCACCTTCGGCTTGTGCTCGATCGCGAGGCGGCGTACCTCGTCCATATCCACCAGCGACGTCTCGGCGTCGACCCCGTACGCCACGATGTTGTAGAGGCGACCGGAGAAGTTGATCTTCATGCCGTGGGTGAGGTGGCCGCCGTGGTCCAGCGACAGACCCAGCAGCGTGTCACCGGGACGCGCGATGGCGTGCAGCACCGCGGCGTTGGCCGAGGCGCCGGAGTGCGGCTGCACGTTGGCGAACTGCGCGCCGAAGAGCGACTTCGCCCGCTCGATCGCGAGCTCCTCGGCGACGTCGACTTCTTCGCAGCCGCCGTAGTAGCGGCGACCCGGGTAGCCCTCGGCGTACTTGTTGGTCAGCACCGAGCCCTGCGACTGCAGCACCGAGACCGGCACGAAGTTCTCGGACGCGATCATCTCGAGGTAGCCGCGCTGGCGTTCGAGTTCCCGCTCGAGCACCTGGGCGATCTCGGGATCGACCTCGGAGAGGGGGGCGTTGAACACGGAATCGGTCATGGCGATCTCCAGACTGCAGCGGGTACGTAGAGGTGGTCGAGGCGCCCGCGATGCGGGCGTATCGAGACCCGGCCCAGGCGTGCGGTCGAATGCCTTGTCGGTCGCTCCCCGGTGGTGGCCCACCTCAACGCCAGTCGCGACACCCAGAGCATAGCGGATGCCGCGTCGCGCTCCCCGTCGATGCCGCCCGGCGTCTTCACCCGCGGCGCCCGCGCCCCGGGCGGCGCATGCCGCGTTGCTACGCTGGCTTACCGTGCAGACCCAGGGCTTTTCCCGTGTCGACCTCGTCATCCACCGCGTGCGGCTCGTCGACGCCGGTGAGATCACCGACGACGCCTGGGTGGCGTTCCAGGGCGGCCGTGTCGCCGCCGTCGGCCAGGGCGACTCCTGGCGAGGCCTCTCCCCCGCCGACGCGCACGACGGCGACGGCGCCTGGCTGACGCCCGGCTTCGTCGACATCCACGGCCACGGCGGTGCGGGTCACGCGTTCGACGACGGCCCGGAAGCCATCGCCGAGGCCCGCGCGATGCACCGCGCCCACGGCACGACGCGGGCGGTGCTGTCTCTCGTGACGGCGTCGATCGACGATATGGTCTCCCGCGTCACCGCGGTCGCGCGCCTGGCCCGGGCGGATGCCACGATCCTCGGCTCGCACCTGGAGGGTCCGTTCCTCGACGTCGGCCACAAAGGCGCGCACACCGCGGGCCTGCTGCAAGCCCCCGATGCGGCATCCGTGGACCGGCTGCTGGATGCCGGCGACGGCACCATCCGGCAGGTGACCCTCGCCCCCGAGCTGCCGGGGGCATCCGACGCGATCGCCCGGTTCGTCGCCGCCGGCGTGGCCGTGGCCGTGGGGCACACCGGCGCCGACTCCGATGCGGCCCGACGCGCCTTCGACGCGGGCGCGACGATCCTCACCCATGCCTTCAACGGCATGCGCGGCATCCATCACCGCGCGCCGGGCCCCGTCGTCGCGGCGATGCGGGACGAGCGCGTCACGATCGAGCTCATCGCCGACGGCACGCACGTGCACCCCGACGTGATGCGGCTGGTCTTCGCGGGCGCCCCCGGTCGCGTCGCCCTCATCACCGATGCGATGGCCGCCGCAGGCTCGGCCGACGGCGCCTACACGCTCGGCGGGCTCGCTGTGACGGTCACCGACGGGGTGGCGCGCCTGGACGACGGCGGATCGATCGCGGGGTCGACGCTGACGCAGGATGCCGCGCTGCGGATGGTCACCGGCCGGTGCGGCGTCTCGATGCCGGACGCGGTCGCGGCGCTCACCACCGTCCCCGCGCGTGCGATCGGCGCGCAGGCGGGGTCGCTCGCCGTCGGCGCGACGGCCGACGCCGTGCTGCTGGACGCCGACCTCACCGTGCGGACGGTGTGGGTGGACGGCGTTCCGGCGTAGCGGCCCCCGGCGGGCTGCTCCTGCGCCAGACGTAGACTGAAGCCATGTCCGATCTGCCCTCCGTGCGCCCCGCGAAACCCGCCGAGCCGCAGCCGCCGCAGCCCGACACCAGCCGCGCGCTCACCGCGGTGGACGTGTTCTCGGCGGTCTGCGGCGTGTTCGCGTTCTCGACCCTCGCCTTCTGGGGCTTCGTGGCGTGGGAGTTCCCGTGGAACCTCGTCGCGGGGATCGGCGCCCCCATCGTCGCGATCCTGCTGTGGGCGCTGTTCGTGTCGCCACGCGCCGTGCTCGCCGTGCACCCGTTCGTGCGGGCACTGGTCGAGCTCTTCGTCTACGCCGCCGCGACCATCGCCTGGTGGGCGCTCGGCCACACCTGGGTGGGACTCGGGTTCGCCATCGTCGCCGTGACCGTCGGCGTCATCAGCGGGCGCCGCCGCCTGGCATGACCTCCGCCGCGCCGCCCGCAGCACCCGATGTGGTCGCGCTGCTGCGCGAAGCGCTCGGCAGCCGGGTCGACACCTCCCACGAAGCGCTCGACGCCGCCCGCGCCGACAAGTCCGGACACGCGTCCGCTGCGGCCCCCCTGGCCGTCGTGCACGCGGCATCCATCGCCGACGTGCAGCAGACGATGCAGATCGCCACCGCGACCCGCACGCCCGTCGTCACCCGCGGCGCCGGTACCGGACTCGCCGGCGGCGCCAACGCAGGTGCGGGCGAGATCGCCCTGTCGGTGCGGGGCATGGACCGCATCCTCGAGGTGCGCCCCGACGACCTGCTCGCCGTGGTGGAGCCGGGCATCATCAACGCCGAGCTCAACGCGGCGCTGGCCGCGCACGGACTGTGGTGGGCCCCCGACCCCGCCAGCCGCGACATCTCCACCGTCGGCGGCAACATCGCCACCGGCGCCGGCGGGTTGCTGTGCGCCAAGTACGGGGTCGTCCGCGATGCCGTGCTGGGCCTGGACGTCGTGCTCGCCGACGGCCGGCTGGTGCATCTCGGCCACCGCAGCGTCAAGGGCGTCACCGGTCTTGACCTCACCGCGCTCATGATCGGCTCCGAAGGAACCCTCGGCGTCGTCGTGGGTGCAACGCTGAAGCTCCGCCGTCTCGTACCCGGCGGCACGCGCACCCTCGCGGCCACCTTCTCCGACGTCCGCTCGGCCGCCGTCGGGTCGGCCGCGGTGACCGCCTCGGGCATCCAGCCGGCGATCATGGAGCTGATGGATGCCGTCAGCCTCGAGGCCGTGCACCGGCTGCTGCAGCTGCCGCCTCCCACCCCGGGCGCCGCCCAGCTCACGATCCAGACCGACGGTCCCGCCGCCGACGTCGAGGCCGAGGCCATCGCCGATGTGCTGAAAGCCGCGGGAGGCACGGTGACCCTCGCCGCCGACGAGGCCGAGGGCGAGCGGCTGCTGGCCGTGCGCCGCGCGATGCACCCGGCCATGGTGACCCTCGGTACGACCCTCATCGAGGACGTCTCGGTGCCCCGCAGCGCCCTGCCGGCGATGTTCGACGAGATCGCCCGCGTCGAGCGCGACCACGGCATGGTGATCCCGACGGTGGCGCACGCCGGCGACGGCAACCTGCACCCGAACTTCGTGTTCGAGGGAACCGAGGTGCCGCCGGCCGTCTGGGATGCCGCCGACGACCTGTTCCGCGCCGCCTTGCGCCTGGGCGGCACGCTGACCGGAGAGCACGGCATCGGCGTGCTCAAGCGGCGATGGCTCGCCGACGAGCTCGGCGACGATCAGTGGCAGCTGCAGCGGGACATCGCCCGTGTGTTCGACCCGCTCGGCATCCTCAACCCCGGCAAGGTCTTCGCGCCCTGAGCCGGCTGAGCGGGCCGAGCGGGTGAGCCCGGACCGCGCTCAGAGACCCTGCCAGGCCGGCTTGTTCTCCCACGTGTAGCGGTAGTAGTCCGCCCGCGTGAGCTTCGACGCCGCGGCCTCGTCGACCACGACCGTCGCGTGCGGGTGCAGCTGGATCGCGGAGCCCGGGAGCGAGGCGGTCACCGGCCCCTCGACCGCGCCGACGACGGCAGCGGCCTTTCCCTCGCCGAAGGCCAGCAGCACGAGGTGCCGGGCCGACAGGATGGTGCCCAGGCCCTGCGTGATGCAGTGCATCGGCACCTCGTCGACCGAGTTGAAGAAGCGCGCGTTGTCGTCGCGCGTCTGCGCGGTGAGCGTCTTCACGCGGGTGCGGGAGGCGAAGGACGATCCCGGCTCGTTGAAGCCGATGTGTCCGTCGGTGCCGATCCCGAGGATCTGCAGGTCGACCCCGCCCGCCTCGGCGATGGCGCGCTCGTAGTCGTCACCGGCGTGCTCGATGCCCTCGAGCGATCCGTTCGGCACGCGCACGCGCGCCGGGTCCAGCCCGAGCGGCTCGACGACCTCCCGCGTGATGACGTTGCGGTAGCTCTCGGGGTGGGCGGGATCGATGCCCACGTACTCGTCCAGCGCGAACCCGCGCACCCGAGAGAGGTCCACCTCGCCGTGTCGGGCCCGCAGCGCCTCGTAGACCGGCAGCGGGGTGGAGCCGGTGGCGAGGCCCAGCACGGCGTCGGGCTTTCGCTTCACCAGGCCCAGGATCTCCGCGGCGACGAGCGCTCCGGCATCCGCTGCCGACGGGACGATCACGATCTCAGCCATAGGACGCTTCCTCCTCGATGGGGCGCCCCGCGCCGATCGGCGGAGGCGACACCTCCATCCAACCGCACCTCGTCCTCCCGCGCCGCCGGTCACGTCGCGCCGCCGTCCTGCGCCGTACCGTGACCGTTCCGTTGCCTCCGGCGTGTCAGGCGTCGATTACCATGGGACGGAGGTATCGGCACACACGGACCGGGGGGTGGAATGTGACGGACGTGGTCACCAGGCCAGAGGCAGACAGTTCGAACGGCGCTGCCGCCGACGACGCGACGACCGTTGCCCTCGACGCAGGAGGTGACCGCACCGACGGAAACGACGTGCGCTGGGCACCCGCCGAAGCGGCACCCAAGCGACGCCGACTGGGTCTGTGGATCGGCGTACCGGCCGCTGCGCTCGCACTCGGCGCAGCCGCCGCATCACTCATGCTGGTCGCCCCGGGCACGTCCGTGGCCGGCGTCCCGGTGGGGTGGCTCACCCCCGGTGCCGCAGGCGACGTGATCAACGAGCGCCTCGGCAGCACCGAGATCGTGCTGGAGGGCGGCGCGACCGTCACCGCCGCCGACCTGGGCGCGAGCGTCGACGGTCAGGCCCTCGCCGAAGCCGCCTTCGCCGAGCGCCCCATGTGGAACGTCACCCAGTGGTTCGGCGATCCCGTGGCCGCCACCGTGACCATCGACGCCGAGCAGACGGCGGAAGTGCTGCGCGACGCTGCCCCCGCGCTGTACACGGCGCCCACCGACGCGACGGTCGCCTTCGACGCGGCATCGCAGGCCTACGTGCTGACCCCCGCGATCGACGGCGAGGGCATCGACCCGACGGCCGTCGAAGCGGCGCTGCAGCAGGCCTTCGACGACGGGGCGAGCTCGGTCTCGCTCGATGATCCGGGCCGTGCCGTCCTTCCCGCCAACACCACCACCGAAGAAGGTCAGGCGGGCGTCGACACGCTCAACGCCATGCTCGATTCCGCCGGCTTCTACATCGGCGAGGAGCGCACCGTGCCGATCGACCGGGCGGCGCTGGCATCCTGGCTGACCCTGTCGACGGGCGAGAACGGCGAAGTGACGTTCGAAGCGGATGCCGCGGCGATCCAGCCGATGGTCGACACCCTGCCCGCTCTCGTCGCCCGCGAGGCGGTCGACGCCACCGTCATCACCAACACCGCCGGCGAGAAGCTCTGGGACATCCAGGCGGGTCAGACCGGCCGCGCGCTGGAATCGACCGACGGCATCGCCGCAGGGTTCGCCGAGCAGCTCGCCGACGGCAACGCGGCCTACGCGCTGCCGGTCGTCGAGACCGAGTTCCAGACCACGTCGCTGGCGCGCACCATCGACGTCAACCTCAGCTCCCAGCGCGTCACCCTCTACGAGAACGGCGCCGCGGTCGACGGGTGGTCGGTCTCCACCGGCAAGCAGGGTGCGCCGACCTACCCCGGCGAGTACACGATCCAGCGCATGTACCCCATGCAGACGCTCTACGGCACGTACCGCGGGCCGAACGGCGAGGACCTCGGTCCCTACGTGCAGCCCGACGTGAAGTGGATGATGTACTTCAACGGCGGACAGGCTTTCCACGGGGTGTACTGGCACAGCAACTGGGGCACGCCCACCAGCCACGGCTGCGTCGGGATGCCGGAGTGGCGCGCTGCGCAGCTGTACGACTGGGCCGCCCCGGGCGTCGAGGTGTCGATCCACTACTGAGCGCCCGCCGCCCTCTAGGGTGGCGATCGTGCCCCGTTTCGACCTGCCTCCCGCCGAGCTCGCCGTCTACCGCCCCGAGGTACGCGAACCGCGCGATTTCGACGACTTCTGGACGAGGACGCTCACGGCATCCCGCGCCGCCGGAGGCGAGGCGACCCGTCGCCCGGTGGACACGCCGTTCACGGTCTTCGACGTCTACGACGTCACCTTCCCCGGGTACGACGGCGAGCCGGTGCGGGCGTGGCTGACCCTGCCGCGAGGCGTGACCGGGCCCCTCCCCGCCGTGGTGGAGTACAACGGCTACGGCGGCGGCCGCGGTCTTCCCGGTGAGCGCAGCACGTGGGCCTCCGCCGGGTACGCGCACCTGTTCATGGACACGCGCGGCCAGGGCTCGGCGTGGGGATCCGGCGGTGACACCCCCGACCCGCACGGGTCGGGACCTGCGGCGAACGGGTTCATGACGCGCGGCATCGACTCACCCGAGACGTACTACTACCGACGCGTCTTCACCGACGCCGTGCGCGCCGTGGATGCCGTGCGCTCCTTTCCCGAGGTGGACCCGGCGCGCGTGTCGGTTACCGGGGGCAGCCAGGGCGGAGGCATCACGCTCGCCGTCGCGGGACTGTGCGACGGCCTCGTCGCCGCCATGCCCGACGTGCCGTTCCTGTGCCATTTCGAGCGTGCCGTGGGGCTCACCGACAGCGACCCCTATCAGGAGGTCGTGCGCTACCTCTCGGTGCACCGGGGCGCGGAGGAGCGGGTCTTCGAGACGCTGTCGTACTTCGACGGGGTCAGCTTCGCCCGGCGGGCGACGGCATCCGCCCTCTTCTCCGTCGCGCTCATGGATCCGGTCTGCCCGCCGTCGACGGTCTACGCCGCGTTCAACCACTACTCCGGCGACAAGCGCATCGAGGTGTACACGCACAACCAGCACGAGGGCGGACAGGCGCACCAGTGGTACGCGCAGGCTTCGTTCCTGGCCGACAGGCTGGGTGCGCTCGCGTCGACGGCGTGAACGGCGTGTGACGCTTTCTCGCGCATGTGCGTCGGGGTCGCAAACCCCGATAACCTGTGCTCATGGCTGAGCTTCATGTGGTGGAACTGTCGGCGTCGACGATCGTCGCGGTGAACAACATGTCACTGAAGCCGGGCCAGGAACGCTTCCTCGCCCCCGAGAGCTACGCGATCGCCGCCACCGTGGTGAACCCGGCCACCTCCTGGCAGCGGGTCGTCATGGACGGCGACGAGGTCGTCGGATTCGTGAGCGCGAACTTCGATCCCGAGGCGCCGCAGGAGCACTTCCGCTCGGTGCTGTGGCGCATCAACGTGGATGCCGACGACCAGGGCCGCGGCGTCGGGCGCTACGCCGTCGAGAAGCTGCTCGAAGAAGCGCGCTCCCGGGGCATGGACCACGTGAACGTCATCTACGAAGCCGGCGAAGGCGGCCCCGAGACCTTCTTCACCCGCGTGGGCTTCACCCCCGTCGGCGAGACCGAGTACGGCGAGGTCGTCGCCGAGGTGCGCCTCTAGCGGCATCCCGACCCGCCCTTCGACGCTGAGACGAATGCGGGCGGCCGAGACAGTGGGTAACACCCATCGTCTCGGCCGCCCGTATTCGTTTCACGGTCTGCGCGCGGCTCAGCCGATCGCGTCGATCACCGCGTTGAACGTCTCGGACGGGCGCATGACGGCCTCCACGCGGGCGACGTCGGGGCGGTAGTAGCCGCCGATGTCGGCGGGCGAGCCCTGCACGGCGTTCAGCTCGGCGACGATCTGCTCCTCCTGCGAAGCCAGTGCATCGGCGATCGGGGCGAAGACGGCGGCCAGCTCGGCGTCGGCGGTCTGCCGGGCGAGCTCCTGTGCCCAGTACAGCGCGAGGTAGAAGTGGCTGCCGCGGTTGTCGATGGTGCCGAGCTTGCGGCCGGGCGAGCGGTCCTGCTCGAGGAACGTGCCCGTCGCGGCATCCAGCGTGTCGGCCAAGATCTGCGCCTTGACGTTGCCGGTGGTGGTCGCGAGGTGCTCGAGGGATGCCGCCAGCGCGAAGAACTCGCCCAGCGAGTCCCAGCGCAGGTAGTTCTCGGCCACCAGCTGCTGCACGTGCTTGGGAGCCGAGCCGCCGGCGCCGGTCTCGAAGAGGCCTCCCCCGGCGAGCAGCGGCACGATCGAGAGCATCTTGGCGCTCGTGCCGACCTCGAGGATCGGGAAGAGGTCGGTGAGGTAGTCGCGCAGCACGTTCCCGGTCACCGAGATGGTGTCCTCGCCCTTGCGGATGCGGTCCAGCGAGTACTGGGTGGCCTCTGCCGGCGCGAGGATCTCGATCGTGAGCCCGTCGGTGTCGTGGTCGGCCAGGTAGGTCTTCACCTTCTCGATGAGCTGGGCGTCGTGCGCGCGCGACGCGTCGAGCCAGAACACGGCGGGCGCGCCGGTGGCCCGGGCACGGGTGACGGCGAGCTTCACCCAGTCGCGCACGGCGATGTCCTTGGTCTGCGTCGCACGCCAGATGTCACCGGGGGCGACGGCGTGCTCGAGCAGCACGTCGCCGGCGGAGTTCCGCACCTGCACGACGCCCTCGGAGGCGATCTCGAACGTCTTGTCGTGGCTGCCGTACTCCTCAGCCGCCTGCGCCATGAGGCCGACGTTGGGAACGCTGCCGATCGTGGCCGGGTCCAGCGGACCGTGCGCGATGACGTCGTCGATGACGGTCTGGTAGACCCCGGCGTACGAGGAGTCCGGGATGACCGCGATGGTGTCGTCCTCGCCGCCATCGGCGCCCCACAGCTTGCCGCCGTTGCGCACGAGCGCCGGCATGGAGGCATCCACGATGACATCCGACGGCACGTGCAGGTTCGTGATGCCCTTGTCCGAGTTGACGTACGACAGGCGGGGTCCGCCTGCCATCGCGTCGGTGAAGGCCGCGATGATCTCCTCGCCGCCCTCGACGTCCTTCAGGCCCGACAGGATGCCGCCGAGGCCGTCGTTCGGGGTGAGTCCGGCGGCGGCGATGCGGTCGCCGTACTTCGCGAACACGTCGGCGAAGTAGGCGCGCACGACGTGGCCGAAGATGATGGGGTCGCTGACCTTCATCATCGTGGCCTTCAGGTGCACCGAGTACAGCACGTCGTCCGCCTCGGCGGCGCGCAGCGTCTCGGCGAGGAACGCGTCCAGGGCCGCGGCCGAGAGGAACGTGGCATCCACGATCTCGCCCGGAAGGACCTTCAGGCCCTCCTTGAGCGGAGTGACGGTGCCGTCGGATGCCACGTGCTGGATCGTCAGCACGTCGTCGGCGGCGATCACGACCGAGGTCTCGTTGGCCTTGAAGTCGTCGTGCCCGAGGGTGGCGACGCGGGTCTTGGATCCTTCGGCGAACGGCTTGTTGCGGTGCGGGTGCTTGCGGGCGTAGTTCTTCACCGCCAGCGGCGCGCGGCGGTCGCTGTTGCCCTCACGCAGCACGGGGTTGACCGCGGAGCCCTTGATGCGGTCGTAGCGGGCGCGGATGTCCTTCTGCTCGAGCGTGGTCGGCTCGTCGGGGTAGTCCGGGATGTCGTAGCCGGCGGCCTGCAACTCGGCGATGGCGGCCTTCAGCTGCGGGATGGATGCCGAGATGTTCGGCAGCTTGATGATGTTGGCCTCGGGCAGGGTCGCGAGACCTCCGAGCTCGGCCAGCGCGTCACCGACCTGCTGCTGCGGCGTCAGCCGCTGGGGGAAGGCGGCGAGCACGCGGCCCGCCAGCGAGATGTCCCGCGTCTCGACGGACACCCCGGCCTGACCGGTGTAGGCCTGCACGATGGGCAGGAACGATGCCGTCGCCAGCGCCGGCGCCTCGTCGGTGTACGTGTAGATGATCGTGGGCTCGGTCACGTCGTATTCTCCGTCCGGAACTGCAATTGTCTCGATATCAAGATACCCCGGGGACCGCCCAACGCCGGCGCCGATCAGATCGCCTCGAGGTGCAGGACGAACGCCTGCGCCGGCCAGAGGGTCGGCAGCTGCAGTCCCACGTCGGACAGCAGCGAGCCGACCAGGGTGATCTCGCCGCTGGTGAACCATTCCGGGGCGACCCACCCGTAGGCGGCGTCGCCGATCTCGCGCCGCACCCGCACCCGGTAACGCAGCTCGGGGCTCAGCCCGGGGATGCGCAGCCGCTCGGCGCGGGCGTCCTCGAGGCTCGCGACGGTGGCCACGATCACGACTGCGGCGTGGTCGGTCGTGAAGGCGGTCGCCCGCCACGCCGGGTCCCGCACCAGGGGATGGCGCACGGTCCCGGAGTGCACGATCGGACGCAGCTCGCGGTAGAGCGCGGCGAACCGGCTGAGCGCGGCGGTCTCCTCGGCGTCGCACGCGAGGATGTCCCATTCGAAGCCGGCCGAACCCATGAGACTCGTCGCCATCCGGTAAGACAGGCTGGTGCGGCGTCCCGAGCTGTGCGCGTCGGTGGGCCCCACGTGCGCGCCCACGAGTTCCGGCGGCAGCAGCAGTCCGGTCCACCGTTGGATGTCCTGCCGCTCGATCGGATCGTTCGAGTCGCTCGCCCACACCCGGTCGCACACCTCCAGCATCCCGAGGTCGGTGCGTGCTCCCCCACTGGAGCACGACTCGATCTCGAGCGCCGGATGCCGCGCCTTCAGCTCCCGGATCAGCTCATACACCGCGAGCATCTGCACATGGCCGCCCGGCCGCCCGGCATGCACGCTCTCGACCAGGTCGCGGTTGTGGTCCCACTTGATGAAGTCGATGCCGAGCCCCACCACCAGGTCGTCGATGCGCTCGAGGACGTGCGCGAACGCCTCGGGGTGTGCGAGGTCCAGCACGTACTGCTGCCGCCACGACAGGGCGGCGGGGTGGTCGAGGTGACCAGGCTCGTGCAGCAGCCAGTCCGGGTGGGAGCGCGCGAGGTCGGAGTCGAGACTCACCATCTCGGGCTCGAACCAGAGCCCGAACTGCATGCCGAGGGCGTGGACGCGATCGGCCAGGGGGGCGAGCCCGTCGGGCCAGACACGGCGGTCGACCACCCAGTCGCCGAGGCTGGTGGAGTCGTCCCGGCGCCCCTGGAACCAGCCATCGTCGAGTACGAACCGCTCCACGCCGATCTCGGCCGCCCGCTCGGCGAGCGCCGCCAGGCGCTCCGGGTCCTGGTCGAAGTACACCGCCTCCCAGGTGTTCAGCACGAGCGGGCGCGGCGTCTGCGGATGCTGCGGCCGGGCACGCATCCAGGCGTGCACCCGTCCGGCAAAGCCGTCCAGTCCTTCATCGCTGTAGACGAAGGCGACGCGCGGCGCGTCGTACCGCTCGCCGGCAGAGAGCACCACCTCCCCCGGGCGCAGCAGCTCCCCGGCTCCGATGAGCGGCACCGCGTCGGTCAGGCGATCGGTGCGCACCGTCACATCCGAGGACCACGCCGGATGCACGCCCCAGACCTCGCCGGAATCCCACCGCGCCGCGCCGCGCGACACGATGCCGACCAGCGGCGCGTCGTGCCCGGGGCGTCCCCGGCGGGACTGCCGCACGTTCGAGCCGGGCGGCAGGTCTAGGGCGACGGGGCGCTTCTCCCGCGTCCACCGCCCGTCGAAGGTCAGCAGCGCGTCCACGCCCGCCGGTACGGGGAGGGTGGCTTCGAGCCACCCGACCTCCACCGGCTCCGCGGCGGCGGGCAGTTCGAGTGCCTGGCTGACCCAGACGACCCCGCCCGCCTCGATGGTGACCTCGATCGTGAGCACCAGCCCCGACGTCTGGTCATCGGCGACGACGGTGCAGGCCGTAGCCGCCGCGGCGGCATCCCTCACCCGCCACCGCGGATGGTGCAGCACTCCGCGGCGGCGGATCTCCAGCCCCGGCCGCCCCGCGAAGCCGTCGCCCTCCTGGGGGGAGAGGGACACCTGCCACGCGGCATCCAGCGTTCCCGGCGGAGTCTGTCTGCTGAGCGCGGCCGACAGCGCGTCGAGGTCCTCTGGTGATGGCTGCCCGAGGGCACGCCCCCAGTGCAGCACGCTCGGCAGGCGCTCACCGTCGTGCTCGAGCACGAGGGATACGCCGTGGGCCTGCAGGTGGATGTGGCGTGGCGTGGTCATCGCGTCCTCTCCGGAGCCGGTCGTTCGCCGGTGCCGCGCTCCAGCACCCAGGTGGGCAGCGCCACCTGCTGCGTGAAGCCGGCGGGGTCGGCCATGCGCTCCAGCGCGAGCGTCGCGGCTCGGCGGCCCAGTTCGAGCGGGTCGTAGCTGATGACCGTCACCCCGAGCACGTCGGCGGTATCGAAGTCGTCGAACCCGATGAACGCCGTGCGGCCGTCGTCGCGGCGAGCACGCAGCACGCGGAGGGCGCCGATGGTCATGCGGTTGTTGCCGGTGATGAACGCGGTCGGCGCGTCGTCCGCATCGAGCAGGTCGCCGACGAGCCGATCGGCGGGCACCGAAAGGTCGTCGCCCAGCCTCTCCCAGCGGCGCGAATCGTGGATACCATACGTCGCGAGCGCATCACGGTACCCCCGCAGGCGCTCGGTCTGCGTGTAGACGGATGCCGGGTTGCAGACGTACCCGATGCGCCGGTGCCCGTGCGCCAGCAGCCGCCGCGTCGCGTCGAACGCCCCGCGATGGTTCTCGAGCACCACGGCGTCGGCGACCAGGTTGCGCGCCGGCCGGTCGATGGCGATGACGGGGGTCCCCAGCTGCCGCTCGCCTTCCAGGTACGACTGGTCGTCGGCGACCGGGATGAGCAGCAGCGCCCCGATCCGCTGGGAGAGCAGGGCATCGGCAACCCGCTCCTCGCCTTCCGGCGTGTCGTCGGTGGTCGCAACGACGAGCCCGTAGCCGGCGCCGGCGAGCTGCTTCTCGATCCCCGAGGCGACCTTGTAGTAGAAGGGGTTGCCGAGCTCGCCCATGATGAACCCGACGGTGTTGGTGCCGCCACCGCGCCGCAGCCCGCGGGCGAGCGTGTTCGGCCGGAACCGCAACCGCTTGGCGGCCACGAGCACGCGCTCGACGGTGTCGGGAGCCACGAGGCCGCGGTGGGTGAAGACGCGGGAAACGGTCTTGGAGCTGACTCCCGCCAGGCGCGCGACGTCGTCGAGTGTGGCTCGCTGCTGCACGGTCACCGGGGACTCCTTCGTCGCGACGGGCTCAGGCTAGCATCCCGCGGTCGCGATGACGACGTAGGACATTCGCACGGACATTTCGCTCGCCGCCGAAAGCGACTTCGCCAGTAAATCCCTGATCAGGGTGTTTTGAAAACTGGCGGGCGCCACCTGGACAGACAGAGACAGCGTTGACATCGGGCCCTTGCGCACGCTTCCGGAGCGCCCCTACTCTGACCTCGCGACGACCCGACGACACGGCGGCGCGCGAGTTCAAGGGCGAACGATAGGAGACATCACATGGCACGCAAGGCGCTGGCAGGCATCGTCCTGCTGACCGCTGCCGGCGTCGCGCTGAGCGGCTGCGCAGGCGGCGGCGGGGGCGATCAGGCCGACAACACGATCGACGGCGAGGTGCAGGGCGAGATCAAGGTGATCACCTGGCGCACCGACCTGGTCGAGGACGGCACGTTCGAGGCATACGCCGAGGAGTTCAACAAGACCTACCCCGACGTCACCGTGACGTTCGAGGGCATCACCGACTACGCCGGCGAGATGCAGACGCGCATGAGCACGACCAACTACGGCGACGTCATCGGCATCCCGAACATCCAACCTGCACAGTTCGAGCAGTTCCTCGAACCGCTGGGCGAGACGGCCGACTTCGAGGACACCTACCGGTTCCTTCCGGCTGCCAGCTTCGAGGGCACCCAGTACGGCATCGCCTTCGGCGGCAACGCCAACGGCGTGGTCTACAACAAGAGGGTCTTCGAAGAGGCCGGTGTGACCGAGCTCCCCACCACCGAAGCGGAGTGGCTCGCGGCCTTGCAGCTGGTCGAGGACAACACCGACGCCATTCCGCTCTACACCAACTACAAGGACGGCTGGCCGCTGACGCAGAGCTTCAGCAACCTGGGCGCCGTCACCAACGACCCCGACGCGCCCATCACGATGGCGGAGAACCCGGCCCCGTGGACGGAGGGCACCGACGTGCATGCGATCGACTCCCTGCTGTTCGAGACGGTCGCCGCGGGCCTGACCGAGCCCGATCCGCTCACTACCAACTGGGAGCAGTCGAAGGTCGACCTCGGCACCGGCAAGATCGCGGCGATGACCCTCGGGTCGTGGGCGATCTCGCAGATGCAGGACGCTGCGGAGACCGGCGGCGCCTCCGCGGACGACATCGGCTTCATGGCGTTCCCGGCCGAGGTCGACGGCACGCAGTACGCCGTCATCGGCGGGGACTACAACCTGGCCGTCAGCAGGCACTCCGACGCCAAAGCGGCCGCGTGGGCGTGGATCCAGTGGGTCGTGTCGGAATCCGGCTACACCGAGGAGCAGGGGATGGTCTCCCCCGTCATCGACAAGGAGCTGCCCGAGACGCTGCAGGGGCTCTCGGAAGAGGGCGTGGAGCTGATGGAGATCAACCCGGCGCCGGCGGGCAAGGAGGGACTCATCAACGAGATCGCCGACGACTCGCAGATCGACCTGTATGGCCCGATCTACCGGCAGAAACTCGTCGACATCGCGCGTGGTGCCGCCGAAGGCGACAAGGAGAGCTACTTCGCCGAGCTCAACGAGCGGTGGGCCGCCTCGATGGCCAACGTCGCGGGCTGACCGGAAGGGACGGCGAGATGTCACTGGCCACACCGGGGGCGGCACCAGCCGATGCGCCCGCCGTCCTCTCCGCCCCGGCGCGATCCCGCCGGCTGCGCGGCACACGCCGCGCAGCCGCGGGAGGCACCGCGGCGCCGGGCGGGCGACCCGCCGGGCGCCGCCTGGCAGGCCGCCTCACCCCATGGCTGTTCCTGTCGGGCGCGGTGGGCCTGCTGCTGCTGTTCACGTACTGGCCCGCGCTGAACCTGTTCTGGTACAGCGTGACGGACTGGGACGGCATCGATCTCACCAAGGAGTTCGTCGGCCTCGACAACTACGCGCAGGTCTTCACCGACCCGCGCATCTTCAACGTCTTCTGGGTGAGCCTGTACTACTTCGCCGCCTCGTTCGCGCAGATGGCCATCGCCCTGTACTTCGCGACGATCCTGAGCTTCTCCACGCGACTGTCGAGCTTCTTCCGCGGCATCCTGTTCTTCCCGTATCTCATCAACGGCGTGGCCGTCGGGTTCGTGTTCCTCTATCTGTTCCAGCCCGGGGGAACGCTCGACACGGTGCTGGCCTGGTTCGGACTCGCCGACCCGCCGCAATGGCTCGGCAATCCCGACATCGTCAACTGGTCACTGGCGGGCACCTCGGTGTGGCGCTACACCGGACTGAACTTCGTGCTGTTCCTCGGCGCCATCCAGTCCATCCCCCATGAGCTGTACGAAGCGGCGGAGCTGGACGGTGCCAGCCGATGGCAGCAGTTCTGGGCCATCATCTTCCCCGGCATCCGTCGCATCATCGGCCTGAGCTTCATCCTCGCCATCGCCGGCAGCCTCTCGGTGTTCGAGATCCCCTTCATCATGACCGGCGGCGCCAACGGCTCGGCGACGTTCGTCATCCAGACGCTGCAGACGGCGTTCAACTTCCGCCAGGTGGGGCTCGCCTCGGCGATGGCTGTGGTGCTGCTGATCATCGTGCTGCTGGTGACCTGGATCCAGCGAGCGCTCTTCCCCGACGAGAAGGTGGACCTGACATGACCGTCGCCGTCGCGCCGCGCCGCCGGCACGCACCCTCGGGTCGCACGCTCGGCGAGCGCCTGCGCTCCACAAGCGCCACGACCGCCAAGTACGCCAGCCTGGTCCTCGCCGCCGTGGTGACCCTGCTGCCCCTGTCGGTGCTGCTGTTCGCGAGCCTCAAGACGGCACCGGAGTACGCGCAGTCCGGGCCCTTCGACCTGCCGCAGAACTGGCTGAACTTCGACAACTTCGTCACCGCGTTCACCAGCGGCAAGATGCTCGAGGGCTTCGTCAACACCGGCATCGTGCTGGCCGTCTCGCTCGTCGGCACCGTGTTCCTCGGCACGATGGCCGCCTATGCGCTGGACCGGTTCGCCTTCCGCGGCAAGAAGCTGGTCATGGTGCTGTTCCTCATCGCCACCCTCATCCCCGGGGTGACCAGCCAGGTCGCCACCTTCCAGCTGATCAACGGGCTGGGACTGTACGACACCAAGGCCGCGCTCATCCTGCTGTTCATGGGCACCGACATCATCGCCATCTACCTGTTCATCCAGTTCATGGCCTCGATCCCGATCTCGCTCGACGAGGCGGCCATGATCGACGGGGCCAACCGCTGGACGATCTACTGGCGGGTCGTGCTGCCGCTGCTCAAGCCCGCCATCGCCACCGTGGTCATCATCAAGGGAATCGCCATCTACAACGAGTTCTACGCCGCTTTCCTCTACCTGCCGTCGGAGGGGTTCATCTCCACCTCGCTGTTCCGGTTCAAGGGCCCGTTCGGGGCGCAGTGGGAGGTCATCGCCGCCGGCACCATCGTCGTCATCATCCCGACTCTCCTGGCCTTCCTGCTGCTGCAGCGGTGGATCTACCGGGGCCTCACCGCGGGAGCCGTGAAATGAGCCTGGAGCGCAGGGAACTCCACGACGGCTGGACCGCGCAGGCAGCCGCCGGTCCCGCCCCTGCTCACCTGCGCGATGTGGTGATCCCCGCCGCGGTGCCCGGGACCGTCCACACCGACCTACTGGCGGCCGGTCTCATCCCCGACCCCTACCGGGGCGCCAACGAGAACCTGCTGGCGTGGATCGGCCTGGTGGACTGGACCTACCGCACCACTTTCGCGTGGACCCCAGACGGGCACACGCGCCATGACCTCGTGTTCGACGGCATCGACACGGTCGCCGAGCTGTCGCTCAACGGCCACGCGCTGGGCGACGTGGCCAATCAGCACCGCTCCTACCGGTTCGCCGTCGACGGCAGGCTGATCGACGGCGACAACGAGCTCGTGGCGCGCTTCCGCGCCCCCGTCCCCTACGCCAACGCGCAGAGCCTGGCGCTCGGCGCGCGGCCGAGGCCCTATCCGCTGCCGTACGAGGCGATCCGCAAATCGGCGTGCAACTTCGGCTGGGATTGGGGCATCGCCACCTACACCAGCGGGCTCTGGCGACCGGTGCGCCTGGAATCGTGGTCGGTCGCGCGCCTGGCCGAGGTACGGGTGACGGCGACACCGGACGGTGCCGGCGGCGCCGTCGATATCGAGGCCCTGATCGAGCGGTCGCCGGATGCCACGGACCACCCGCTCACCGCCCGCCTCGCCGTCGACGGTCCAGGCGTCCCGGCCGCAGGTGCGCCCACCGCCGACGCGGACATCGCGGGAGACCGCGTGCACCTGCGCGTCACTCTCGACGACGTCAGACGATGGTGGCCGGCGGGGTACGGCGACCAGCCGCGGTACGACGTGGACGTCCAGCTGGCGGCCGGCGATCTGCTCGACGCGACGCGACGCGCGGTCGGGTTCCGCACCGTGCGGTGGGACACCGAGCCCGATGCCGCCGGCACGCCCTTCACGCTGGTCGTCAACGATCAGCCCGTCTTCGTCAAGGGCGTCAACTGGATCCCCGACGACGCGCTCCCCGCGCGCGTGGACCGCGCCCGGTATGAGCAGCGCCTGCGCCAGGCGGTCGCGGCGAACCTCAACCTCGTCCGCGTCTGGGGCGGCGGCATCTACGAATCCGACGACTTCTACGACCTGTGCGACCAACTGGGGCTGCTGACGTGGCAGGACTTCCTCTTCGCCTGCGCCGCCTACCCCGAGGAGGAGCCGCTACGTTCCGAGATCGAGGCCGAGGCGCGGCAGAACATCGTGCGCCTGGCATCCCACCCCTCGCTCGTGCTGCTGACCGGCAACAACGAGAACCTGTGGGGGTTCGAGGACTGGGGCTGGAAGCGTCGCCTGGACGGCGCGACGTGGGGTGCTCACTACTACTACGCGCTGTTCCCCGGACTCGTGGCGGAACTCGCTCCCCACGTCCCCTACTCCCCCGGCAGTCCGTTCAGCCCGGGAACCACCTGGGACGGCGCCGTGCAGTCCGGTTTCCACCCCAACGACGAGGCGCACGGCACCACGCATCTGTGGGAGCAGTGGAACCGTCGCGACTGGCCGACCTACCGCGAGCACCGTCCACGGTTCGTGGCCGAGTTCGGCTGGCAGGGGCCGCCCACGTGGACCACGCTCACCGGCGCCCTCGACGACGACCCGTTGACGCCGGAGTCCCCCGGCATGATCGTGCACCAGAAGGCCCAGGACGGGAACGTCAAGCTGGCCGACGGCCTGCTGTCCCACTTCCGCATGCCCGCCGACATGGAGACCTGGCATTGGGCCATGCAGCTGAACCAGGCGGTGGCGGTGCGGACGGCGCTGGAGCACTTCCGCTCCTGGGCGCCCCACACCATGGGTGCCGTGGTGTGGCAGCTGAACGACTGCTGGCCGGTCACCTCGTGGGCCGCGGTCGACGGCGAGGGCCGTGCCAAGCCGCTCTTCCATGCGCTGCGGGCGGCGTTCGCTCCCCGTCTGGTGACGGTGCAGCCCCGTGAGGACGGGCTCGCCGTCGTGCTGGGAAACGACACCGCTGAGGCCTGGGCGGGCACGCTGCGCGCGCGCCGGCTGCGTTTCGACGGCACCGAATCGGCGCGCGTCGACCTGGCCTTCCAGGTGGCCCCTCGTGCCTCGACGACGATCGGCGTCCCGCGGAACGTCGCCGATCCGGCCGATCCCGCAGCCGAGCTGCTGGTCGCCGAGACCACCGACGAACGGGGGCTGTGGTTCTTCGTCGAGCCGCGTGACAGTGCGCTGCCCGACCCCGACCTGAGCGTGTCGACGGAGGTCACGGCGGACGGGACCGTCGTCACCGTGACGACGGATGCGCTGGCCCGGGACCTCACGCTGCTCGCCGACAAGGTGCATCCCGATGCCCACGCGACCGACGGACTCATCACGCTGCTGCCGGGGGAATCGGCACGCGTCCTCATCACCGGCGCCGGAGCCCTCAGCGCCGACGCGCTGCGCGATCCCCGTGTGCTGCGCACCGCCAACCAGCTGGTGGTGCGATGAGCGGGCTCGACACCTTCGTCTGCGGCATGACCTGGGGGTGGACCGGTGTCCGCGGCACCTGGCTGACCGACGCGGCAGAGCGGTCCATGCGCGAGATGGCCGACCACGGCGTGACCTGGACCGCCCTGTCGTACGCCGCGCTGCAGCAGACGCCGTTCTCGACGGAGATCCCCTTCGACGCGGAACCCACGGTCACCGATGCCGAGATCGTCAGCGCCATCCGCCGGGCGCACGCCCTGGGCATGCGCGTCTGCCTGAAACCCGTCGTGAACGTCGCGGACGGCACCTGGCGGGCCCACATCGGCTTCTTCGACTGGGACGTTCCCGGGGAGCCCAGCTGGACGCAGTGGTTCGCCTCGTACACGCGCTTCATCGTGCACGCCGCGCGCATCGCCCAGGCCGAGGGGTGCGCCATGCTGTCGGTCGGCTGCGAGATGGTGCGCGCCGACGGACAGGAGGAGCACTGGCGCCGGCTCATCACGGCGGTGCGCGCGGAGTTCACCGGACTCATCACCTACAACTGCGACAAGTACCAGGAGGACCGCATCACCTGGTGGGATGCCGTCGATGTCGTCTCCTCCAGCGGGTACTACCCCGTCGACACCTGGGAGGACCAGCTCGACCGGATCGAACCGGTCGTGAGGGCGTCGGGCAAGCCGTTCCTCTTCCTCGAAGCCGGCTGCCCGAGCCGCTCCGGTTCCGCGGAGCGACCGAACGACTGGACGCTTCCCGGGGAACCGGACGGCGGGGAGCAGCTGCGGTACTACCGGGCGATGTTCCGCGCACTCTCTCGGCGGGACTGGGTGCGCGGCATCGTGCTGTGGGACTGGCCGGCCCACCTGTATGCGCCGGACGACGCCGGACACAACGACGACTACTGCCCATACGGCAAGCCGGCCGGGGCGTTCCTGCGCGAGACGTACCGCGCGCTCGCACGGCAGGAGCCGGTCGGATGATCGAACCGGCGGTGCTGGCGATCGACGCCGGACAGACGGGCATCAAGACGCGCGTGCAGTGGGCCGGTGCGGCGCACGAGGATGTCTTCCCCGGCATCCGCACCCATGCCCCGCTGTTGCCGCAGCTGGCGCAGGTCGCGCGTGCGGTCATGGCGCGCGCGAGCGCACCGGTCTCGGTGGTCGCGGCCGGAGTGTCCGGCCTCACGTCCGGTGAGGCGGATGCCGGTGCGCTCGGGCGATTGCTGACCGGCACCGCGGTGACCCGCACGGTGCTCGCACACGACTCCACGACCGCCTTTCTCGGCGCCCTCGGCGACCGGCGCGGCGCGGTCATCGCCGCGGGCACCGGGGTGGTCACCCTCGCTGTCGGGGCCACCACCATGGCCCGCGTGGACGGGTGGGGATACCTGATCGGCGACGCCGGCAGTGGGTACTGGATCGGGCGGGAGGCGCTGGACGCGGCCCTTCGCGACTACGACGGTCGCGGTCCCGCCACGGCCCTGCGGTCGGCGGCCGAACAGCGGTGGCCGTGCCTGACCGAGGCGTACATCGATCTGCAATCGCGTGACGACCGGGTCACGATCATCGCCTCGCTCGCCACGGATGTCGCCGCACTCGCCGAGTCCGGTGACGCCGTCGCGCAGGACATCACCCGGCGGGCGGCCCGCGAACTCGCGCACAGCGTGACCACGGCCCTGTACCGGGTCGACCGTCCTGCGGATGGCGCCCTGCCCGTCTGCGCGCTGGGCGGCGTCTTCCGCGCCGAGGCGCTGCGTGCCGCATTCGCCGCCGACATCGCCACCGTCGATCCCGCCACCGAACTCGTGGCGCCGTCGGGCCAGGGTCTGGACGGCGCCGTCGCCCTCGCCGCCCTCTCCCCCCGGCATCCGCTCGCGGCGTCGGTCTCGGTGAGCGGGTGAGGCCGGTCGGGCCCCGCTGAGTCCTCGGGACGGGCGGGCGGGACGGCCGTGACCGCCCCGCTCACCCGGTGCTCAGACCAGCGACTCCCGCCAGGCGGCATGCAGCTGGGCGAACTTGCCGGTGCCGGCGATGAGGGCCGCCGGAGTGTCGTCCTCGATGATGCGGCCGTGCTCCATGACCAGCACGCGGTCGGCGATCGCGACCGTCGACAGTCGGTGCGCGATGATGATCGCGGTGCGGTCCGACAGCAGCGTCTGCAGCGCCTCCTGGATCATCCGCTCACTGGGCATGTCCAGCGAGGCGGTCGCCTCGTCGAGGATGAGCACCGCAGGATCGGCCAAGAACGCGCGGGCGAACGAGATCAGCTGACGCTGACCGGCCGACACCCGGCCGCCGCGCTTGTTGACGTCGGTGCTGTACCCGTCGGGCAGCGCCTGGATGAACGCGTCGGCGCCGACCGCGCGTGCCGCAGCCACGATCTCGTCCATCGTCGCGTCGGGCTTTCCGAGCGCGATGTTGTCGGCGATGGTGCCACTGAACAGGTACGCCTCCTGCGTGACCATGACGATCGCGCGCCGCAGATCCTTCGGGTGCAGGTCGCGCAGATCCACACCGTCCAGGCTCACCTCGCCGCGGCTCGGGTCGTAGAACCGCGACACGAGCTTGGCCAGCGTGGATTTGCCCGCACCCGTCGTCCCCACCAGGGCCACGGTCTGGCCGGCGGGGATGTCGAGCGAGAAGTCGGGCAGGATCGTGCGGCCCGCGCCGTATCCGAACTCGACGCCGTCGAAGCGCACGTGACCGCGGGCGTGCCAGAGGTCCACCGGCACGGCCGGGTCGGGGACGGTCGGCTCCTCCTCGAGGATGCCCGACACCTTCTCGAGCGCGGCGGTTGCCGACTGGTAGGAGTTGAGGAACATCGCGATCTCCTCCAGCGGGCTGAAGAAGTTGCGGATGTAGAGCACCACCGCCAGCAGGCTGCCGATGAGGAACGAGCCGTCCACGACCCGCAGCGCGCCCCACAGCAGCACGATCGCCATCGTCACGTTGGCGATGAGGATCAGGCCGGGGTCGAGGATGCCGAACAGGCGCACGAGCTTCAGGTTCACCCGGCGGTAGTCCGCCGAGATCTCGCCGAACTCGGCGTCGTTGCGCTTCTCCTTTCGGAAAGCCTTCACCGCGCGGATGCCGGTCATCGTCTCGACGAACTGCACGATCAGTCGCGCACTGACGACCCGCGACAGGCGGAAGCCCTTCTGGGATTCCCGGTAGAACCAGCGCATGAGGAGGAACAGCGGCAAGCCCATGACGACGAGGATGAGGCCCGACTGCCAGTCCACGAGGAAGAGCGCGACCAGCGTGAAGACGCCGTACAGCGCCCCCTGCACGAGTTGGTTCAGTCCCCCGTCGAGGAGTTCCCGGATCGACTCCAGGTCGCTCGTCTGCCGCGAGATGATGCGTCCAGAGGTGTAGGTCTCGTGGAACTCCAGGCTCAGCCGCTGGGTGTGACGGAAGATGCGCGTGCGCAGGTCCATCAGCACGGCCTGGGTCAGCCGTGCCGACAGCAGCACGTACCAGGCGATGAGCAGGGCACCCATCACGCCCGACACGAGGTACATCGCCGTCACGCCGAAGGCCGGCATCCAGTCGGCGTATTCCACGGCACGCGGCAGGGCCTCGTTGATCCCCCACGCGATGAGGGCGGGGCCGAGGACCCGCAGACCGGTAGAGGCGACCAGCACCAACCCCGTCAGCACCAGCAGCCCCTTCATGGGGCGCACGAGCGACCACAGCAGCCGCAGCGAGCGGCGCCGGATCGTGCGGCTTTCTTCCTGGGTGTAGTCGTCGCGGTCTTCGCCGCTGGTCCCCTGGACGCTGGACGCGCTCACAGGTTCACCTCCGTCTCGCGCTGGGTGCGTTCCTCGGCTTCGAAGCTCGAGATGACGTATCGGTAGTGCTCGCTCGTGCGCAGCAGTTCGCTGTGGGTGCCGACGGCCGTGATGCGGCCCGCCTCGAGCACCGCCACACGGTCGGCCATGGCGACCGTGGACGGGCGGTGGGCCACGATGAGCGCGGTCGTGGTCGCCAGCACTCGTCGCAGCGCCGCCTCGACGAGGGCCTCGGTGTCGACGTCGAGCGCCGACAGCGGGTCGTCCAGCACCAGCACGCTCGGACGCGCCGCCACGGCACGCGCCAGCGCCAGGCGCTGACGCTGCCCACCGGACAGGCTCAGCCCCTCCTCGCCGACGAGGGTGTCGACGCCTTCTGGCAGTTCGTGCACGAACTGCGCCTGTGCGATGGCGAGGGATTCCGCCAGCACGGCGTCGGCCTCGGGGCTGTCGGGGCGCAGGTCGTCACGGCCGAGCAGCACATTCTCGCGCACCGACGAGGAGAACAGCGTGGCATCCTCGAAGGCCATCGCAACGTGCCGGCGCAGGTCCTCGAGGGTGAGGTCGCGCACGTTGACGCCGTCCAGCTCCACCGCACCCTCGGTGACGTCGTAGAGGCGCGCGGGCAGGGTGGTGAGGGTGGTCTTGCCCGAGCCGGTGAGGCCGACGAGGGCCATCGTCTCCCCCGGCTGCAGCACGAGGTCGATGCCATCGAGCAGGTCGCGCTCGTCGGCACCGGCATCCTGATACCGGAAGTGCACGCCGCGGAAGGCCAGCTCACCGCGGGGCTGGGCGATCGTCTTCGGGTTCACCGGGTCGACGATGTCGTTGGTCTCATCGAGCACCTCGAACACGCGGTCGGTGGCCGTACGGGCGTCGACGAGGAAGGCGAAGAGGAAGCCGAGCGACTCGAGCGGCCAGCGCAGCGCCGTCGCCATCGCGAAGAAGGCGAAGAGCTCTCCCACCGTGAGCTGATCCTCGCTGGCGAGCCAGATGCCGATGAGCAGGCACACGGCGAACGCCACCATCGGTACGACCTCAAGCCAGAACCAGAGCACACCCACCTCGCGCGCCTTGCGCAGCTCGGTGGTGCGCAGCGTCTGCACCTGCGCGGTGAACTTCTGCAGCGCGTGCTTGCCGCGGCCGAAGGCCTTGAGCACGCGGATGCCGTGCACGCTCTCTTCCACCGACGTGGCGAGGTCCCCGGCCTGGTCCTGGCTCTGACGCGCCAGCACGCCGTACGTGCGCTCGAATCGGAATCCGAAGAACCACAGCGGGATCGACACCACGAGGAACGTGGCGCCCAGCGCCCAATGCCAGCGGAAGAGGAAGAAGGCGCCGATGATGATCGTGAGCACGTTCACCAGCAGCAGGATCGAGCCGAACGCGAGCCACCGGCGGATCAGGTTGATGTCCTGCATCATGCGGCTGAGCAGCTGACCGGACTGCCAGCGGTCGTGGAACGACACCGGCAGGCGCTGCAGCCGACGGTAGAACTGCTGACGGATCTCGTACTCGACGCCGGTGGCCGGGCTGAGGACGAACGCGCGGCGGAGCCAGACGAAGAAGGCCTCGAGCACGCCGAGCACCAGCACACCCGCCGCCGCCCAGACGATGAGCGGAATGTCACCGGTCGCGATGGGGCCGTCGACGGCGGCTTCGAGGACGAGCGGGATCAGCAGGCTGACCAGCGCGGCACCGAACGCGGCGATGAGGCCGCCGATGAGACGCGGCATCACGGGTTTGACGAACGGCAGGAGTCGCGCGAGCGCACGGGGTGTGGAGAGTCTCTGAGGCGAGGAAGACATGGTCCTTCGAGGGGTTGGATCCGGATGCGCGGGGCTTCGGCGGGGGCGGTTCGATTCGGCGGGGGCGGCCGTGCGACGACTCCGGCGGGTCACGCCGGGGCGGCGCTCGTCGGCCCGGGGCCGTCGGCTTCGCTGACGTGGGCGCGGAAAGGGGCAGGGAGCGAGCGGGCACCGACTCCGGTCCGCAGCGCAACTCTCACCACCCGGTGAGGACGGCGCGTGCGGCGCGGCGGGGCGGGAACCTCGCTGGGGACCGGCGCCTACCCGGCCACCGGTCGACGACCGGCGGGGGCGAGGAGGCGCACGATCGGCTTCGCGGTGACGGCGGCCTGGTACATGGCGTCCTCCTCAGTCGTGGGATGCTGCCGCGAAAGGCGACAGCCCTCCAGACTATCCCTGGGAATTCCCTGAACGCAACACCCGATTCAGGCGGACTCGTGCACCAGGAGAGCCCGCTTGATGTGAAGGCCCCACGCGAAGCCGCCTAGGCTGCCGTCGGCGCGCATCACGCGGTGGCACGGCACGAAGAGCGCCGGCGCGTTGCGGGCGCAGATCGACGCGGCGGCGCGCACGGCGGCGGGCTGGCCCATCGCCGCGGCGAAGGCGGTGTAGGTCAGCGGTCGGCCCGGCTCGATGCGGCGCAGGGCATCCCAGCCGGCCCGCTGCAGCGCGGTGCCCTGCTGCACGACGCTCACGCGGTCGATCGCCCGCAGGTCGCCGCCGTAGTAGGCGAGGACGGCACCGGCGGCATCCGTCGCCCCCGCCCGCACCGTCTCAGGGCGCAGCGCCGGGTGGATGCGGGTGATCATCGCGTCCGCGTCGGCCGTCCAGCCCGAGGCGAGCACGCGGCCTTCGGCGTCGGCGACGATCGTGAAGGGGCCGTCGGCGGTGTCGATGGTCTCGATGAGGGCGGTCATGCGGGGACTCCTTCGGGTTCCGGCGCCGGTTCGGGGGTCGGTTCGGGGGGCGTGTGCTGCCCGGCGGGTGGGCGCAGGGCGGCTCGCCAGAGGTGGGCGGTCAGATATGTGCGCCAGGGCGCGGTGCGCGCGGACCAGGCGACGAGACCCGCGGGGTCCGCGGGAATCCCGAGGGCGGCAGCGCCTGTGCGGGCGGCGACATCGCCGGGCAGCAGCACGTCGGGGTCGCCGGTCACGCGCATGCGCACGTAGTCGGCCGTCCACGGCCCGACACCGGGGAGGGCCAAGAGGCGTGCCCGCTGGTCGGCGGCGTCGTCGCCGGGCGAGAGCGTCAGCTCGCCCGACGCCATCAGTCCCGCCGCGCCGGTGAGTGCCCGGACGCGGGCGGCCGGCCCGCGCAGCACGTCGGCGCCGTGCTCGGCGATGGCCGCCATCGTCGGGAACAGCCGGTCGGTGCCCTCGTGGGCCGGGACCCTCTCCCCCAGCGCCTCGGTCAGCCGCACCAGCGCGGTGCGGGCGGCCGCCACCGAGATCTGCTGCCCGACCATCGCGCGGATGAGCATCTCGTGCGGGTCGGCGGCGCCGGGCACCCGCATGCCCGGGGTCGAAGCGAGCGAGGCGCGCAGTTCGGGGTGGCGCCCGAGCGCCTCGTCGACGGCGACGGGGTCGGCATCCAGGTCGAACAGCCGCCGCGCCCGCGCCACCAGCGTCGGCAGATCGCCCAGCCGGGTCAGCCGGGCGTCGAGCCGCACCCGGTCGGGGCCTGCGGCGCGCAGGCGGAACCAGGCCGGTCCGCCGGGGAGCGCGAGCGTGCGTGCGAAAGAGGTCGCCGTCGCCGTCTCGACGCCGGCGATGGCACGGGCGGACATCCAGGCGAAGAGCCCGTCGACGTCGAACGGCGGGCGTACGGGGAGGACGAGGTCGATGGCGCCGGCGTCGGCGCCGGGGTCGGCGTCGGGGCCCTGGCCTGCGCGGGTGCCGGGACGGCGAGCGCGTAGCTGCTGGGGCGGCATCCCGAAGACCTCGCGCACGGTGTCGTTGAACTGGCGGACGCTGGCGAAGCCCGCCGAGAAGGCGACGTCCGCGATCGGCAGGTCGGTGCCGACGAGCAGCATGCGGGCGGTGTGCGCGCGGTGGGCGCGGGCGAGCGCGAGGGGGCCGGCGCCGAGTTCGGCGGTGAGCAGGCGCGAGAGGTGCCGGCTGGAGTATCCGAGGCGCGCGGCCAGGCCCGGCACGCCTTCGCGCTCGACGACGCCGTCGGCGATGAGGCGCATGGCGCGGCCGGCGGTGTCGCCGCGCAGGTCCCAGGCCGGCGATCCCGGTGCGGCCTCGGGGAGGCACCGCTTGCAGGCGCGGTAGCCGGCCTCGTGGGCGGCAGCGCTCGTGTCGAAGAACTCGACGTTGCCGGGCTTGGGTGTGCGCGCGGGGCAGCTGGGGCGGCAGTAGATGCCGGTCGTGCGCACGGCCGTGACGAACTGGCCATCGAAGCGCGCGTCGCGCGCGTGGATGGCGCTGTAGCGCTCGTCGAATCCGGGCATGTCTCCAGCCTGCCACTCCCGCACCCCACCCACTCGCGGGAATCGGACATCAGTGCCGAGTGAGTATTCTCGCGCTTGAGTGAGTATTCGCGTCGTGTCCGTCGTGAGCGCGGAGTAGATCCCCGCGCCCGCCCCCCGCTATGCGGCGAATTCGTCGTCGAGGCTGTGGAGCTGCCCGAGCGGTGTCGCCCTGGCGCGCGCGAGGGTCGCGTCGTCGATGAGCCCCCGTGCGTGCAGGATCTGCAGCGCGGCCTCGCGGTCGGCCTCGATCCCTGCCCGCTCGCTTTCCGGGAGCTGCGCGATGAGGCGGGCGGTCTCGCTCGGGTCGGCGCCCGCGGGCATGGCGGGCGTCTCGGCGACGGGCGCGCTTCGCCGCGTGCCGCGCCGGACCAGCTGCGCCACCAGCGACAGGACGGAGATGGCGAAGGTGACGACGGTGGCCGGGTACCAGTCCTGCCACCCGGTCGAACCGGGATAGGCGGCGATGTTCGGGAACGCCACCAGGCCGAAACCGGAGAACACCGCAGCGACGAGCACGATCCCCGCCGTGAAGCCGTCGTAGCGGGCACTGGCGCGCACCCAGCGCACCAGGAGCACGATCTGGGTCACGGCGGCGATAAGGAACAGCACCCCGGCGAGGGGCACCGAGCGAGCGGCATCCATGCGGAAGAACTCGAACCGGTCGGCTCCGAGCACGGCAACGGCCGCGGCCGGCGCGGCCACGCCGATGATGGCGAGGGTCACGAGCACCGCTGTGCCGGTCTGCGCGAGCCGTGACCGCTGCGGACGAGGCGCCGAGGCGTAGAGGGCACCGTCGCTGCCGAAGTGACGATGGATGCCGGGGTGATGCTGGAACGCGATCGTCTCCAGCCGCCCGAGCCTCACCGCCATGGCTGTCGAATGGTCCGCCGCCCACTCCCGAGCGGATGCGTGCACGAAGGTCATCGGCGTTCGGCTACGGTGGCGGCGGCCAGCCAGCCATGTCTCGGAGTCGGGGCGCGCGGAGGAGAAGGCCACGGCGCCAGGCTAGGGTCTGCCGACGTCATCGGGGAATCGACGTGCGACCGCTGGCGCCGCCGGCCGACGCCCGCTAGCGTGCCGGAGATGACCGAGCGCACCTACGACGTCGTCGTCATCGGAGCCGGAGCCGTCGGCGAGAACGCCGCCGACCGCGCCGTGCAGGGCGGACTGACGACGGTCATCGTCGAGGCCGAGCTGGTCGGCGGCGAGTGCTCGTACTGGGCATGCATGCCGTCCAAGGCGCTGCTTCGGGCCCCCTCCGCGCTCCGCGCCGCCCGTGCCGTCGCCGGGGCGCGCGAAGCGGTGACCGGCGACCTCGACGTCGCCGCGGTGCTCCGCCGACGTGACGGCATCACCCACGACTGGTCCGACGAGGGCCAGGTGCAGTGGCTCGACGGCGCCGGCATCGACCTGGTGCGCGGTCACGCGCGCCTGACCGGTATCCGTCGTGTCGAGGTCGCCTCCGCCGATGGCACCACGACCACGCTGGTCGCCCGGCACGCGGTCGTCGTCGCGACCGGTTCGGCCGCGCTCCTGCCCGACGTCGCCGGCCTCGCTGACATCCAACCGTGGACGAGCAGGGATGCCACCAGCGCCGAGACCGTGCCGGAGTCGCTGGCCATCATCGGCGGCGGGGTCGTCGCCGCCGAGATGGCGACGGCGTACGCCGCGTTCGGGGCCGCGGTCACCCTCATCGTGCGCTCGCGCCTGCTCGGGTCGATGGAGCCGTTCGCGGGCGAGTTCGTGGCGGCATCCCTCAGCGCGGCGGGTGTCGACATCCGCCGAGGAGTGGAGGTCCTCCGTGCCGAGCGGGAGCAGGGGGCGGATGCCGTGCTCCACCTCTCCGACGGCACGCGCGTCGCCGCCGCGGAGGTGCTCGTGGCCACCGGCCGCACGCCCCGCACCGGCGACCTCGGACTCGATGCGGTGGGGCTTTCCCCCGGCGACTGGCTCGAGACCGATGACACGATGCGCGTGCACGGCACCGACTGGCTGTACGCGGTCGGAGACGTGACCGGCCGGGCGCTGCTGACCCACCAGGGCAAGTACCAGGCGCGCGCCGCGGGCGACGTGATCGCCGCGCGCGCCCGCGGGGGCGCCGTGCAGGACGCGCCGTGGGGCGCGCACGTCGCCACCGCCGACCGCGCCGCCGTGCCGCAGGTCACCTTCACCGACCCCGAGGTGGCATCGGTGGGGCTCACGGCGAAGGCCGCGACCGACGCGGGGCTGCGCACCCGCGTGCTCGATTACGATCTGGCATCCGTCGCCGGTGCGTCGGTGTACGCGGACGACTACCGCGGGCAGGCCCGCGCCGTCGTCGACGAGGACCGCGGGGTGCTCGTCGGGGCGACCTTCGTCGGTCCCGATGTCGCAGAGCTGCTGCAGGCCGCGACGATCGCGGTGGTCGGCGAGGTGCCGCTCGAGCGGCTATGGCACGCGGTGCCCGCGTACCCGACCGTCAGCGAGGTGTGGTTGCGCTGGCTCGAGGCCTACGGGCGGCCGACTCCCTGACGCGAACGGGGCCGCGAATACTCACTCGACACCGCGAATACTCACTCTGCGTCAGTGGAAGAAGTGACGCTCCCCGGTGAAGTACATCGTGGCACCGGCGGCCCGCACCGCGTCGATGACCTCTTCGTCGCGCACCGAGCCTCCGGGCTGGATGATCGTGCGCACGCCGGCGTTGAGCAGCACCTGCACGCCGTCGGCGAAGGGGAAGAACGCATCGGATGCCGCGACCGAACCAGCCGCACGGTCGCCGGCCCGCTCCACCGCGAGCCGGCACGAGTCGACGCGGTTGACCTGGCCCATGCCGATCCCGACCGTGGCCGAGGCCTTCGCCAGCACGATGGCGTTGGACTTCACTGCCCGGCAGGTCTTCCACGCGAACGACAGGTTCATCAGGTCCTCGTCCGCGGGACGCTCGCCGGTGACCAACTGCCACCCGTCGACGAGCGACTCGATCTCGTTCGGGAACCGGTCGGCGTCCTGCAGCAGCAGGCCGCCCGACACCAGCCGCACGTCCATCGGCTCCTGGCGCCAGTCGGCGGGGAGCTTCAGCACCCGCAGGTTCTTCTTGAGCCGGAACACCTCCAGCGCCTCGGGCTCGAAGTCCGGCGCCACGATCACCTCGGTGAAGATGTCACGCAGATTCTCGGCCATCTTCAGCGTCACGGTGCGGTTCGCGGCGATGACGCCGCCGAACGCCGACACCGGGTCGCACTCGTGGGCGCGCAGGTGCGCCGACGCGATCGGATCCAGCGCCTGCGGGGCTGCCACGGCGATGCCGCACGGGTTGGCGTGCTTGATGATCGCCACGGCGGGCTTGATCAGGTCGAAGGCGGCGCGCAGGGCGGCGTCGGAGTCGACGTAGTTGTTGTAGGACATCTCCTTGCCCTGCAGCTGGGTGGCCTGGGCGATGCCGTGCCCGCCCGTCGTCGTGTAGATGGCGGCGCGCTGGTGCGAGTTCTCGCCGTAGCGCAGGTTCGCCAGCCGCTCGGCCTTGATGGTCAGGTGCGCGGGCAGGTCGCCTTCTTCGGCGAGGGTCTGCTCGGCGAACCACGTCGACACGGCCGTGTCGTACGCGGCGGTGTGCGAGAAGGCGCGGGCGGCGAGCTCCCGCCGCTGCGCGAGCGAGGTGCCGCCGGTGGCGATGGCGTCGATGACGGCCGGGTAGGACTCGGGAGAGACCACGACCGCGACGTTGGCGAAGTTCTTGGCGCTCGCGCGCACCATCGCAGGCCCGCCGATGTCGATCTGCTCGACGACGTCCTCGGCGGACGCACCCGAGGCGACCGTCTCGACGAAGGGATAGAGGTTCACCACCACGAGCTCGAACGGCGCGATGCCGAGCTCGGCGAGCTGCCGCTCGTGGTCCTCCAGGCGCAGGTCCGCCAGCAGGCCCGCGTGCACGCTCGGGTGCAGGGTCTTCACGCGCCCGCCCAGGGACTCGGGGAATCCGGTGACGGATGCCACATCGGTCACGGCGAAGCCCGCCTCGCGCACGGTGGCCGCCGTCGAGCCGGTCGAGACGATCTCGACGCCCGCATCGGCCAGGGCTCGGGCGAGCACGAGCAGATCGGTCTTGTCGCTCACCGACACGAGGGCGCGGCGCACCGGGACGATGTCGCGGGGACGGTACAGGGACGGGTCGTGGCTCGGGCCGGCCATGGAGAACTCCTCCGGGTCAGTGTGCGGATGCCGCGGTGAGGTCCAGCTCACCGACGGCGATACGGCGGACGACGTCGATCAGCAGGCGCCGCTCGACGGGCTTGATGCGCTCGTGCAGGGTGTGCTCGTCGTCCTCGGGCAGCACCGGCACGCGCTCCTGCGCGAGGATGGGCCCGGAGTCGACACCGCTGTCGACGACGATGACGCTCGCCCCGGTACGGGCGGCGCCGGCAGCGAGGGCGTCGCGCACGCCGTGCGCGCCGGGGAACTCGGGGAGGTAGGCCGGATGCGTGTTGACGATGCGCGGCGACCACGCCTCGACGACGGCGGCGGGCAGCAGCTTCATCAGACCGCTCAGCACGACGAGGTCCGGCTGCCAGCGCTCGAGCTGCTGCTGCAGCTGCTCACCCCACGCCTCGCGCTCGGCGGCGCCGCGCCAGGGGACGACGAAGCTCGGGATGCCGAAGTGGTCCGCGTGCGCGAGACCGGCGGCTTGCCGGTCCGCACCGACGACGACCACCTGGGCGGGAAAGGCGGGATCGGTCGTCGCCTCGAGGAGGGCCCGGAGATTCGACCCTGCACCTGAGATGAGGACGGCGACCCTGAGCACGCGGTCAGTCTACCGGCGGGCGCGACCCGCGCTCGGCCGTGGCCTCCGGCCCCGCGATGCCGTCGTCCCGGTGGGGGTCCGGCGTCGCGTCGAACACCACGGGGATGGGCTCGGTGGTCGGCGCAGGTTCGGGCGCACGCTGCACGGACTCCAGAACGGCATCGGGCTCGTCGCGGCCGCGGGGCGAGAGCAGCAGGACGGCCGCCCCGATCGCGGCCTCGAGTCCGACGGTGAGGGCGAGTGGGCCGGGATCCGGTCCCACCGAGGCGAGCGTCCCAGGACCGATGGATCCCGACGCAACGGCGGCCAGCAGCGCGGCCCCCGCTCCGGAGAGCAGGGCGATGCCGAGCGTCACCACGACGCGCGCACCCATCGGCTCGGGCCCGGGGACGCCGGCACGGTCGCGCACCAGCTGCGACCGCGCCGTCCACCCCGCCAGCGCACCGGCGGCCACCGGCAGCAGCGCGAGCAGCAGCAGCCACGGCGAGGGGGATTCGGGAAGCGCGCCGAGCACCGGGATGCCCGGGAGCAGACCGACCTGGGTGCCCACCGGCGACACGACGGTGTCGAGGCCGACCGCGAAGCCGGGTCCGGCGATGAAGGAGACCGCCCACACCACGAAGGTGGGGAGGTAAGCCAGGTGGCCGACGGTGAACACCGAGGCGCCCAGCGCGTCGACCTGCGCGGATTGGAAGAGGGCGATGATCTGCGATCCGCGCAGCAGCACGGCGGCGGCGATCAGCAGCGCACCGACCCCGATGAGCGCCATCAGCACGATCGCCGTGCCGCGGGCGATGAGACCGGGGACCTCGGACCACGCGCCGCCGCGGCGGTCGAGCACCACGCGCACGCTGTCGACCACGCCGTCGTCGCCGTCTCGCCAGGCCACCGACACCGCTCCGGCGAGTGCCGGCACCGTGTATACCAGGGCGGGGAGGGCCACGGCCTGCCACGGCTCGACCGCGGCGATGTCGTTGGCGGTCGTGGCGAGCACCGCCGCCGCTGCCGCCACCACGACGACGGCACCGGTGAGCACGCCCACGACCCAGGCTCCGGCGGCGGCGGCGCGGGCACCCGAGCGGAAGGCGAAGACGGCGGTGAAGACCGTCAGCGCGAGCGGTGCCAGTGAGACGGTGAACGACGCCGCGGCCGCGTCGATCCCCAGGGGAACCGTGAACTCCTCGGGCAGGCTCACCGCGAGTGGCACGAGATGCCCGAGCTGCCAGATGCGCCCCGCGGCCGGCCAGAGGCCCACCCACGGGGCATCGGCTCCGAAACCGAAGATCCACAGCAGCGTGAGGGGCGCGAGCGCGGCAACGAGCCCCACAGCGACGGCCAGAACGGCGTCGAAGGCGGCGAGGAGGGCGACGAGAAGGCGATTCATGCGCTGTCGACCCTACCTGCGGCGGGCGTGCGTCCCGTGCGGGCGGCGGGCGCGTCACGCGTGTCAGCTCTCACAGCGAATCGCAATACATTTGGCGTATGACCTCCACCCGATCGGGCGCGAAGCCGCCCGCCTCCACGCCTGCCCCCGCAACGGGCGCACTCGACCGCTTCTTCTCGATCACCGAACGTGGTTCCACGGTCGGCACCGAGGTGCGCGGCGGTCTCGTCACGTTCGTGACGATGGCCTACATCGTGATCCTGAACCCGATCATCCTGTCCACCGCCGACGTCGACGGCACGATCCTCGCGCCCGCCGCAGTCGCGGCGAGCACCGCGCTCACCGCCGGGTTCATGACGATCCTCTTCGGCATCGTCACCCGTCTGCCGTTCGCGTTCGCCGCGGGCCTGGGCCTGAATGCCTTCCTGGCCTTCTCTGTCGTCGGCCAGGTGACGTGGGGTGAGGCGATGGCCCTCACCATCATCAACGGCCTCATCATCGTGCTGCTGGCCGCGACCGGCCTGCGCAAGATGATCTTCGACGCCGTCCCCGTGCAGCTCAAGCTCGCGATCACGGTCGGCATCGGCCTGTTCATCGCGTTCATCGGCTTCGTGAACGCCGGCTTCGTGCGCACCGGCGGCGGGACGCCCCTCGAGCTCGGCACCGCCGGCTCGATCGCGTCGATCGACACGCTGCTGTTCGTGGTGACGCTGCTCATCGGCGGCATCCTGATCGCGCTGAAGGTCAAGGGCGCCATCCTCATCGCCCTCGTCGCCGGCACGATCCTCGCCGCAATCGCCAACATCTTCACGCCCCTCGCCGACTTCGGCCTCGCAGGCGGCGTGTTCGCACTGCCCGATCTCAGCCTCGTCGGCGCGGTGGACTTCACCTTCGACTTCGCCAAGGTCGGCTTCGTGACGCTGCTGATGTTCGTGTTCACGCTCCTGTTCACCAACTTCTTCGACGCCATGGGCACCATGACGGGCCTGGCGAAGGAGGCCGACCTCGCCGACGAGAAGGGCGACTTCCCCCGCATCAAGTCGGCGCTGGTCGTCGAGGGCGTCGGCGCCGTCGTGGGTGGCGCGACCTCGTCGTCGTCCGCCACCGTCTTCGTCGAGTCGGGCTCCGGCATCGGCGAGGGCGCCCGCACCGGCCTGGCGAACGTCGTCACCGGCGTGCTGTTCCTGCTGGCGATGTTCGTGACGCCCGTCACCGGCCTCGTCCCCGGCTTCATCGCCGCGGCGGCCCTCGTGCTCGTCGGCGCGATGATGCTCGCCCAGATCAAGAACATCGACTTCACGGACTTCAACGTGCTGCTGCCGGTGTTCCTCACGGCGACGGTCATGCCGCTGACGTACTCGATCGCCAACGGCATCGGCGCCGGCTTCGTCAGCTGGGTCGTCATCAACGCCCTGTCGGGCCGGGCGCGCAAGGTGCACTGGCTGCTGTGGGTGGTCGCCCTGGGCTTCGTGGTCTACTTCGCCCGCGGCCCGATCGAGATGCTGCTGGCCTGACCGGGATCGAGGACTGAGCCGGCGCGCCGCGCGGCTCAGTCCTCGACCGGCTCCAGCACGAAGACCGCGATGCGGCGGTCGGTCTTGGCCTGATAGTCGTCGTAGTCGGGCCACACGGCCGTCGCGCGCTCCCACCACTGGGCGTACTCGTCGCCATCGAGCTCCCGCGCGAGGTACTCGCGGCGGTCCGCGCCGTCCTGCAGCATCACGCGCGGGTTCTTCCGCAGGTTCCAGTACCAGGCGGGCGGTTCCGGGGCGCCGCCCTTGGATGCCACCACCGCGTACCGACCGTCGTGCTCGACCCGCATCAGCGCGGTCTTGCGCACGCCCCCGCTCTTGGCCCCGACCGTGGTGAGCACGATGATGGGCACGCCCCGCAGGGTGTTCGCCTCGCGGCCGTCCGAGGCCTCGTACTTCTCGGCCTGGGTGCGAGCCCATTCGGAAGTGCTGGGCAGGTAGTCGCCTGTGATCGCCATGGCTCCACGCTAGCCCGCCTCACGCCCGATCGGCACTGCTGCGCCCATGCCGCGACCCACGCGACGAAACGACGAAGGGTGGATGCCGTGTGGCATCCACCCTTCGTCGTGTGAATCCGGCGTTACAGCGCGGCGATGATCTCGCGCATCAGCGCGGCGGTCTCGGACGGCGTCTTGCCGACCTTGACACCGGCGGCCTCGAGGGCCTCCTTCTTGGCCTGCGCGGTGCCCGCCGAGCCCGAGACGATGGCGCCGGCGTGGCCCATCGTCTTGCCCTCGGGAGCGGTGAAGCCCGCGACGTAGCCGACGACGGGCTTGGTGACGTTGGCCTTGATGTACTCGGCCGCGCGCTCTTCGGCGTCGCCGCCGATCTCACCGATCATGACGATCGCCTTGGTCTCGGGGTCGGCCTCGAACGCCGCGAGGGCGTCGATGTGCGTCGTGCCGATGACCGGGTCGCCGCCGATGCCGATGGCGGTGGAGAAGCCCAGGTCGCGCAGCTCGAACATCATCTGGTAGGTCAAGGTGCCCGACTTCGACACCAGGCCGATCGGGCCCTTGCCGGTGATGTTGGCGGGCGTGATGCCCACCAGCGACTCACCCGGCGTGATGATGCCGGGGCAGTTCGGGCCGATGATGCGCGTGGCGTTGCCCTTGCTCTCGGCGTACGCCCACGCCTCGGCGGTGTCGCCCACGGGCACGCCCTCGGTGATCACCACGAGCAGGCCGATGCCGGCGTCGATGGCCTCGATCATGGCGTCCTTGGTGAACGCCGGCGGCACGAAGGCGATCGAGACGTCGGCGCCCGTCTTCTCCATCGCCTCGGCGACGGAGGCGAAGACGGGCAGCTCGACGGCGTTGCCGTCCTTGTCGGTGTGCGAGACGGTCGTGCCGGCCTTGCGGGCGTTGACGCCGCCGACGATGTCCGTACCGGCCTTGAGCATCAGCGCGGTGTGCTTGGTGCCCTCTCCGCCGGTGATGCCCTGGACGATGACCTTGGAGTCTTTGTTGAGATAGATCGACATTGCGTAGTCCTTCTTCGTCCGGGGGTCAGGCGTTCGCGAGCTCGGCGGCCTTGTCGGCGCCCTCGTCCATGCTGGCGGCCAGGGTGACGAGGGGGTTCTTCGCGGCCGCGAGGATCGCGCGTCCCTCCTCGACCTGGTTGCCGTCCAGACGCACCACGAGGGGCTTGGTGGCGGTGTCGCCCAGGATCTCCAGGGCCTTGACGATGCCCTCGGCCACCGCGACGCACGACGTGATGCCGCCGAAGACGTTGACGAAGACGCTCTTGACCTGCTCGTCGCCGAGGATGACGTCCAGGCCCGCGGCCATGACCGTCGCCGAGGCGCCGCCGCCGATGTCGAGGAAGTTCGCCGGCTTCACGCCGCCGTGCTTCTCGCCGGCGTAGGCGACGACGTCGAGGGTCGACATGACCAGGCCCGCGCCGTTGCCGATGATGCCGACCTGACCGTCGAGCTTGACGTAGTTCAGACCGGCCGCCTTGGCCTTGGCCTCCAGCGGGTCGGCGGCATCCTTGTCCTCGAGCAGCTCGTGCTCGGGGTGACGCACCTCGGTGGCGTTGTCGTCGAGGGTGACCTTGCCGTCGAGGGCGATGATGTCGCCGGCGCCGGTGAGCACGAGCGGGTTGACCTCGACGAGGGTCGCGCCCTCGCCCTTGTAGACGTCGTAGAGCTTGACGAAGACGTCGGCGACCTTCTCGACGAGGTTCTCGGGGAAGTTCGCCTCGCGGGCGATCTCGAGCGCCTTGTCCTTGTCGATGCCGGTGAGGGGGTTGACCTCCACGCGGGCCAGCGCCTCGGGCTTCTCGACCGCGAGCTGCTCGATCTCCATGCCGCCCTCGACCGAGCAGAGGCTCAGGTAGGAGCGGTTGGAGCGGTCCAGCAGCACCGAGAAGTAGAACTCCTCGGCGATGTCGGCACCGGCGGCGACCATGACGCGCTTGACGACGTGGCCCTTGATGTCGAGGCCGAGGATGGCCTTGGCCGCCTCATAGGCGTCGTCGGGGGTCTTGGCGACCTTGACGCCGCCGGCCTTGCCGCGGCCTCCGGTCTTGACCTGCGCCTTGACGACGACGAGCCCGCCGATCTTCTCGGCTGCCGCCTTCGCCTCCTCGGGGGTGTCCGCGATGATGCCGGCGAGCACCGGCACCTCGTACTTCTCGAATAGGTCTCGTGCCTGGTACTCGTACAGATCCACGTGCAATCCTTCGCTGGGCGACGGTGGGTTTTGGTGCCGAAACAATCTCGATGTCGAGATATCAGCCGACTCCTCAGCCTACTACCCGCGCATGAGGGGTCCTGCGCCGGGCGCCCGGGTGTCGGTGTCGGTGTGGTGTCGCCGCCTCAGTCGTCCGACCGCTGCACCAGACAGGGCAGATCTCGGCGCGCGGGTCCCTCGAGTCGTGTGCCGTCGGGCGCGAAGCGCGACGCGTGCAGCGGGCAGTCCCACGAGCGCTCCGCGTCATTCCAATCCAGCACTCCGCCCAGGTGGCTGCACACCGCGCTCACCGCCCGTGTCACGCCCCCGACGGTCGAGATGCCCACCGGGCGTCCGTGCCGCTCCGCGACGACACCCTCCCCCTCCGCGGGGCGGGGCACCGGCACCGCGGTACGCTCGGCGCCGACCCAGCCGCGCGCGGCGGCGGCGGCGACCTTCGCGTTCTCCACGATCCCGCGTCCGAGGTCGCCGGGCATCGTCAGCCGGGTGCCGATCTGCCGCATCCACTGCGGCAGCTCCTCCCTGGCCTGTCCGCGGATCTCGGCCGCCAGGCGCAGCGCTGCCCACGGGGCGTTGGTGAGCCCCCACTTCGCGTAGCCGGTGGCGAAGCGCACTCGACCGAGGCCGCGGGGCAGCACGCCGACGAAGGGGATGAGGTTGTGCGAGGTGTAATCCTGCGCCGACCACCGATGTGTGGGCTCGGCGCCGGGAAAGTGCTGCTGCGTCCACGTGACGAGATCTTCGACCAGGCGGCGCTCCGACTCGGCGCGCCCGACCGGGTGGCCGTTGCCGCCGACGATGAGGCGTGAGCCGTGCTCGGCCACGGGACGCAGCGACCGTGTGGGGCCGTCGACGGAGAGGTAGAGGCCCTCGGGCACCGGGTCGGGAGTGTCGAACGCGACGCAGTACGACCGGCTGCCGCTGACCTTCGCGAACGTGAGCCCCCGGTCGATGATCGGGATGCCGGTGGCCAGCACCACCTGGCCCGCGGTCATCTCCCCCAGGGTCGTGCGCACCTCGGGCCGCGGGATCACCGACATGCCCGTCACACGCACCCCCGTGTGCAGGGTGCCGCCGGCGGCGACGAACGCCGCGGCGAGCGCCCGGGTGAGGTCGTCGGGGTCAAGCGCCGTCTGGTCGTCGAGCGCGACGGCACGGGCGACGGGGAAGGGCAGACCCGCGAGCTCGTCGGCGGCGGCGATGCGGGTGGACAGGCCCGCTTCGCGGGCGGCGTCGTGCTCGGCGTCGACGGTGTCCGTGCCGTCGGCGGACTGCGCATAGGAGTAGGCCGTGTGGGTCGTGCGGTCCACGCCGGCGGCATCCGCGAAGGCCAGGATCCATTCCTGCCCGGCACGGTTCGCCTCCACGTAGGCGTGCACCAGGGATGCCGGGTGGTGGGCGCGGATCGTGGACAGTGTGCTCCCCTGCAGCAGCGACACCTTTCCGGTGTTCGACCCGCTCGCCCCGGCGGCGACGTCTCCGGCGTCGAGCACGGCGACGTCGAAGCCGTCGCGCGCCAGCATCACGCCCGTGCTGAGCCCGGTCAGCCCCGCGCCCACGATCACCACGTCGCGGTGGGCGCCGCGCTCGAACGGCTGCGTCGGGACGGGACGGGGGTCCTGCTTCCAGAGAGCGCTCATCGCCCCACTCAACCCCCGGCGGCGCATCCCCTCAAACGGCTTGACAGGGCCGGGCAGTAGGCTCCGTTGACATGAGCGACACCGACGCCGTGACCACCGCGCGCACCGCGGTCGTTGCCGCCGCGCTCGATCTCTTCGCCGCGCAGGGGTTCGAGGCGACCTCGGTCGAGCAGATCGCGCAGGCGGCCGGGGTGTCCCGCTCGACCTTCTTCCGTCAGTTCGGCGGCAAGGACGACGTCGTGTTCACCGACCACGAGGTGCTCCTCGAGCGACTGCGCGCCTACCTCGCCGACGACCACCCCGACCCGTGGCAGGCGGTGTGCGAGGCGTCGGTGACGGTGTACCGCCACTTCGCCGCCGACCCCGACCTCGCCCGGCGCCGCTACGCCGTCGTGCGTCAGGTACCGGCCCTGCGCGACCGCGAGATCGTGACGGTGTTCCGCTACGAGCGACTGTTCGACGAGTACCTGCGCCGGGCGATCCCCGACCTCGACCCGCTGGACGCGGTGGGTTTCGCCGCGCTGGTGACGGCCGTTCACAACCACGTGCTGCGCCGGCTGCTGCGGGGACCGAAGCGGGTGCCGGTGTCGGTGCTGCGCACGGCACTCGACGGCGCCCTGCAGCGCTTCGGCGTCGCGCCGACCAGCCCGCCGGCCGAGGACGACGTCGTGGTCGCCGTCTTCCCGCAGCGCATGCCGGCCGCCGAGGTCGCCCGCCGCGTGCAGGCCTCGCTCTCGCGCTAGCGGGCTCAGAGCGCCACGAGCACCTGCGCCAGCAGGATCTTCACCACCATCGCCGCCGGGTACACCAGGGTGTAGGCCAGCGCGACGCGGGTGTCGTAGTCGGTGCGCAGGTTGGCGAAGGCGAGCAGGGCGGGGTTGGTGAGCGTTCCCGCCATGACGCCCGACAGCCGGGTGCCGCCGGTGTGCATCGCGTGCCGCGCCACGAGGTAGGTGCCCGCCACCACGATCGTGGTGATGACGAACCCGAGCAGCAGCAGCCGCAGGATCTCGCCCGAGGTGATCGCCGAGATGATGAGCGAGCCCGCCTTGGTGCCGGCGTAGGCGAGGAAGATCACCAGCCCCACCTCTGACAGCACGTTCGCCGCCGTCGACGGCAGCGTCGTCACGATCGGGCCGATCCGCCGCACCCGCCCGAAGACGAGGCCGACGATGAGTGCCCCTGCCGCCGGCCCGAGCGCGAACACACCGCCGCCCGGGAGCGGCACCTGGATGAAGCCGAGCGCGAGGCCGAGCGCGATCCCCACCCCGAGAGCGGCGGGATTGATGTCGCTGATGCCGCGCTCGGAGTCGCCGATGAGCTCCGTCAGCGCCGGCATGGCGTCGCGCGGGCCGACGACCTGCAGCCGGTCGCCCTGCTGCAGCACGAGCGAGGCGTCGCCGATGATGTCGGCGTCGCCGCGGCGCACCCGGGGGACGGTCGCCCCGAACCGCTCCTGCAGGCCCAGGCTCGCGAGCGTGCGGCCCGCCAGCTGCGGGTTCGACAGGATCAGGCGCCGGTACTCCAGGCGTGAGCGGTCGTGCACGATGTCCAGCGACGATGTGTGGCCGAGCTCGGCGGCCACCGCCTCGACGGCATCCTGCGGTCCGACGACGTTGACGACGCCGCCGGGCGGCATCTCGGTGTCGGGTCCGACGGTCTCCATGTCGGCGCCGCCCTTGGCGCGCAGTCGCGAGAAGGTGATGCGGCCGCCGTAACGGGCTCTCAGCGCGCGCGCCGTCGGTCGGTCGGTCGTGTCGATGCGTACCGCCTTGTCGACCAGCGGCACGCTGCCCCCGGTCTCGCCGGCGCGGTGGCGCAGCGCCAGACCGACCGCGAGCATGGGCCCGACCACGCCGAACACGTAGGCACTGGCGTAGCCCACCGTCGCCTCGGGACTGCCGCCGGTGGCGGCGAGCGCGGGGGTGTTGGTGACGGCACCGGCGAAGGTGCCGGCGATCGTGAGGGTCGAGACGCCCATGGCGCGACCGAGGAAGAACGCGGCTGCGGCCGCCACGATGAGGAACCCCGTGACGACCAGCAGCAGCGGGTACGCGGAGCGCAGCGCATGCCCGAAGCTCGGCCCGGCGATCAGTCCCACGCAGAACGCGAAGAGCACCAGTCCGGTGTCGCCGATGAGGGCGGGCAGCTCGATGGTGACGCCCGTGGACACGCCCCAGGCGGTCAGGCCCATCGCGCCGAAGAGCACTCCGATCGCCCCGAGCGACACCCCGGCGATGCGGATGCGGCCGAGAGCGGAGCCCAGTCCCACCAGCAGGAACACGGTGAGCACGGGGTGCGCGGCGAGGAACTCGAAGACCGGGCGCATGCACCCGAGTATGCCCCGACGAACGGCCCGTGGCGAGGCGCGGGCCCGCCCGACAGGATGGGGACATGTATGACATCCCCGCCCCGATGCTGGCCAAGGCCGTCCCCGCCGTACCCGACGGGCCGAACTACAGCTTCGAGCCCAAGTGGGACGGGTTCCGGGCGCTCGTGGCCTTCGACGGCGCCGACGTCGAGATCGGTTCGCGGGGCGCCAAGCCGCTGACCCGGTACTTCCCCGAGCTCGTCGAGGCCTTCGCCCGGCTGCTCCCCGAACCGTGTCTCGTCGACGGCGAGATCGTGGTCGCCGTGGGCGAACCCGGCGCGGAGAAGCTGGACTGGCCGGCGCTGTCGCAGCGGATCCACCCCGCGGCATCCCGCGTCGCCCTGTTGTCGGCCGAGACCCCAGCGATGTTCATCGCGTTCGACCTGCTGGCGCGCGGCGATCGCGACCTGCAGGCAGAGCCCTTCGCGACGAGGCGGGCCGAACTCGTTGACCTGCTTCACGGCGTGCCCGACCCGGTGCACGTCACCCGCACCACCGAGGATGCCGCGCAGGCGCGCCGCTGGCTGGCGGAGTTCGAGGGGGCGGGCTTGGACGGCGTCGTCGCCAAGGCGCTCGATGCGCCCTACACCCCCGGCAAGCGCACGATGCTGAAGATCAAGCACGCGCGCACCGCCGACGTCGTCGCGCTGGGCTACCGCGTCCACAAGAGCGGGCAGGGCGTCGGGTCGCTCCTCGTGGGCCTGTACGACTCCGCCGGACGGCTGCGCAACGTGGGCGGGGTGGCGGCGTTCAGCAACGCCCGCCGCTTGGAGCTCGTCGAGGAGCTGGCGCCCCTTGTCGAGACGGATGCCAGTGGCGCCGCGGTCACCGGCGAGACCGACCGCTCGCGCTTCTCGTCGGCGAAGGACACCTCGTTCGTGCGGCTGCGCCCCGAACGGGTGCTGGAGGTGCGCTACGACCAGCTCGAGGGCGACCGGTTCCGCCACACCGTGCAGTTCGAGCGCTGGCGGCCCGACCGTGACGCGCGCTCGTGCACGTTCGAGCAGCTGGAGGCCGTGGCGGCGTACGACCTGGCCGACGTGCTGCAGTGACCCGCTGATCCCGCCTCGTCAACCCACCTCGTCCTGGTCCTGCGGGCGGTACGGTCGACGCATGGGACTGTTCACGCGCTCACCCCGCTCCATCAGCATCGACGCGCCGCTGCGGGTGGACGCCCAGTCGCCCGTGCAGCTCGGCGCCGACCGCGCCCCGTGGAGCCTCTGGGCCGACGGCATGGGCAAGCTCGCGACGCGGGCGCTGCAGCTGATCCTCATCGTGGCGGTGGCCGCGGCGGTCATCCTCGGCATCCAGCAGATCACCGTCGTCACGATTCCGCTCGTGCTGGCCCTCATCCTCGCCTCGGCGTTCGCGCCGGTGATGAGCTGGATGCGCCGCCACGGCGTGCCGGCCCTGGTGGCCACCCTCGCGACGCTGCTGGCCATCTTCGCGCTGCTCGGCGGGGTCGGGTGGCTCATCGTCTGGGCCGTGCGGGACCAGTGGAGCGAGCTCTACGGCCAGGCAGAAGAGGGATTCCAGACCGTCGTGGCGTGGGCACGGGACCTGCCCTTCGCCATCGACCAGGCCCAGATCGACGAGTGGATCGGCGCGGTCACCGACTTCGTCACGAGCGCCCAGTTCGGCTCGGGGGCGCTCGCCGGTGTCGGCGCGGTCGCGAACTTCATCACGGGGCTCGTGCTGCTGCTCGTGATCCTGTTCTTCTTCCTCAAGGACGGCCCGCGCATGTGGGCGTTCCTGCTGCGGCCCTTCCGCGGCGAGAACTACGAGCGCGCGGTGCGCATCGGCGACAAGACGGTGCAGACCCTGGGCTCCTACATCCGCGGCACCGCGACGGTGGCCGCCGTCGACGCCCTCGGCATCCTCATCGGTCTGCTGATCCTGCAGGTGCCGCTGGCGATCCCGCTGGCCGTGCTGGTGTTCCTCCTCGCCTTCATCCCGATCGTCGGCGCGACCGTCGCCGGCATCCTCGCCGCCCTCGTGGCGCTCGTCGCCAACGGCTGGGTCGTGGCGCTCATCGTCGTCGGCGTCGTGGTGCTCGTGAACCAGCTGGAGGGCAACTTCCTGCAGCCGGTCCTCATGGGACGGTCGATGAAGCTCCACGCCTTCGTCGTGCTGATCGCGTTGACCGTCGGCACGGTGCTGGGCGGCATCCTCGGGGCCGTACTCGCGGTGCCGATCACGGCCGTCGTATGGGGCGCCGTGCAGGTCTGGGACGGCGACAACAAGCCCGCCCGGTGGGCGCGCCCGAAGCCGAATGAGGCTGAGGCCGGCTCCCCCGAGCGCTGGGCCCGCTCGCGTCGCAAGCGCAAGGCGGTCGCCGAGGCTGCCAAGCACCCCGTCACCCAGCCGGTGTCGTAGGGCTCAGCCCTCTTCGGGCTGCCGCGCGCGGCTGGGTTGCACCCGCGGGGGCTCTCCCGGCATCTTGGGGAAGTCCGGCGGGAACGGGAGCTCACCGAGCCCGTCTGCGACGTCACGCTCCCACCACTGCAGCAGCGTGTCGATGCGCCCGGGAGCGGCCTGCAGATCCGCCCACGGGTCGCCGACGTCCGCGAGTCGCGCGGGGACCGTGCGCACGGTGAAGGCGGCGGGGTCGACCCCCGCCGCGAGCTCGTCCCATGTCACCGGCGTCGCCACCGGCGCACCGGGGAGCGCCCGTGGGCTGTAGGCGCCCGCCATCGTGCGATCGCGGTTGGCCTGGTTGAAGTCGAGGAAGATGCGCTCTCCGCGCTCCTCTTTCCACCAGTTCGTCGTGACCTTCTGCGGCATCCGCCGCTCGAGCTCGCGGCTGGCGGCGATGACGGCGTGGCGCACGTCGAGGAACTCGTGGGTCGGTTCGATCGGACAGAAGACGTGAATACCGCGGTTGCCGCTGGTCTTGAGGAACGCGGTCAGCCCCGCCTCGGCGAGCACGTCGCGCAGGGCCGGCGCCACCGCGGCGGCATCGGCGAAGTCGGTGCCCGGCTGCGGGTCGAGATCGATGCGCAGCTCGATGGGGTTGTCGGTGTCGGCCGCGAGCGATGCCCACGGGTGGAAGACCACGGTGTTCATCTGCACGGCCCAGACGGCGGCGGCGATCTCGCGGAGGACGACCTGCGGATGCCGACGCCCGCTGTTGTAGGTGACCATGACCTCGTCGACGTACTCCGGCGCGCCCTTGGGCGGGTTCTTCGAGTAGAACCGCTCCCCGTCGATGCCGGCGGGGAAGCGCTCCAGCGACACCGGCCGGTCGCCGTTGGCGGTGAGGAACGGCTCGGCCACCGCGATCACGTACTCGGCCAGCTCGTGCTTGGTGATGCCGAGATCGGGCCACAGCACCCGGTTGGGGCTCGAGAGGCCGACCTCCCGGTCGCCGTCGGGACCGGGGACGGTGAGGGTGATGCGCTCCGATGCCATGCCCCGACCCTAGGGGTGCGGGCGCGCCGGCGCACCGCCCGGTGCGGGGTGTCGCGGGGCGGCTCAGGCGGTGAGCGCGATGACCGGGGCGAGCGCCGACCGGTCGAGCATGATCCACGGACCGGCCGGGTCGACGACGACGCCGCTGAGGCCGGCGTCGGCGACGAGCGCCTTGGACAGCTGCTGCGGGGTGAGCGGCACCGCGCGGTCGTTGCGGCCGAGCACCGCGACCTCGAGCGGGTGCGAGAACACCTCGAGGTGACGGGAGCCGTTCGCGCCGCGCACCTCCGAGACGCCCATGCGCTTCTCCTCGCCGGGCACCGCGCCCGCGGCCACCCACACACGGGTGGTCGCGAGGGCTGCCCCCACAGCCGCGGGAGTCTCCTCGGTGCGCTCGCCGGCGAGCAGGTTCTTCAGCGTGAACTCGGGGTCGGCGTCTTGGAGGGTCTTCTCCACGAGGGCCTTGGGCAGGATGGCCCGACGACCCGGGGTCGCGTGGTCGAGGATGAACCCGGCGTACGGGCCGTCGACGACGTTGCGGAGGATCGCGCCGACGGGCTGCCCCATCGCGGAGGTCTCCTTGTCGCCGTCGGCCGCGACGCTGGCCTGCAGCGCGTCGCCGCCGGTGAACGCCAGCAGGTACCGGTCGTCGCCGACCGCGGAGACCGCCATGGTGAGCTGCTTGCCCTCGGCCAGCTGCGCCCGGGCGTCGCCGCGCACGCGGACGAACAGATGGCCCTGCAGCAGCTGGCGCATGAGCATCATGATGTCGAGGGGTTCGGGCTGCTCCGGCAGCGCCAGAAGCGCCTGGCGCACGAGCACGTTGTCCGGGAGTCCCGGTACGCTCTCGGTGCGCGCCGGAGCCTCGGCCGGTCCCCGCTGCACCCGCTGGGCACCTTCGGGCACGGGCACCGACGCCGGCCGGGCCGCCGGGGCGGGCTTGCCGAAGGTCGACATCGAGATGTTCACCTGCGGCACCGCCTCGGCGTCGACGCCCGGCGCTTCCTGCTGGGGGGCCACGTCAGCCGTCTCGACCTCGTCGGGTGCAGTGGTCTTCTTGTCGCGCCGGGAGAACAGAGCCATCTGTCGAGCGTAGCCGGTGGGTGGGGAGACGCTCAGAGCTTGACGATCGGCGCGACCTTGATCAGCAGCTTCTTGGCCCCGGCGGTGTCGAAGCGCACGTGGGCGATGCGCTTGGCGCCCTCGCCGGTGACGGTGTCCACCCGGCCCTCGCCGAAGTCGTCGTGGCGGATGCGGTCCCCCGCGGCGAGCTCGAGATCGCCGTTGTCGCGCACCTTCGCCGTCACACGGTTCGGGAACCGGCTGGGGTCGGTGACGCGGGCGGAGCGCCCGAGCGGCACCAGGTCGTCGCCGTAGCGCGACCCTCCGCCGAAGCCCCCGGACGAGCCGGAGCCGCCGCCGGGGCGGCGCGCGTTCAGCGCGCGCGACTGCGTGCCGCCGCGCGAGTTGACGTCGCCGGGCGACTGCCGCCAGTGCACGAGGTCGGCCGGGATCTCCTGCAGGAACCGGCTGGGCATGGCCGCCGAGACCTCGCCGAACTGCGCGCGGGTCATCGCCAGCGACAGGTAGAGGCGCTTGCGTGCGCGGGTGATGCCGACGTAGAAGAGGCGCCGCTCCTCCTGCGGTCCGCCCGGCTCCCCCGCCGAGATACGGTGCGGGATGAGGTCCTCCTCGACGCCGGTGAGGAACACCGTGTCGAACTCCAGGCCCTTGGCGGTGTGCAGAGTCATCAGCGACACCGAGCCGGATCCGTCGTCGAGGTCATCGGCATCCGAGACGAGGGCGACATCGGTGAGGAAGTCCAGGATCGTGCCCTCGGGATTGTTGCGGGCGAATTCGCGCGCGACCGCGACGAACTCGTCGAGGTTCTCCACCCGCGCCTCGTCCTGCGGGTCCTTGCTCCGCCGCAGGGCGTCGAGGTAGCCGCTCTTGTTCAGCAGCAGCGTCAGCCCCTGGGCGATCGCCGACGGCGGCGGCAGCTCCCCGGAGGCTGGCAGCATGAGGTCGGATGCCTCGGCCAGCACGGCATCCAGCTGCGAGATCGCTGTCTGCAGCTTCGGCCCGACGCCCAGTGCGGAGGCGTTGGCGAGCGCGTCGCGGAAGGTGATCTGCTCTTCGGCGGCGTACCGGGCGATGGCCGTCTCGGTGACATCGCCGATGCCGCGACGCGGACGGTTGAGGATGCGGCGCACCGCCATCTCGTCGGCGGGGTTCGCCACGGCGGTCAGATAAGCCAGCGCGTCCTTGATCTCGGCCCGTTCGTAGAACTTGGTTCCGCCCATGATCTTGTAGGGCACGGCCGAGCGGATGAAGATCTCCTCGAGCGCACGGGACTGCGAGTTGGTGCGGTAGAACACCGCCATGTCGGAGTACCCGACCCCGGCCTTGCGCAACCGGTCGATCTCGTCGGCGACGAACTGCGCCTCGTCGTGCTGCGAGTAGCCCGTGAAGCCGACGATCTTCTCCCCCGCCCCCACGTCGGTCCACAGCTTCTTGTCCTTGCGGTCGAAGTTGTTGCCGATGACGGCGTTCGCCGCCGACAGGATGTTCTGCGTCGAACGGTAGTTCTGCTCCAGCAGCACCACGTCGGCGCCCGGGAAGTCGCGCTCGAACTCGCTGATGTTGCGGATGTCCGCCCCGCGGAAGGCGTAGATCGACTGGTCCGAGTCGCCGACGACGGTGAGCGATGCCCCCTCGAGCTCGGGGCCGCTCGCCGAGGGCTCGGCCTCGAAGATCATCATGCCGCCGGAGGAGTACGGCTCGGCGCCGCTGGCGCCAGACACCGGCCGGGTGAGCTCGCGGATGAGCGAGTACTGCGCGTGGTTGGTGTCCTGGTACTCGTCGACCAGGATGTGGCGGAACCGCCGCCGGTACACGTCGGCGACGTGCGGGAAGGCGCGGAAGAGATACACCGTCTGGGCGATGAGGTCGTCGAAGTCGAAGGCGTTGGCCCGCCGCAGCGACTTCTCGTAGTCGGCGAAGACCTCGACGAAGACCCGCTCGGCGGGGTCGCTCATGTTGGCCTGGCGCGCGTACGACTCGGCATCCGCCAGCTCGTTCTTGAGCTTGGAGATGCGCCCCTGGACGGATGCCGGGGTGAGCCCGAACGCGTCGGCCTCGTGTTCCTTGACCAGGCGCTTGATGAGCGCGCGCGAGTCACCGGAGTCGTAGATGCTGAAGGAGTTCTTGAAGCCGAACTGCTCCGCCTCGCGGCGGAGGATGCGCACGCACGCGGAGTGGAAGGTCGAGATCCACATGCCGCGGGAGGCCTCGCCCACGAGCTGCCCCACTCGCTCGCGCATCTCACCGGCAGCCTTGTTGGTGAAGGTGATCGCCAGGATCTGGCTGGGCCACGCCTCACGGTTGCGCAGCAGCGACGCGATGCGGTGGGTCAGCACCCGGGTCTTGCCCGAGCCTGCGCCCGCGACGATCAGCAGTGCGGGGCCGCGATAGGTGACGGCGCGGCGCTGGGGCTCGTTGAGGCCGCGCAGCAGGTCGTCGTCCTCCCGCGGTCCGGCGTCGCCGACGACGATCAGAGGGGCGGATGCCGCGTCGCGCGCGGCCGGAGCAGGGTCGGTCATGTCCCATCAAGTCTAGGCGGGGGTGCTGACATCCGGCCGGGCGGCTGCACAGCCGACGGTGCGAGAATCGACCCGTGCGCACCCTGCTGAACATCATCTGGCTGGTCCTGGCCGGCTTCTGGCTGTTCCTCGGCTATCTGGCCGCAGGCGTCGTCCTGTGCGTGCTCATCGTGACGATCCCCTGGGGCATCGCGTCGTTCCGCATCGCGCTGTATGCGCTCTGGCCGTTCGGGCGCACGGTCGTGGTGAAGCCCACCGCAGGCACCTGGTCGTTCCTCGGCAACGTGATCTGGGTCATCGTCGCCGGCATCTGGCTCGCGATCGGACACATCGTCTCGGGCGTCGCGCTGTGCATCACGATCATCGGCATTCCGCTGGGCATCGCGGACTTCAAGATGGTGCCGGTGTCGCTCGCGCCGCTGGGCAAGGAGATCGTCTCCACTCGGCAAGGTGCGTTCGACCGCGCCGTCGCGCGCTGAGCGTCCGCCGCCGCGCGCCGCGCGCGTCACGCGCCGTCACACGTCGCCACCGGCCGCAACATGCGAGGCCGGTGTCGGCGCATCCGCCTAGCGTGGGGGCATCGCGGCGATCCGGGTGGTCCCGGGCACCGGCTCATACCCGGGAGCGTTGCGGGTTCGACTCCCGCCGTCGCGTCTATCCGCGCAGAGTCACGCCTCAGCGCGCGAACTCCGCCGTCCAGGCATAGCACGGCGCGACCACCGTGCTGCGGGATCGGGAGACTGCAGGCGCCGACACCGCGTCGATCCTCCGTGGGAGCACGGGCGGGAGGAGCGCCTCGACCGCGCCCGGCTGCGCATGGCGCGGCCCGGCCAGCGCCCACTGCTCGTTCAGCCGAACGACGGCGAGCGGATGCCCTTCGGAGATCGCGATCCCCACCTCGAACTGGAGGGATGCCAGGAGAGCTGCGAGGGTGACCTGCACCTCCGCCTCCGACGCCTCGCGGGACCGCAGCACGCCAGCCGGCGAGCGCAGCTCGGGGCGACTCGAATCCCGGAGGAGCGCGCGCAGATTCGTCCGCATCGCGACGATCGCCGCCTCGGGGTCGGCATGGTGCTCCGCCAGCGCGATCGCGACGGCCGCGAGGCGGGGATCCGCGGCGATGAGCGGCCGCACGCTCTCACGCAGGGCCTTGCGCTCACCCTGGAAGAGCCGGCGGACCCCGCGCGGGTGACGCAGCCCCGCGCGCACCACGGGAAGGTCGTCGAGCAGCCCCACGGCCTCGTCGAGCGGAGTGAGCGCGGGCACGCCCTCGGGGATGTCCGCGACGAGGTTGTCGTAGCCGAAGTCACCGTCGCGCGTGTAGAGGAAGACGTCCGCCGCCACCTGTCCTGACGACCGCGGCACAAGCGCGAGGTCGATCGGCCCCACCGTGGGCCGGGTGCTGGTGACGGCACGACTGTTGCCGGCGGTGGCCAGGACGCTCACGCGGGCGTGCGCGGTGGAGGTGCGCACGGGCAGCGCGCGATCGACGACGGGATCGAGGTGGAGCTGGGCGCGGGCGCTGACGATGTCGGCGAACCCATCCGCGGTGACGTCGACGCCCCGCGGTCTCGCGTGGATCGCGTCGGGCGACGAGAAGCCGGCGGCTCGGGCACGACGCCAGAGGTCCGGCATCCGACTGCGGTGATGCTGCGGCTCGAGCATCCGCTCGAACATCCAGAGCATCCGCCCGGCGCCGCGTTCGGGGTGGGGGGACAGCTGCCACCAGGTCATCCGGCGCGCGAGGTCGCCGGCGACGGCGGGAGCCCAGGTGGAGGCCTCCGCATATCCGAGAGCCGCGACCCATGCCAGGTAGCGCGGCATGTCCTCCGCCGCGCGGCGGAACTCCGCCATCGACACTCCCAGCGGCGGCGTCTCGCGCATGCGCCCAGGGGCACGCAGCACGATCTGCGCCGCCGCCATGCACACCTGCGCGCCGAACCGATCGGCCGCGCGTGCGGTGACCCGCGGCGACCACCCTGCGAGCAGCTGACCGACGTACCCCCCGTAGGTGCGCTCATTGACGGGGCGGTCGCGCAGCGTGGCCGCCGCGCTGGCGACCGTCTGCACGACGAGCTCTTCGGCTTCGTCCGCGTTCGCCGGCAGGGGGAGCGCGGCGAGCAGCCGCCGCATCTCCCCCGCCGAGTCGACGTCGATCATGAGGCGGGAGGTGAGCAGGCCGATCTCGGTCGGGGCGAGCCGGCCGTCGGTCTCCGATGCGAAGCCGCGCCGCAGCAGGTCGTCGATGACGCCGTCCAGATCGACACGCGCACGGTTCTGGGCGAACGCGAGCGTCTGCTCGAACCAGGCGCGCGCGCTCGTGCGGTCGACGACGGATCCGAGGAGGAGCTCGGCGAGGATCGCGTCGCCGAGCTGCCCGGCGATCCGGCTGGTTGCCGCGTACCCGTCGCTGAATCTCGACGCCCATGCCGATTCCTCGGCTCTCGGGACCAGCATGAATCCGAACCCCTCGGATTCCTGCCCGGCCCTGCCCGCACGCCCGAACATCTGCTGCGCCTGGCTGACCTCCAGCGGCGTCATCCCGAGCTCCAGGTCTCGGATCACGACGAACTTCGCGGGGGTGTTCACCCCCGTCGACAGGCCCGACGTCGCCACCAGCACACGCAGGGCACGCGTCCGGAACGCGTCCAGCGCGCGGCCCGAATGCGGCGCATCACGGAAGTGAATGCCGATGCCTCGGCGGAAGCAGGACTCGACCACCGTCTCGAGGTCGACGCCTCGGTAAGGCACCCCCGCGGCGCGGGCAGCCGTGCGGACGACCGCCGCCTTGCTCCCGCAGAACACGACCGCGCTGGAGGATCCCTTCTCGGCCGCCCGGGGAGACGAGCTGCCCAGGTCCTCGCCGACCAGGCGTCGCAGGAGCGGCAGGACGACCTCGTCCTTCGCGGTCTCGTAGTCCTCGCGCTTGCCTCGCGTCGGGACGTCGTACGGAATGAGCCGGGTCGTCAGCGCCGTCGGGCGCCACGCGGAGCGCACGAGGTCTGCGTGGAACCACGCCGCGAGCTCTTCGGCGTTCGAGACCGTCGCCGACAGTGCGACGATGCGCGTGCCGCCCCCGGCGACACGCAGCCGGGCGATGAGCGACTCGAGCGTCGCGCCGCGGGCGGGGTCGCCCACCAGATGGACCTCGTCGATGATCAGGCATCCGATGCGGCTGATGACGTCCTTCAGCGACGCCCGCCGGTAGAGCGCCTCGAACTTCTCGGTGGTCGCCACCCAGAGCTGCGCCTGGCGCACCGCATCGCTGGACATGTTCGTCTCGCCGGTCAGCTCGACGGTCCGGATGCCGTGCGCGCTCCACCGCCGGGCGATCTCCGCCACTTCCGCCGCGAGGGCGCGGGCGGGGAGCAGCCACACGGCGGGCTTGCCGTCCGAGACGATCGATCGCAGCGCGGCAGCCTCACCGATGAGGGTCTTGCCCGAGCTCGTCGGCGCGACGACCATCACGTGGCCCGACGTGGACAGGACCACAGGCAGAGCCCGCGACTGGAGCGGGTTCACTCGGTCGAAGGAGTCGAGGTATTTGCGCAGCTCCGGCGGGATCAGCGCCGAGGCGGGAGTCCAGGACTCCTCACCCTGTGCCGCAGCGGCGTCGGTCGATCCCACGAGCAGACCGGCACCCTCGCCGCCCTTCGACAACCGTCGAGGTTCCCCAGCCAAGCCCACTCACGCTCCCCTATCCCAAAAAGCGTACAAGCCGCGAGCCTTCCCCTCGCTGCCCGCCGCGTTCTCGCGCGTGCGCTCGCTCCCCACGCTCCGGTCGGCATCGACAGCGTCGGCCCTGACCGACCGGCTAGCATTCCGGGATGACCAACTCGACTCCGATCGACGACGTCCCGGTCGGGAGTGAGATGATCCGCCTCGGGCAGTTCCTGAAGTTCGCGGGGCTCCTCGACTCCGGCGGAGACGTCAAAGAGGCCATCATCGACGGCGAGGTGACGGTCAACGGCGAGGTCGATCGGCGTCGAGGACGGCAGCTGCGTCCCGGTGATGTCGTCGGCTTCGCCGGGCGCCATGTCCGCGTCCAGCGCTGAGGCGCCCACGCCTTCTGCGCGCAGAGGAAACCTGCATGCCTTCTCCCGGTGAACTGATCGCGCCCAAACGCCTCGGCCGCGACTTCCGCTGGCTGCTCGCGTCGTCGTGGACGAGCAACATCGGCGACGGCATCGCGCTGTCGGCGGCGCCGCTGCTCCTTGCATCCCTCACGTCCTCGCCGCTGCTCGTGGCAGCCGGAGCGATGATGCAGTACCTCCCGTGGCTGCTCTTCGGCCTGTTCGCCGGTTCCGTCGCCGACCACCACGACCGTCGACGGCTGGTCATGCTGGCCAACGGTTCGCGGGCCGTGGTCGTGCTGGGGCTCGTCGCCTTCCTCGCCACCGGCCACGTCACCGTGTGGGTCGTGCTGGCATCGGCGTTCCTCTACGGCACCGCGGAAGTCTTCGCCGACACCGCCGGGAGCACGCTCATGCCGATGCTCGTGCGGCCGGGCGACTTGGGCGTGGGCAACGCCCGGATGCAGGCCGGGTACCTCGTCGGCAACCAGCTGGCGGGTCCGCCGCTGGGCGCGTTCCTCTTCGCCGCCGCATCGTTCTGGCCCTTCCTGCTGCAGATCCTCTGCGTGAGCCTGGCCGTGGTGCTGATCTCCCGGATCACCCTCACCCCGGTTCCGGCGAAGGACGAGTCGACGGCGGATGCCCCAAAGGTGCATCCGATCCGCGAGGGCCTGGAGTGGCTGCGCGCCCACCCTCCGGTGCGCACGCTCATCGTGATCATCCTGGTGTTCAACGTCACCTGGGCCGCGCCCTGGAGCCTGCTCGTGCTCTACGCGACCGAGCATCTGGATATGGGCGCCGTCGGCTTCGGCGCGCTCACGACGGCCTCCGCCCTCGGCGGACTCGTGGGGACCGTCTGCTTCGGCTGGCTCGAACGCCATCTGTCCTTCGCGACACTCATGCGCGTCTGCCTCTCGCTCGAGGTGATCATGCACCTGGCGTTCGCCCTCACGACGATCCCCGCGATCGCCTTCGTGATCATGTTCGGGTTCGGCATGTACGCGTTCGTCTGGGGCACCATCTCCACCACCGTGCGTCAGCGGCTGGTGCCCCTGCACCTGCAGGGCCGCATCGCCTCGGTGAACATGGTCGGCATCTTCGGCGGACTCGTGATCGGGCAGCTGCTCGGCGGACTGATCGCCGAAGGCTGGGGACTCACCGCCCCGTGGTGGTTCGCGTTCGCGGGCTCGGCGGTGACGCTGCTGCTGGTATGGCGCTCAATCTCGCACATCGCGGCTGCGCCGCCGGCTCTTGATGAGCCCGGCTCCGCCGCCCGCTAGAACGGAGCGCGCTCTTCGGCCCCGGCGAGGGCCATGAACTCCAGCACCCGCCGGGGGATGTCGACGTAGACCCGCCCTGTCGGACTCGTCCATTCGAGGATGCCGTCGGGTTTCTGGACCACACTCCAGGCGGTCCCGTGTTTGACGGGGTGATGTCGTCCGGGGCAGAGGTTCGCGAGGTTGGTGACCCGGGTCGGTCCGCCGAGGGCGGCGTCGATGGTGTGGTCGCCGTCGCACTGGCGGGCGGGCCTTCGGCATCCGGGGAACCGGCAGTGCTCGTCCCTCGCATCGAGGAAGCGCCGCATCTGCACGCTCGGCCGGTAGGTGTCGACCTGCATGACGGCCCCGGTCGTGGGGGAGGTGAACAGTCGCTCCCAGATCGGGGCGGTCGCGGCGAGGTGCCGGGCGGTGTCTGGGTCGATGGGCCCGTACCCCACGAGTTCGGCGGGTTCGGTGCCTTCACCTGTCAAGGTCGCCGCGGGGATCGTGATCTGCACGTGCGCGGTGATCGCCGCGGTCTCGGGGATGCTGCCCGATGACGCCGGCGCGGTGGCGTGCCCGGTGAGGAGCAGGTCGGTGAGCACATCGGCGCGGACCTGGTCGGTGGTGCGCTGATCGGTCGCGATGACGTCGGCAGGCACATCGGCGACCTCGTCGGCCCCGGCCCGCTCCGCCCGCGCCGCAGCGATGACCTCCCGCGCGTGCGCGGTGAGCCGGTCCCGGATCGCGAACGCCAGCGGCGCCGGCAGCACCGCCGCCAGTTCCGCCATGCCGTCGTCGAGGTCCCGCACCCACACCCGCCGCCCGGCCGCTGCTTCGGCGTGCCGTTCTTCCAGCGGCACCGGGTCGAGCTTCTGGGCGAGCATCAGGATGATCGGTTTCGCCCGACCCGGCGTCTCCCGCTCCGCCACCACCAGCGCGGCCTGTTCGAACCGGGCCCGCGCGTCAGGGTCGGTGATGCGCGCCCCGGCATCCTGGATCACCCGCACATGAGCCACGTCGATCCGCCCCGCCTCCAGCGCGGCCAGCGTCGCGGGGAACCCGTCCACCAGCACCGCCGCGTCCCGCATCCGTTCCTGCATGCCCCGATCCGACCGGCGCAGCACCGCAGCGAGCTCGGCCGCCATCGCCCGCCGCGGCATCTCCCGCTCCCGCCCCTCACTCGACGGCACCCGCGCGGTCTCCTCCGCGGCGATCGCCTCCGCCCGGGCCAACCACTGCAGCTCTTCCGCCTGCAGCGCCGCGATCGCCTGGCGCGTGTCTTCCACACCGGTGATCACCGCGCCGCGCGAGGCAGTGGCGATCGAGGTGGCGATCGAACCGGCCGCCGGGGAGGTGTTCATACCCCTGATTCTGGTGACCCCCTCCGACATTCAAGGGCGAGAAATCCCAGACCAAACCGTCATTGTGGATAACTCGGCACAGCTCGGCCCGGGGAGGAGGTGGCGACCCGGGCAGCCGGGCCGTCAGGCCGGTTCGTACTCCTGCACGAACTCACCCAAGGAGTCCGGCGTCGGCAACTCGACCCACAGTCGGCTGCTCTCGGTGTCGGCACCGACACCGTTGACGACCGCGGCGCCCCCCAGCCGGTCCAGCAGCGGCGCGATACCCGCCGCCCGGGAGGAGGAGACATACCCGACCGCGCGCCCGCGGGCATAGACGGCGATAGCCAACTCGTCCCGCTTGTTGCGCGGTTCGCGGCGCAGCACGTACATGCGGTCGCCGACGCTCATGCGTTCGTGGTCGTGAGCCCGGTATTGGGTGCCCTCGACACGGGCACGGCTGGATTCCAGCCCGCGCAAGTCGGGGAGGGAGGCGTGCTCGTGGGCGCTCATCGACAACAAAGAGCGAACGCGTTCCCACCAGACAGACATTCGATCACCGTATCGGCCGCCGCTGGGAGACCGCCTGGCCCGGCAACCCGTGCTCCGCCGCCGACGCCCGCCCGCCGCAGACCTGTCACCCCGTGGCGGCAGCGCGCCCCAGCCCCGCGACCCGGCGCAGCCGCTACCCCTACTCCCCCGGCAGCTCCGGCGTCGTGGTGAACCCGACGAGCTTGTGGGTGCCGTCACACCAGGGCTTGATCGCCGAGACGCCGCATCGGCACAGGGCCGCGGTCCGCCGCGGCTGGCGGATCTCCTCCCCCGCCTCGGTGCGGTAGGTCACCGCGCCGCGCACGATGAGCGGTCCGTCGGGGTAGGCGGTGATGGTGGTCTCGTCCGCGGTCATGTCGTCCTCCTGAGGGTGCGCAGCGGCGTCGCCGCGCGGTGGATGCGTCCGTCGCGATAGCGCACGCCGCCGCGAAGGCGCAGCAGCACGGCGATCCAGACGGTGAGGGAGCGCTCGAGCGCCCAGGGCAGCGCCCACAGGCAGTCGGAGGCGCGGAAGTGCGCCCGCCCGCCGGCGCGCGCCCGGCCGACGGCGGCGAGCGCGACGACCGTGCCGGCGAATACGGCGATCCCCCGCGCGTCGCGGGCGCGCACCAGCGAAGCGACGGCCGGCAGCAAGGCGAGCTCCCGCAGCAGCCGCGTCGGCTGTGCCCAATCGTCGTAGGCCTGCCGCACCCGCTGCTCCCAGAACCGGCGCACGTCGGCCGGGCGGCGGGCGACGTACAGGTCGGATGCCACGTCGACGCGCCCGCCGCCGGCGCGCACGGTGCGCTCGAGCTCGAGGTTCTCGAACAGCACGTCGGTGTCGTACCCCCGCGCCGGCAGCGCGCTGCGACGCAGCGCGACCGTGCCGGAGAAGTCCCCGCCGAGCGCCCGGTTCACGAGCGACCGTCCGGTGTCCCAGCGCGCATGCCACGGTGCGGGCTCGAAGACGTTCTGCAGCCGCACGAATGCCGCGCGCTCCAGCCGGTCGAGCACCGCGGCGAGCCCGGCGCGGTCGTAGCGCACGTCGTCATCCGCGATGACGACGTTCTCGTGACGGGACAGGCGGATGCCGGTCATCGCGCCGCGGGCCTTGCCGTTGCGGCCGGGCACGACCGGGGCGACATGGCGCACGAACGGCCACGCCTCGCGGTGTGCGGCGAACGCCGTGGCATCCGAGCCGTCCACGACCGTGACGTCGATGGCGCCGGCCAGCTCCCGCAGGTACGCCGTCTGCTCCGCGAGGTCGGCATCGTCGTCCCACCGCAGCGGCAGCACGTACTCGCCGTTCAGGCGCGGGCGGTCAGGGGGAGGCAACGAAGCCCTCGCGCAGGGCCGAGCGGCCCTGCTTCCAGGCCTGCAGGATGTGGTCGCCCGCCCATCCGTCGACGGTCAGGCATGCCGCGGCGCCGAAGAGGATGTCGGGGAGCAGCTCGGGCTCATCCTCGGCGAGTGCTCCGGCCAGGTCGCGGCCGGCGATCTGCTCGTGCACGGCGTCTGCTTCGACGTGCTCGTCGAAGTACGCCGTGACATCGGCGCCGAACCCGGCCCGCCGGAAGCCGTCGGCGTAGTGCTTGTTGGGTATGGACGACGTCATCTCGAACGCGGCCAGATGGCCGACGATGGCTCCGCGCAGGCGCCGGTTCAGCCCGAACATCGACATCATGTTGAGGGATGCCAGGGTGACCGCCGGCACCGCGTCGACGTAGGCGCCGTAGGTGTCGTCGAGGCCCGCCCCGCGCATCGCCTCGGCGAAGATGCCGGCGTGGGCGCGCGCGGCGTCGCCGCTGCCGTACTCGTCGAACTGGATCTCCATGAGCGCCGCCTTCGCGCGGCCGGTCAGGCGGGGGATCACCCAGGAGTGCGGGTCGGCCTCGCGCAGCGTGTAGATGCTGCGGTGCATGAGGAACTCGCGCAGCTGCTCCACCGACGCGCTCTTGGCGACGTGGCGCGCGAGGCTCGGCCCGGGCGTCGGGGCGGTGAAGGCGAACAGCAGCCGCGCGACGGCGTCGGCGGTCGCGTCATCGGGGGCTTCTGGGACCTCGACCGCAGTGCGCAGGCGCGCCTCGAACGCCACCTCGAGCACGCGCCGTGCCCCCAGCAACTCGGGGTCCCACTCCCGAGACTCGGGGAGACCGCCGAGGGATCCGTAGTGGAGCGCATAGAGGAGGAAGAGCGACAGCTGCACGTCGTCGTCGCGCACGGCGTCGTCGGCCGCGTCGACGGCTGCCACCGCGCGGGCCGCGACGCCCGCGGCATCCTTCGCCGGGTCCTCCAGCAGCTCCGCGATCGCAGCGCTCAGCGGTCCGCGTGCGGCGGGGCGGTGATGAATCTGGGTCTGCGCGGCGGCGTGCAGCGTCATGGTGGTTCCCGTCTGTGAAAAGCGACGAGACACAGCTTCGCCTGGCACGCCGCACCCCTGCATCGACTTGACGACCCCTCACCGGAGCGCTATCACCGCCGTCCTGCGGGGGTCAAGCCCGTGGCTCCGGGGGCCCAGGCCGATCAGCCTGGCGACATGGCCGCTCCCGCCCGCTCGCGCACCGAGATCGCCCCCGGCGTTCACCGCCTCACCCGCGCCGACGTGAACTGCTACCTCATCCGCGATGCCGCCGGCATGACGCTCATCGACGCGGGTCTACCCGCCATGTGGCGCGATCTCGTCGCGCTCCTGGCCGAGTTCGAGGCGGAGCCGTCCGACATCGACGCCGTTGTGCTCACCCATGGTCACTTCGACCACGTCGGCATGTCGCGACGCCTCGTCGATGGCCACGGCGTGGCCCATCACGTGCACGAGCTCGACCGCCGCCTGGCGCGGCATCCGTATCGCTATCGCCACGCCGCCCCACGCTGGGTCTACCCCTTGCGGCATCCTCGCGCCATCCCGGTGATCGCCCGCATGACCGCCGCCGGAGCCCTGAATGTCAGAGGCATCGAGGCCGCGGGGACCCTCGTTCCAGGAGTGCCGCTGGGGGTGCCCGGGGCCCCGGTTCCGGTGTTCACGCCCGGGCACACCGAGGGGCACTGCGCGCTGCTGCTCCCCGGCGCCGGTGTGCTGCTCTCGGGCGATGCGCTGGTGACCCTCGACCCCTATACCGGCGCCGTCGGCCCGCGCATCGTCGCGAATGCGGCGACGGCTGACCCCGACGCCGCACTGGCCTCGCTCTCAGCCCTCGCGGACACCGGCGCCCGCACCGTGCTGCCCGGGCACGGCGAGCCGTGGACCGCCGGCGTGGTAGCGGCGGTCGAACACGCGCGACGCGCCGGCGAGGCGTGACACGGGTACTCCCGCGCGGGCCCCGCGTCAATCCCTTCGCCGCCGCCGCGCCGTGCCCCTAGCGTCGACGCCACTGATGCCCGATCGAAAGAGGAGCAGCATGGACACGGACAACTCGCACCCCAGCCAGGCCGAAGGCGACGACCCGGACCGCCCCTCGGAGCAGTCCGGGACGGACGACGCGATGGGTCACCCCTCGCAGGCCGAAGGCGACGACATCGACGCGGAGACCACCGACTCCGAATGACGCAGTGACGCCGCTCAGCCCCGTACCTCTGCCGGCCCGCACAGCTGCACGATGCGGCTGAGGTGGCCGGCCACGGCGAATGCCGAGTCGGGCTGGGCGGTGTCATCCGTCTGCGCGACGACCGCTCGGGCATACCGCGTGACGGCCGCCGAGGCCCGATCTGCAGCGTCGGTCATCGCATCCGCTGACGCGCCCGCCGCGAGCAGGTCGCCGCAGTCGCGCAGCGCAGCGCTGAGCTGCCGATCACGCCCGCGGCCGCCCTCCTGCGTCACCTGCGGTCGCCGGGCCAAGACCTCCGTCACCTCACGCGTGAGCAGTGTCGCCCGTTCCAGGGACGACCAGGCGCGATCGTTCTGCTCCTGCTCCGTCGCCCGACGACGCCCCCGCGGGTTGCCCCGCACGCTGCGTCCGGCCTCACCCACCCCCGCTGCCACGGCCCCGGCGAGCGATGCCAGCTCGTCGGACTCGCGGTCGAGACGCTCGGGGTCGACGCCGCCCGCCTCCACGTCGTCGGCAAGCCTTTCCAGGCTGAGCGCGAGCCGCTCGCGGAGGACCGTCAGCTGCGCGCCCGCCTCGCGCAGGTACAGCGGCGGCAGCAGCAGGTAGTTCGCCGCGATCCCCACCAGCACGCCGAAGGCCATCGTCAGCAGGTATGACAGGGAGAACTCATCGGCGTGCCCCCCGCCGAGCAGCAGCACGAACAGGCCCGCGATGGCGATCCAGTCGCGCCCCGCCCCGAGGCCCTGGATGCCGCCGAGGGCGACGCCGGCGCCGATGACCAGCGCGATCGCCGCGACCGCCGGCGCGCCGGCGGTGACGGCGGCGAGCCCGCCGAAGCCGAGGACGATGCCCAGCGCCAGTCCGCCGAGGGCTTGCACACCCGCACGAGCGGAGTCCGCAACGGTCGGGTACATGCTCACCAGCACCCCCATGGGGGCGTAGTACGAGTACTCCGCGTCGGCGAAGGGAACGGCGGGTGCGAGATACCACGCGACGGCGGCGGCCACGGCGGTCTTGGCTGCCAGCACGAGCCTTGACAGCGCGACGACCTCCCCGCCCGCCGAGCGCAGGCGGCGTGCGACCGCCGCGCGACCGGGCGCGATGTTGCCGGTCAGACGACCTCGCGCCCCCGCGTCACGAGCCGAGGTCCTGGCTCTCGATCTCGAGGGCGACGTCGTCTTCTTCATCGAACGGCACGGGCCGTTCGTCATCGAGCTGGGGGTCTGCGAACAGGCTCTCGACGGCCGGATCGACGGGGCGCTCCTCGTCGGGCAGGTCGGGCAGGTTGTTGCTCATGGCGTGCTCCTCTCCTTCGCCAGGATCGACGACTGCGTCGCCGACCGCATCCGGTTGACGATCCGCTTAGCGCAAGCTACGCCTCTCGGAGGCTCCGTACAGGTTCATCGTGACACCATTGTTACGTACGCGCCGCGACCGAAGAACTCCGTGGCATCCCTCGCGCCGACCCGACGGCGCCGATCCGCGGGCTCCTCGAGCCCAGAGGCCATCGTTTGACCGAGCACACCACTTCCTCCAGCCCCACCCCTGCTTCCACGCGCCGATCCGCCCGCATCGCCGCCGCACGTGCGGCCCGGGAACGGTGGACGATCCTGGTGACCGGGCGGGCGGCGGACCGCACGCCCGGCTCCGGCCGACGCGCCCTCCACGCCGCCTTCGCCGTGACCGTCGTGGTGAGCCTGGCTGGAACCACCGCCATGCCGGCCGCTGCCGTGACGATCCACGACGTGTCCGACACCGCTGCGCAGCCCGCCGACACCTCCGTCGACCGGGGTCGAGGTGCCGCCGACGACTCCTCCACGCTGGTGACCGCGTCCGACGCAGTGGCACCCGAAGAGACACAGTCGCTCGTCGTCGCCTCGGAGCCCGAGGCCGTCGCCCTCGACCGCCTCTCCTACGCCGCCACGACGCCCGAGGAGATCGCTGCGGTCAAGCAGGCTGAGGAGGCCGCGGCGCAGGCTGAGCGCGCCCGGCTCGCCGCCGCGGTCACCAACGGCCAGCTGGCAGCGGTCACCTCCGCCATCCCCGCCGGCGGCGGTGTCGTCCGGCCGCTTCCGTACTTCAACAACTTCGGCACGCCCTATGCCGGCCACCGCGGCGTGGACTACATGGTCGGTGCCGGCACCCCCATCATGTCGATCGCCGACGGCGTCGTGATCGAGTCATCTGAGAGCGGCCCCGGCTGGGGTGTCTACGTCAAGATCGCGCACAACATCAACGGCGTGAGTGTCACCTCGCTGTACGCCCACATGACCTACGGCACCCGCACGGTGCAAGTGGGCGATCGCGTGTCCGCCGGCCAGGTCATCGGGCAGGTCGGCGAGACCGGCCGCGCGTTCGGGGCGCACCTGCACCTCGAGATCCAGGTGAACAACGGCTACGTCAACGGCGAGAGCTGGCTCATCGCCCACGGCGCCTGACACACCGCGCCTGACACACCGGATGCCGCCCGTCGCCCTCTCGCGACCGGCGGCATCCGTGCGTGCCCGTCGGTCAGGCGATGCGGGTACCGCGCGGCAGCGTGCGTGCCGGGGTGCGCGTGCGCCGGTAGGCCCACGCCATCAGTCCGCCGGCGAGCAGCAGCTGCACCCCGAGACCGACGAACCAGCTCGGCACCGTCTCGGCGATGATGTCGCGCGGCGTCGTGTCGTCCCCTGTCGACGGCGCACACTCGTCGTATCGCTGCTCCAGCTCGGGCGGCTGCTGGATCGAGCGCACCACGAGCTTGAGCTGCCCGAAGAGGTCGACCGGCCAACCGCCCCGCTCGAACTGCGTCGGGATCGCGTCGGCGAGCACGACGAACGGGTTCGCCGCGAGCACCCACCACACGGTGTCGGGCCGCGGGATCTCGTAGACGCTCGTCTCCCACTCGTCGGTGCAGGTCACGCCGCCGGCCTCGGTGTACTCGACGACCCGATACGACGACACCACCTCGCTGCGCACGCTGAACGCGACGAGCCCCACCGTGATGGGTGTGCCGATCACGAGCGCTGCCACCACGAGGTAGGTCGTGGCGACCGAGAAGAGCGGCCGGGCGAGGATGCCGCTGAGCGCCGTGCCGAGCGCCGCCACCACCCCGATCTCGACGATGAGCACGGCGAGCGAGACGATCACCGTCACGGGGCTGACGCCGCCCGCGAGGGTCGCGACCACGAGGAAGGGCGCCGCCACGACCGCGAACGCCAGGCCCGTCGCCCACGCGGCGAGGAACCGCCCGAGCAGGATCTCGCCCGTCGTGGCGAGCGTCACCTGAACCGGGGCGAGGGTCGCGGCATCCCGGTCGCCGTTGATGGAGTTGCCGCTGAGCGTCGGCGACACCAGCAGAGCCAGCAGCAGGGTGATGAGGACGACCGTGGAGTAGATCCCGGCGCCGCGGTCATCGCTGCCGCCCCAGGCCAGGAAGGCCAGTGCGGTCACGCCGACCAGCAGCACGGCGAACACCCCGAGCAGCACATACCAGGCGACCGACCGCATCCGCTGGATCAGCTCGAGACGGACGAGGACACCGATGCGCCGGCCGTTCATGCTGCTCCTCCCGGGGCGCCCGGCTGCTCGCGCAGATCCAGGAAAGTGTGCTCGAGCATGCCGGTCGCGGCGGAGAACTCCGCCACCGGCAGTCCCCCGGCGACGAGGGCGGCGAGCCCCCGCGCGGCATCCGCGTCGGAGGCGAACCCGACCAGCACGTCGCGCCGGTCGGTGGGGAGGGTGCCGGCATCCAGCCCCAGCGCGGCGGCCACCGGCAGCACAGCGGCGACGCCGTCGCGGTCGGCCAGGCGGATGCGCCACGTGCGCGTGCGGGATGCCGCGACCGCCACCCGCTCCGAGCTCACCGTCTCACCGGCGACGAGGAACACCGCGTCGTCGATCACTTCTTCGAGCTCCGAGAGGATGTGGCTGGAGATCAGCACGGTGCGCCCCTCGGCTGCGAAGCGCCGCAGCAGCACGCGCAGGTCGATGCGGGCCTGCGGGTCGAGCCCTGAGGCGGGCTCGTCCAGCAGCAGCACCCGCGGGTCGTGCACCAGCGCGCGCGCAAGGCCCAGCTTCTGCTTCTGCCCTCGCGAGAGCACCCGTGCGGGTGCGTCGGCGAGGCCCTCCAGCCCGAGGTCGCGCAGCAGCTCCGCCGCGCGCGCCTTCGCCTGCGGCCGCGGCAGGTCGTAGAGCTCCCCCGTGACGGCGATCGTCTCCCGAGCGGTGAGAGAGGGCCAGGCGCCGAGGGCGTCCGGCATCCAGCCGAGAAGGCGCCGCGCGGCGGCGGGATCGGCGACCGGGTGGACGCCCCCGATCCGCACCTCGCCGGCGTCGGGGGCCAGGAGCGAGGCCAGCATGAGCATGAGGGTGGTCTTGCCGGAGCCGTTGGGGCCGACCAGGCCCGTCACCGCCCCTTCGCGGGCTTCCAGCGTCACGTCGCGCACGGCGTGGACGTCTCCGAACGACCGTCGGACGCCGCGCGCCACTATTCCGGGTGTGGTCACGAGCGTCACCCTAGCGGAGCGTCGCGATTTCGCCGCCGACCGGCGGTGACCGAGATCTCAGGCGCCGTGGAAGAACGCCACCCCGAGGTCGGTGTGGTCGACGAAGACGCCGTCGACCTCGGCATCCGCCAGCACCTGCCACTCCCCTTCGTAGTCGCCGAACGCGGCCTTGCCGCCGTGCCTGCGGAAGCGCGCCAGCAGGAAGGCGTTCTCGGGGCGGGCGGTCCAGGTGAAGACGCGCAGGCCCCGCGCGTGCGCGTCGGCGACGAACGGCGCCGGCCCCGTGGGGCGGCCGAGCGCGTCGGGGGCGAGGATCATGCGCTTGTCGACACTGATCCCCTCGACCCGTCCGACCAGGGCATCGAGCCCCGCCGGGGTGACGGTGTCGGCGTAGTCGGGAGCGTCGGCGCCGAGCCCGGCGACGAGGTCGAAGGGCTTGCCCGCCGCTTCGAGCAGATAGATGAGGTCCGCCGGGATGCCGCTTCGGCGCAGCCGGGCGAGCACCGTCGACTCGAACGACTCGACGACGAGCGGCAGCTCCCCCTCATCCCAGCCCGCCGCGCGCAGTTCCGCCTCGACCAGCTCGGCCACGTCCCAGCCCAGGCCTGCGAAGTACGTCGCGTGCTTGATCTCCACGACGACGCCGATCGGCCGGCCCTGCACGCGGGCGGCGTCCCGCACGAGGTCCAGCACGTCACGCAGCCGCAGCACCTGCTCCCGGTCGTCGAGGGCGGCACTGGCAGGACGCAGCTTCGGCAGCCGTTCGCGGCAGTGCAGGCCGCAAAGCTCGTCCGCCGTGAAATCCTCGGTGAACCAGCCGGTCAGCTGCTCGCCGTCGATGGTCTTCGTGGTGCGACGATCGGCGTACTCGAGACGATCGGCGACATCGGTCGTGCCCGAGATCTCGTTCTCGTGCCGCACCATGAGCACCCCGTCGCGACTGACGACGACATCGGGCTCAACGGCGTCGGCGCCCGTGGCCAGCGCGAGGTCGTACGACGACCGGCTGTGCTCTGGTCGATAGCCGGGCGCACCGCGGTGGCCGATGACGAGGGGACGGGGGCGCGGCATCCCTCCAGGCTACGCGCGGGGGCCGCTGGAGGCCGGGCGCGGACCCGCACCGGGCGGGGCCATCATGCCTTCAAAGCTCGCTCACAGCGATATTCCGTACTCGCGTCATACGTGTCCGTTACTGTGGAGTGCACACAGCACGGCGCTGTGTCGCAAACCCGACTTTGGAGTGTGAGAGAGCACGTGGCCCTCAACAACCCCGCATTCGCCAACCCGGCGTTCCAGGAGCAGCGACCCGGCTTGACGCCGCCGGCCGCTTCCGGCACGCAGACCCAGTACGCCGCCGCTCAGCACCAGGGCGTCGACGTCGCCGCCCAGGCACAGATGGAGGGCATGTACGCCGCTCCGTCGGCCGGCGCGGTCGAGACCGACCGCATGACCGTCGAGGACACCGTCGTCAAGACCGTGGGCCTCTTCGCGATCCTGCTGGCCACCGCCGTCGTCGGCTGGGTGTGGACCCTGTCGCCGCTGCCGGACGCCGGCCCCACCATGATGCCGTGGATCATCGGCGCCCTCGGTGGCTTCGTCCTCGCGATGGTCGTCATCTTCTCGTCGCGCAAGAAGATCCGCCCCGGCCTCATCTTCGCCTACGCGGCCTTCGAGGGCCTGTTCGTCGGTGGCATCTCGGCGTACTTCGAGCTGATCTTCCCCGGCATCGTGATGCAGGCGACCCTCGCGACCCTCGCGGTCGTGGGTGTGACCCTCGCCCTCTTCGCCAGCGGCAAGGTGCGCGCGTCGAAGAAGGCCACCAAGATCTTCATGATCGCGATGATCGGCTACCTGGTCTTCTCGCTGCTGAACGTCGTGCTGATGCTCACGGGCATCATGCCCGAGACCGCGATGTTCGGCATGCGCAGCGAGCCGAGCTTCCTCTTCGGCATTCCGTGGGGCGTTCTCATCGGTGTGTTCGTGGTCATCATGGCCGCCTACTCGCTGGTGCTCGACTTCGACCAGGTGCAGCAGGGCGTGCGCAACGGCGCACCCCGCAAGTTCGCCTGGATGGCTGCCTTCGGCATCATGGTCACCGTCGTGTGGCTGTACGTCGAGATCCTGCGGATCCTCGCGATCCTGCGCGGCAGCGAGTAACACCCGCGTCGTTCGTCGAAAGGGCCGCCCCTCGGGGCGGCCCTTTCTCGTTGCGTCGCCGGCATCCCGCACCGTGAGACGACAACTGACGGCCGAGGACATGGGGAAACCCCACGGTCTCGTCCGCCCGCATTCGTCTCAGCGATCGGAGGGCGGCGGCGCGGGGCGCGGGTCAGCGGCCGGGGCGGGGGGCGGGGGCGTCGAGGGCTGCGCGCACGGCGGCGGCGAGGGCGCGCATCGAGGCGGCGGCATCCATCCCTGCGGCCGCGGCGCGGGCGGCATCCGCCAGCCACGCCCTCACCCCGGGGCCGGTCAGCAGCGCCGTCAGCGCACCGGCGAGGGCATCGACGCCGCCGTCGGGCACGAGCATTCCGCCGCCGCGGGCGAGGGTGTCGCGAGGACCGTAGGGGATGTCGTACGCCACGACCGGCACACCGTGACCGAGGGCCTCCAGGACCACCAGCGGCTGCCCCTCGTTCGTGCTGGTGAGCACGAACAGGTCCGCCGTCGCCCATGCGACCTCAGGGTCCGCCGTGTGACCGTGGAAGAACACCGCATCGCCGAGACCGAGCGAGTCCGCCATGGCGACGAGGGCGGCGCACTCCGGCCCGTCGCCGTACACGTGCAGCTCGGCGTGCGGCACCGAGGCCCGCACCGTCGCCAGGGCGCGGATCGCGTCATCCACGCGCTTGCGGGCGCTGAGGGTGTTCAGCATCACGATGCGGCCGGGCACCGGGTCGTTCGCAAGCCCCGCCGGCGCCGGGTGCGGCACGACGAACGAGCGGATGCCGCTCACCCGCCGTTCCACATCGGCCCGCTGGCTCGCCGTCAGCCACAGCACGCCGTCGAACCGGTCGGCGACGTCGAACCAGCGCGTCCATGCGGCATCCATCGGGGCATCCCAGGTGAACGGCGCCTGCACGTGGCAGGCGTGCGTGGTGTGCACCAATCGGATGCCGGGATCCAGCTGCGGCGGCGCGTCGGCCACCAGAACCTCGCCCACCTGACGCGCCTCGCAGATCACGACCGTGTCGCGCCGGGTCTCGGCCGCGAGGGCGTTCAGCCACGCCCGGTACAGCCCGCCGAACCCGGGCAGCCAGCCGATCGGCTCGGCGCCGTCCGCCGACCACACCACGACCGGGGCCTCGCTCAGGTGCCACGCGGGGTCGCCGGCGATCACCGGGAGCTCGAGCACCGTGCGGCCCGCGGCGTCGCGGATGGCGCGGCTGCCGACGTCGGCGCCGGGTGCAGACGCGGGCACAGGAAGCGGCAGCGCCGCGGCGCGCAGCCAGGCGGCATCCGCCCGGGCGTCGTCGAAGAGGTTCCGCAGGTCTTCGGGGGCGCCGAGCAGCCCCCGTCGCACCCATTCGGCGCGGTCGCGGTCGTGCTCTTCCTGCTCGCCGGGATCCACCGTCAGCAGGCGCACGCGTGCACCGGCGGCGGCCATGTCGCCGGCACGGCGCAGCACCGAGATGGTGAAGCCGCCGTCGCGGTCGGGGATCAGCCTGCTCGCGAGCACGAGGTAGTCGGCGTCGGGCAGCGCGGATTCACTCATCCGTCCATCCTCCCCCACGCCCGCTGGGTCTCCTCCGAACCGCGACGCCGCGCCCGCCGGAAACGACGGATGCCGCGACCCTCAGGCCGCGGCATCCGTCATGCGCTCACTCCCACTCGATGGTCCCGGGGGGCTTGCTCGTCACGTCGAGCACGACCCGGTTGACCTCGCGCACCTCGTTGGTGATGCGGTTGGAGATCTTCGACAGCACGTCGTAGGGCAGGCGCGTCCAGTCGGCCGTCATGGCGTCCTCGCTGGAGACCGGGCGCAGCACGATCGGGTGGCCGTAGGTGCGGCCGTCGCCCTGCACGCCCACCGAGCGGACGTCGGCCAAGAGCACCACGGGGCACTGCCAGATCTCGTCGTCCAGGCCCGCCTTGGTCAGCTCCTCGCGGGCGATGGCGTCGGCGTCACGCAGAATCTCGAGGCGGTCAGCGGTGACCTCACCGACGATGCGGATGCCGAGGCCGGGGCCCGGAAACGGCTGGCGACCGACGATGACCTCGGGCAGGCCGAGCTCGCGGCCGATCGCGCGCACCTCGTCCTTGAAGAGGGTGCGCAGCGGCTCGACGAGTTCGAACTGCAGGTCCTCGGGAAGCCCGCCCACGTTGTGGTGGCTCTTGATGTTGGCGGTGCCGGCGCCGCCGCCGGACTCCACGACGTCGGGGTACAGCGTCCCCTGCACGAGGAAGCGGATGGGCTCGCCGTCGGCCGCGGCTTCGGCGACGAGCGCCGCTTCGGCCTGCTCGAACGTGCGGATGAACTCCCGCCCGATGATCTTGCGCTTCTGCTCCGGGTCGCTGACGCCCGCGAGCGCCGTGAGGAACCGCTCGCGCGCATCCACGGTGACCAGGCGCACGCCGGTCGAGGCGACGTAGTCCTGCTCGACCTGCTCCCGCTCACCCTTACGCAGCAGTCCGTGGTCGACGAAGATGCACACGAGCTGGTCACCGACGGCCTTGTGCACGAGCGCGGCGGCCACGGCGGAGTCGACGCCGCCGGAGAGCCCGCAGATGACCCGGCCGGTGCCGATCTGCTCGCGGATTTTCGCGACCTGCTCGGCGATGACGTTGCCGCTGTTCCAGTCGGCGGGGAGCCCCGCGGCCTTGTGCAGGAAGTTCTCCAGCACGTTCTGTCCGTGGTCGCTGTGCTTGACCTCGGGATGCCACTGCACGCCGTACATCCGCCGCTCGTCGCTGCCGAAGGCGGCCACCGGGGTGGCTTCCGTCGACGCGAGCACCTCGAAGCCTTCGGGGGCGGCGGCGACCTGGTCGCCGTGGCTCATCCAGACGTTCTGCGCCGCGGGCTGGCCGGACAGCAGCACGCCGCCGTCACCGTTGAGCGTGGCATCCGTCGCGCCGTACTCGCGCAGCCCGGTGTTGGCGACCTCGCCGCCGAGGGCCTGCGCCATCACCTGGAAGCCGTAGCAGATGCCCAGGGTCGGGACTCCGAGGTCGAACACCTCCGGGTCGAGGCTCGGGGCGCCGGGCTCGTAGACCGACGCGGGTCCGCCCGAAAGGATCAGACCGACGGGGTGCTTGGCTGCGATCTCGGCAGCCGTCGCGGTGTGCGGCACGATCTCGCTGTAGACGCCCGCCTCGCGGACGCGCCGGGCGATGAGCTGGGAGTACTGGGCGCCGAAGTCGACGACCAGCACGGGACGCTGCGAGGTTTCGGTCTGAGCGGTCAACGGTTGCCTTCCGTGGCGGGGATGGGAGCGGATGCCGCGGCTTCAGAGGCTTCCCGCTCGGCGAGGTAGGTCTTGACCTCCCGGGCGACGCGCGTCTCCATGAAGAACGACAGCAGCGGCACGACACCGCCGAGGGCGAGGACGAGGAAGCGCCTGAAGTTCCAGCGCATGAGGCTCCACACGCGGAAGCAGGCGAAGAGGTACACGACGTAGAACCAGCCGTGCACGACGAGGATGCCCAGCGACAGGTTGAGGCCGTCGCCGGTGGAGATCATCTCGCACTGGTCGCTGCCCGGGAAGAAGAGCGAGAACCACTGGCAGTCGGGGCCGACGATGACGGTGGCGAACCACAGCAGGCCGCCGGATCCGCCGGCGAACAGTTCGACGTGCAGCGGCGAGTACTTGAGGATCATCTCGGCCAGCAGCAGGAGCAGTCCGACACCGGTGATCACCGACGCGATCTGGTAGAACTTCAGCGCCGAGCGGATCGCTGGGAAGGACGCGAGTTTGGGGGCCGGCATGGCTTCCATCCTACCGTCGCGCCCACGTCGGCCGACGCGCCGCCCGGGGCCTCGCGGGGCCGCGCGGGGCCGGCACGCGGCGGTCAGGGGGCGGATGCCGCTGCCTGCTGCTCCTCGAGCTCTTCGACTTCCTTCTCCCATGCGTCGCGCGCCAGGCGGTACCACATGTAGAACGCGAAGCCCGCGAAGATGACCCACTCGGCCGCATAGAAGATGTTCAGCCAGTTGACGGTCGAGCCTTCCGCGGGCGCGGGCGACGCGATCGCCTCGAGTCCGCCGAGCGGCTCGGCCGCGGTGAGGTAGGCGCGGTACACGTCGAGTCCCTCGACGTCGTGCCAGTGGGCCAGCAGGGCCGCGGGCGACATCCGGGTCATCGTCTGCGGGTCGGCGCCCCGCGGCGGGACTCCCGGCCCCTCGTCGGAGATCAGACGCCCGGTGAGCTGCACGGCGGCATCCGGGTCGGCTTCGGCCTGAGCCTCGAGGGTTTCGATCGCGGCCTGCGCGTCGGCTTCGGTGGGCGCCCAGCCGACGGCGACGGCCAGCGACGTCGGCTCGCCGGTGCCGGTCGTGGCTTCGTCCAGCCGCAGCTGTCCGGTGACCCAGTAGCCCTCGACGCCGTCGTTGAAGCGGGATGCGACGGGGACGAAATCCCCCGGCATCCAGTGTCCCGAGGCCTCGACCCGCTGGCCCACGAGCGGCTCGGGCAGGTACTCGCCGGGGCCGGCGACCTCGGCCAGCGGCCGCAGCTGCTCGGTCATTCCGGGGGGCGGCGGATCGGTGTCGATCGCGTTTCCCAGCTGCCATTGGCCGAGCCAGGCGAAGATGCCGGCTACGGCGAGCGCGACGACGAGCATGCCCAGCCACCAGGGCCGCAGCATGACCTCACGCAGGGTCGGCGGGAACTGCGGCAGCGCGGCGGCGCCGGGTGTGGCGTCGCCTGGCCGGGTCACCGGGTCAGGGGCCGACGTCGTCGCCGGGCCCGTCGACGGGTTGCTCACGCTCATCTGGATCGATACGGCGCGACGACGACCTCGACGCGCTGGAACTCCTTGAGATCCGAGTAGCCGGTGGTCGCCATGGACTTCTTCAGCGCGCCGATGAGGTTCGCAGTGCCGTCGGCGACGGGAGCCGGCCCGTAGAGCACGGACTCGAGGTCGACCTTCTGATCGACGCGGATGCGACTGCCGCGCGGCAGGCGGGAGTGGTGCGCTTCGGGGCCCCAGTGGTATCCGCGGCCGGGCGCGTCGGTCGCGCGTGCGAGGGCCACGCCGAGCATGACGGCATCCGCCCCCATCGCCAGCGCCTTCACGATGTCTCCGGAGGTACCCACGCCGCCGTCGGCGATGACGTGCACGTAGCGGCCGCCCGACTCGTCGAGGTAGTCGCGGCGTGCGCCGGCGACGTCGGCGACGGCCGTGGCCATGGGCGCGTGCACACCGAGGGTGGCGCGCGTGGTGGATGCCGCTCCCCCGCCGAAGCCGACGAGCACGCCGGCGGCGCCGGTGCGCATGAGGTGCAGGGCTGCGGTGTAGGTGGAGGCGCCGCCGACGATGACGGGCACATCGAGGTCGTAGATGAACTTCTTGAGGTTCAGGGGCGCGTCGACGCTCGAGACGTGCTCGGCCGAGACGGTCGTGCCGCGGATGACGAAGAGGTCGACGCCCGCGGCGACGACGGTCTCGTACAGCTGCTGCGTGCGCTGTGGGGTGAGGGCGCCGGCGACGGTGACGCCGGCGGCGCGGATCTCGGCGAGCCGGTCGCGGATGAGCTCGGGCTTGATGGGCTCGGCGTACAGCTCCTGCATGCGCCGGGTGGCCTCGGCGTCGGGGAGCGTCGCGATCTCGGCGAGGAGCGGGTCGGGGTCGTCGTACCGCGTCCACAGGCCCTCGAGGTCGAGCACCCCGAGGCCGCCGAGCTGGCCCAGCATGATCGCGGTGCGGGGGCTGACGACGGAGTCCATGGGAGCTGCGAGCACCGGGATGTCGAACTGGAACGCATCGATCGCCCAGCCCGTCGAGACGTCCTCGGGGTTGCGGGTGCGTCGGGACGGCACCACGGCGATGTCGTCGAAGGCGTACGCGCGGCGGGCCCGCTTGGCGCGGCCGATCTCGATCTCCATGCTCACTCCTCCAGCCTACCCGCCCCCTCTGCCACGGCCGTTGAGCGAGTACTCACTCGAGGGCGCGAACGCTCACTGCGCGCTACGAATACTCACTCGCGACCGCGGATACTCACTCGCGCGCGGGGTCAGGTGCGGTAGTTCGGGGCCTCGACCACGATCTGCACGTCGTGGGGGTGCGACTCCTTGAGCCCGGCGGGGGTGATGCGCACGAACTTGCCGCGCGCCTTCAGCTCCTCCACGGTGCGGGCGCCGACGTAGAACATCGACTGCCGCAGGCCACCCACGAGCTGGTAGGCCACCGCCGACACCGGTCCGCGGTAGACGACCTGACCCTCGATCCCCTCGGGGATGAGCTTGTCGTCGGTCGGCACGTCGGCCTGGAAGTAACGGTCCTTCGAGTACGACGTCTTCTTGCCGCGCGTCTGCAGCGCACCGAGCGACCCCATGCCGCGGTACTGCTTGTACTGCTTGCCGCCGACGAAGACGATCTCGCCCGGCGACTCGTCGGTGCCGGCGAAGAGCGACCCGATCATCACGCTGTCGGCTCCCGCGACGAGGGCCTTGGCGATGTCACCGGAGTACTGCAGCCCGCCGTCCGCGATCACCGGCACGCCGGCTTCGCGGGCGGCCAGCGACGCCTCGTACACGGCGGTCACCTGCGGCACGCCGACGCCGGCGACGACGCGCGTGGTGCAGATCGATCCCGGGCCGACGCCCACCTTCACGGCATCCACGCCCGCGTCGATGAGCGCCTGAGCGCCCTCGCGGGTGGCGACGTTGCCGCCGATGACGTCGATGTGGTCGAAGGTCGGGTCGGCCTTGATGCGCCGCACCATGTCGATGACGCCCGCGGACTGGCCGTTGGCGGTGTCGACGACCACGACGTCCACGCCCGCGTCGCGCAGCGCCTCGGCGCGCTCCCACGCGTCACCGAAGAACCCGATCGCCGCGCCGACGCGGAGGCGACCGTGCTCGTCCTTGGTGGCCAGCGGATACTTCTCGCTCTTGTCGAAGTCCTTGATCGTGATGAGCCCGGCGAGCCTGCCGTCGTCGTCGATGAGCGGCAGCTTCTCGACGCGGTGGTGGGCGAAGAGTGCGATGACGTCGTTCGCGCCGATGCCGACCTTGCCGGTGATGAGGCCCTCGCTGGTCATGACATCGCGCACCTTGGTGGTCTGCCGCTCGAAGCCGGAGACGAAGCGCATGTCACGGTTGGTGATGATGCCCAGCAGGCGCCCGTCGTCGTCGATGACCGGCAGGCCCGAGATGCGGTACTGGGCGCACATCGCGTCGACCTCTTCGATCGACGCATCGGGGGTCGTCGTGATCGGGTCGGTGATCATGCCCGACTCGCTGCGCTTGACCCGGTCGACCATGGCCGCCTGATCCTCGATGGAGAGGTTGCGGTGGATGATGCCGAGTCCCCCCTCGCGGGCGACGGCGATCGCCATGCGCGCCTCGGTCACGGTGTCCATGGCCGCGGCGATCAGGGGCGTGGCGACGGTGATGCGCCGCGTCACGCGCGAAGACGTATCCGCCTCGCTGGGGATGACATCGGTGTGCCTCGGCAACAGCAGCACATCGTCATAGGTCAGTCCGACGAAACCGAAGGGATCGTTGTGCTCGCTCATGCCGTTCCTCCACACATCTTGATGAGTCTAATCGCGCCGCGGCGCCAAGCATTCCCCAGCCCGGCTGGGAGATTCGCGGTGCGGCGAGTTGCATACCGGTAACACGCAGGCAACAATCGGCGGATACGTTCAGGTGTCGCCGAAGTCACCGACAGTGGCCCACCCGGCGCGTCCGACAACTCTCTGGAGGTGCCAGTGGCGATCAACCCGATGTCGCGCACTGACCGTCGTCCGTGGCGCGCTGTCGCCTCGTTGATCGCCGGGCTGCTCGCCGCGGTCGTGCTCCTCGGCCTGTCCGCCCCCGCCGCCATGGCGGCCGCCGACGACACCGAGGATCTGCCGTTCACCATCGCCGGCAACGTGCGCGCCGCCGGCGAGCCGATCGAAGGAGCCACGGTCATCGTCACCGGCGGCGGCTTCGAGGCCGAAGCCGAGACGGAGGAGAACGGCACCTTCCGCATCGGCGTGCCCAGCAAGGACGTCGCCTACACCGTCGAGCTCGATGAGGACAGCCTCCCCTCGAGCGTCGAGGTGCCCGAGGGCTTCGCATCCTCGGCCGAGGTGGAGTTCGGCGCGGGGAGCACCGTCACGCGAAACTTCACCCTCGGCGCGGCGGAGCGCCAGACGGTGGGCTTCTGGGATCAGCTGGCATCCCGCGCGGTGAACGGACTGAACTTCGGTCTCATGCTGGGACTGGCCGCCATCGGCCTGTCGCTGGTGTTCGGCACGACCGGCCTGTCCAACTTCGCCCACGGCGAGATGGTCACCTTCGGTGCCCTGGTCGCCCTGCTCTTCTCCGTGGGGCTGGACGTGCCGATCTGGATCGCGATCCCTCTGGCGGTGATCGTCTCGGCCCTGTTCGGCCTGACGATGGATGCCGGACTCTGGCGGCCGTTGCGAAGACGGGGCCTGGGCACGGTGCAGCTGATGATCGTCTCGATCGGCCTCTCGCTCGCGCTGCGCTACGTCTTCCAGATGTTCGCCGGCGGCGGCACGCAGCAGCTGCCCGGCGGTTCCACGTCGATCATCCCGGGCCTCGGACCCATCCGCCTGACGATCACCGATGTCATCAGCATGGCCGTCTCGATCGTCGTGATCGGCGTGTTCGCCTGGTGGCTCATGCGAACCCGGATCGGCCGCGCGACCCGCGCCGTGTCCGACAATCCGTCGCTGGCGGCAGCGAGCGGCATCGATGTCGACGCGGTCGTCCGCGTGGTGTGGGTGGTCGCCGCCGCCCTGGCTGGGCTGTCCGGCGTGCTGTGGGCGTACTTCCGCCCCGGCATCCGGTGGGACATGGGAACCAGCATCCTGCTGCTGATCTTCGCCGCCGTCACCCTCGGCGGGCTGGGGACGGCATTCGGGGCGCTGGTGGGCGCCATCATCGTGGGGCTTCTCGTCGAGATCTCGACGCTCTGGATCCCCTCCGACCTCAAATACGTCGGCGCCCTCGTCGTGCTGATCGTCATCCTGCTGTTCCGCCCACAGGGCCTCCTGGGGCGCCGAGAGAGAATCGGGTAGCGCATCGTGGACTTCCTGCAGATCCTCTCCAACACCGCCGCGCAGATCCTCGCCCCGGCAACGCTCGGCTATGTGCTGGCCGCCATCGGGCTCTCGGTGCACTTCGGCTTCGCGGGGCTGCTCAACATGGGCGTCGCGGGATTCATGGCCATCGGCGCATACGGCTTCGCGATCTCGATCAGCACGTTCGGGATGCCGTGGCCCCTCGCCGTGCTCATCGGTCTCGTCGCCGCGGTGATCTTCGCGCTGATCCTGGGTCTTCCCACGCTGCGCCTGCGCGGGGACTACCTCGCCATCGTCACGATCGCCGCCGCCGAAGTGCTGCGGCTGCTCTTTCTCACCTCCGCCTTCCGCAGCCAGACCGGCTCGGCAGACGGCCTGTCGGGTTTCCAATCGGGCTTCCGGGCGAGCAACCCGCTCCCGCCGGGCCGGTGGGGATTCGGGCCGTGGACCTACCAGTCCGACCAGTGGTGGGTGATCATCGTCGGCATCATCACCATCGCGATCGTGGTGACGCTCGTGTGGCTGCTCATGCGCAGCCCCTGGGGGCGGGTGGTCCGCGGCATCCGTGAGGACGAGGATGCCGTGCGATCGCTGGGCAAGAACGTGTTCGCGTTCAAGATGCAGGCCCTCATCGTCGGCGGCGTCATCATCGCGGCCGGCGGCATCATCACCGCGATGGGAACCAACGTCAACCCGAACGTGTACGTCACGTCGCAGACGTTCTACGTGTGGACGGCGCTGCTGCTGGGCGGTGCGGCCACGATCTTCGGTCCCGTTCTGGGGGCCGTGCTGTTCTGGGTGGTCCGGGCGTTCCTGTCCAACCTGCTCCCGGCTCTCGTCAACATCGGCTGGCTGCCGTTCCTCACCACCGAGCAGAGCCAGATGCTGGTGTTCGTGCTGGTGGGCGTGGCGCTCATGCTGCTCGTCATCTTCCGCCCGCAGGGCATCCTCGGAAGCAAGAAGGAGTTGACCTTTGTCCGGTGAGGTACAGCCGCCCACGCCGCGCCCGAAGGCGACCGGCCTGCACAAGGGCGAGATCCGTCCCGGGGTCGAGAAGGTCGACCCCATCATCGTCATGGACGATGTCCGCCGCGTCTTCGGCGGCCTCACCGCCGTCGACGTCGAGCACCTGGAGATCCCCCGCGGGGCGATCACGGCGCTCATCGGCCCCAACGGCGCCGGCAAGACCACGCTGTTCAACCTGCTCACCGGCTTCGACAAACCCAACTCCGGCAACTGGTCCTTCGACGGCACCTCGCTGGCCGGCATCCCGGCGTACAAGACGGCCCGGATGGGTCAGGTGCGCACGTTCCAGCTGACGAAGTCGCTGGGACTGCTCACGGTGCTGGAGAACATGAAGCTGGGCGCCCCGGGACAGACCGGGGAGCGCATGCTCGCCGGCATCCTGCCGTTCCTCTGGCGCAAGCAGGAGGCGGCCATCGACGAGAAGGCACGCGGCCTGCTGGCGCGGTTCAAGCTCGACGACAAAGAGACCGACTTCGCCGCGAGCCTGTCCGGTGGCCAGCGCAAGCTGCTCGAGATGGCGCGCGCACTCATGAGCGACCCGGTGCTGGTGATGCTCGATGAGCCGATGGCCGGCGTCAACCCGGCGCTCACGCAGTCGCTGCTGGACCACATCCTCGACCTCAAGGACCTGGGCATGACGGTCGTGTTCGTCGAGCACGACATGCACATGGTGCGCCACATCGCCGACTGGGTCGTGGTGATGGCCGAGGGCAAGGTCGTGGCGGAGGGTCCCCCTGACACCGTCATGCGAGACCCCGCCGTCATCGACGCCTATCTCGGCGCCCACCAGGATGTGGACCTGGGAGTGGTCACCGGCCGCTACCAGGGAGAGCTGACAGCCGAGGCGCAGGAGCTCCTCGAGACCGTGCACGAGCTCGATCACGTGATCGAGGCGGAGGGCACAGCCGAGTCCGCACCGAAGAAGCCGGAGGACGGCAAGTGAGCGAGAACGTCGTCGAGATCATCGATGTGCACGCCGGATATCTCCCGGGAGTGAACATCCTCAACGGTGCGAACCTGACCGCCGCCAAGGGCGAACTGGTCGGCATCATCGGCCCCAACGGTGCGGGCAAATCGACCATGCTGAAGGCGATCTTCGGCCAGGTGAAGGTGCGCTCGGGCTCGGTCACGCTCAACGGCGAGGACATCACGGGCCTGCGCGCGAACAAGCTCGTCGCCAAGGGCGTCGGGTTCGTGCCGCAGAACAACAACGTCTTCCCGAGCCTGACGATCGCCGAGAACCTGCAGATGGGCGGCTACCAGCGGCCCAAGGCGGTCGCCGAGCGCACCGAGTTCGTCGCGTCGATCTTCCCCGATCTCGCCAAGCGTCTGCAGCAGCGGGCAGGCTCCCTCTCGGGCGGCGAGCGCCAGATGGTCGCGATGGGACGCGCTCTCATGATGGACCCGCACGTCCTGCTGCTGGACGAGCCGTCGGCGGGCCTGTCGCCCTCCCGGCAGGACGAGGCCTTCCTTCGGGTGTCGGAGATCAACAAGGCCGGCGTGACGACGATCATGGTGGAGCAGAACGCCCGCCGCTGCCTGCAGATCTGCGACCGCGGATACGTGCTGGATCAGGGGCGCGATGCCTACACCGGCACCGGCCGCGAGCTGCTGAACGACCCGAAGGTCATCGGTCTGTACCTGGGGACGCTCGGAACCTGACCTCCTCGGCCGCGATCACGGCTCCCCGTGGCCGCGGCACGGGAAAGGCCCCGGCTCTTCGTGAGCCGGGGCCTTTCGCGTCGCTGTGTCAGCCGAGGTTGAGGAACTCGTAGTTGTTGTCCTCGCCGAACTGGAAGACGCCGATCGTCGCCTCGGTCGGGTCGCCCACCTCGTCGAAGGTGATCGGCCCCGAGACGCCTTCGTAGTCGGCGACCTCCCCGGCGATGATGAGGTCGGCGCACTCGGCGAAGGTCGAGCACGCGGTGCCACCGTCGGCGCCCGAGACGGACTGCAGGTTCGCCGCGACGTCGGGACCGGCCGTGGAGCCGGCCTGCAGCGCGGCGAGGGCCAGCAGCACGACGGCGTCATACGACTCCGGCGCGTAGGTGAAGTCCTTCAGCTCGGGCTGTCCCTCGCCCGTCCAGAAGGCCTGCAGCTCGTCACGGAAGGTGGTGATCGTCTCGGGGTCGACCGCGGGGTAGGTTCCCTTGGCGCCGGCGAGCGTGCCCGTCTCGAACTCCTCACCGAAGTTGGAGAGGTTGCCGTCGACGAAGTAGAGGCCCTCGGCCGGGAAGTCGGCGCCGACCAGCTCGGGGATCATCGTGGTGACCTCCTCGAACGTGATCAGGGCGATCGCGTCGGGGCTGGCAGCGAGCACCTCGTCGATCTGCGCCGAGAAGTTCGCGTCGCCGGTGTTGTAGAGCTGCGCCGCAACGACCTCGCCGCCGGCGCTTTCGAACGCCTCCTTCGTGAAGCACGCAAGGCCCGTGCCGTACGCGTCGTTCAGGACGATCATGCCGAGGGTCTCGTTGCCGTCGGCGGCGATCAGGTTGCCGAGCACCTCGCCCTGGAGCACGTCCGAGGGGGCGGTGCGCCAGTACAGACCGTTGTCCTCGTAGCCGGTGAACGCCGCAGAGGTGTTGGCCGGCGAGAACTGGATCGCGCCGGCGGCGATGACCTGGTCGACGAACTGCAGCGACGTGCCCGACGATGCGGCGCCGACGATGGCCGTCGCGCCTTCTCCCAGCAGTCGCGGGATCTCCGTCTCATACGCCTTGTTGTCGGTGTCGCCGGAGTCGCCCTGGAGGAGGTCGATCGTGATGCCCTTGCCGGCGGCGTTGATCTGGGATGCCGCGAACTCCGTCGCCGCGATCTCGGGCGGGCCGAGGAAGGCCAGGTTGCCGGTGACGGGCAGTGCCGTGCCGATCTTGTAGGTCAGGTCCGTGCCGGGTCCGGTCGAAGTCGACGCGTACTCCGGGACGTAGTCCGCGGGCGCGGCCTCATCACAGTTGATGGGGAAGTCGAACCCCGCCGCTTCGCCGGTCTCTTCGGGGGTGTCCGCGTCGCCGCCGCCGCCGGTGCAGCCTGACAGGACGAGTGCGCTGGCGCCGACCAGGGCGATGGCGCCCAGGACTTTCGACGCGCGTGAACGTGTGAAGACGCTCATGGTGCTCCTTGCTGAATCGGGTGCTGCGCAAGGCCGGGAGCCGCGCGCGATTGGTGACCAACCTAGTGCGGGCATGACGTCGGCGATGTTGCGATCTGTTAACGGTGTGTTTCGCGACCCAATCGTTACTGGCCGGTCAGAGGACCGAACCCGGCTCCACCGCACCGCTGCGCGTCCGCCGGGCGTAACGGAGCGAGTCGGCGGTGAGGAGGACCAGCGCCACCCACACCAGGGCGAAGCCGGCCCAGCGCTCGGGGGGCATGTCCTCCCCCAGCCACACCCCGATCGCGAACTGCAGGATGGGGGCGACGAACTGCAGCAGGCCCATGACCGTCAGCGGAGCCCGCCGGGCGCCGGCGGCGAAGAACAGCAGCGGGACGGCGGTGACGACCCCCGCCAGCGCCAGCAGCACCGCGTGTCCGACCCCGGCGGTGGCCATCGTGATTCCGGTGGTGGCGCCGACGACCACCAGCTGCACGATCGCGACCGGCAGCAGCCAGAACGACTCCAGGGTCAGGCCGCTCACGGCATCCACCGACGGGCCGATCTGCTTCTTCACCAGCCCGTAGACGCCGAACGAGGCCGCAAGGGTGAGCGCGATCCAGGGGAACGTGCCGTACCCCACGACGATGACCAGCACCGCAGCCGCGGCGACGCCGAGGGCCACCCACTGCGTCACGCGCAGCCGCTCGCGCAGCACCAGCACGCCCAGCAGCACCGTCACGATGGGGTTGATGAAGTAGCCGAGGCTCGACTCCAGCACGTGACCGGTGAGCGTGGCGATGAGGAACACCTGCCAGTTGACGTAGATCAGGGCGCCGGCCGCCGCCGTCCACAGCAGCAGTCGCGGCTGACGGACGATGGCGATGATCTTCGGCCACGACCGCGTCACCGTCAGCAGCAGCAGGCAGAAGACGAACGACAGCGTCACCCGCCACGACACGACCTCCCACGGGCCGGTGGGGGCCAGCACGAGGAAGTACAGGGGCATGAAGCCCCAGAGGAAGTACGCGCAGAACGCGTAGACCCCGCCGAGCACGCGTTCGCGGGCGGGGTCGTGGGAGGGGCTCGTCACCGGCTCAGCCTAGAGCCGCTGAACGACGAAGGACCCGGATGCCAGGCATCCGGGTCCTTCGTGAGAAGTCGCGTCTCAGCGGACGACGACCGCCAGCACGTCGCGTGCCGAGAGCACCAGCAGCTCGTCGCCACCGAACTTGACCTCGGTCCCGCCGTACTTGCTGTAGATCACGCGATCGCCGACGGCGACGTCGAGCGGAATGCGGTTGCCGTTGTCGTCGATGCGACCGGGGCCCACGGCGACGACCTCGCCCTCCTGGGGCTTCTCCTTCGCGGTGTCAGGAATGACCAGCCCGCTGGCGGTCGTCTGCTCGGCCTCGACCTGCTTGATGACGATGCGGTCCTCGAGCGGCTTGATGGAAACCGACACGGTCTACCTCTTTCTTAGAACTGAAGACTCGTTAGCACCCACCTGTTGAGAGTGCTAACGCCAGTGTAGAGGCGCGCTGGCACTCACGCAACGCGAGTGCCAGCCCTGTGACCTCCCGCGACCGACCGGGCCTGCTCGAGCCGTCGCCGTAGGCTGAGGGGATGGAGCTCGCCGAACTGACCGCGTTGCTGACCCCGGAAGGGCTGCGGCTGCTGGATGCGACCGGCGGCATCCGCACGACAGACGAAGCCGCGGCGGCCGTCTCACGGCTGCGCGCCGCAGGCCACTCCCCCGAACTCGTCGCGGCGGTCGTCGGGCAGGCACGGCTGCGGGTGAAGGCCGAGGCGAAGTTCGGCGAGTTCGCCGAGCGCATGCTGTTCACCCGCGCGGGGCTCGAGCAGGCAACGCGACTATCGGTCGCCGCCCGGCACGCGGGCCGCTTCCGCGATGCCGGATTCTCCCGCGTCGCCGACCTCGGCTGCGGCATCGGCGGTGACGCGCTGGGGCTGGCCGCGCTGGGCCTCGAGGTAGAGGCCGTCGAGGCCGACGAGGTCACCGCCGCGATCGCCGCGTACAACCTCGCCCCCTTCGGCCGGCAGGTGCGTGTGCACCACGCCCGAGCCGAGCAGTTCGACTCCCCCTCGGTCGATGCCGTCTGGCTCGATCCCGCCCGGCGCACCCCCGGGCACACCGAGACGACGCGCGTGGGCGCCGCCGAGTGGTCGCCACCGTTGGAGTGGGTCTTCCACCTCGGAGAGCGCACGCCGGCCGGCATCAAACTCGGCCCCGCCTTCGACCGTTCGCTGCTGCCGTCCCGCGCAGAAGCGCAGTGGATCAGCGTCGATGGATCGACCATCGAGCTGGTCGTGTGGACGGGGCCCCTCGCCCGCACCGGTGTGCATCGGGCCGCCCTGGTGATCCGTGGCGACTCGGCCCACGAACTGACCGCGGCGGCGGACACCCCGGACGAGCCGGTGCGTCCGCTCGGCACCTACGTGCACGAGCCCGACGGCGCCGTCATCCGCGCCCGCCTCATCGGCGAGGTCGCGCGTCGACTCGAGGCCGGCATGCTGGCACCGGGCATCGCCTATCTCACCGGCGACGCGGCGCTCACGAGCCCGTTCGTGTCGACCTTCAAGGTGCGCGAGCGACTGCCCGCCGATGTGAAGGGTCTCGCCAAGGCCCTTCGCCAGCGGGACATCGGCACGCTCGAGATCAAGAAGCGCGGCGTCGACGTCGACCCCGCCGTGCTGCGCACCAAGCTCAAGCTCTCAGGGAGCGGATCGGCGACGCTGCTGCTCACCCGTGTCGGCAGCAGCAGGCTGGCACTCCTCGCCGACCGCGTGAACTGAGCGCGAGGGCTGCGGGCTCGGCGCCGGGCGACCGGAAGCGCCGATTCAGACTGTCTGGATCGCGGCGTCAGGCGAAGATGTTCGCGGTGTTGGCGGCCCAGACGAGCCATCCGGCGCTGTACAGCACCGAGAGCAGCGCGAGCACGAGCGCCCACAGCGCGATGGAGCGGCTCTCGAGGGGTCGGCGCAGCGCGATGACCGCGGTCACGGCGGCGCCAACGCCGATGGGAAAGCCCCACCCGACGAACCACGAGATCACGAGGCCCACGATCGCGAACCCCAGTGCCCACGCCGCGATCCCCACGACGGGGCGCTGCGGCTCGATCCAGGCATAGACCGCACCGGTGTCGCTCAGCGCCTCGCGCTCGGCCTGGTTCATGCCGTCGGCGACGTCGACCTCGACCGGCGCAGTGGGGAGCCGCTGGAAGCCGCCGCGGTGCTCGCCGGGCAGGCGCGGCGCCTCGTCTGCGGCCACCACGTCGGGAGAGGGCTCCTCGACCCGAGGACGCGGCCGCGGCCGCAGTGGCGGTGCGGCAGGCGGGGGCCCTGCGGCATCCAGTCGCTCGTCGCTCACGCCGGCACCTCCTCGGCGACCTGGATCTCGGTGACGGGAAGCGTCGAGTCGGCGCCGAACGCCAGCGACGAGGGTGGCCGGCCCGCGCTGATCAGCTCGGCGGCGAGCCCGGCGATCATCGCGCCGTTGTCGGTGCAGAGGCTCAGCGGCGGAATGCGCACCGTCACCCCCGCCTCGGCGGCGCGGGCCAGCGCGACCTCCCGCAGCCGCCGGTTGGCGATGACGCCGCCGCCCAGCAGCAGGCGGGGGACGTCGTGACGGGCGCAGGCATCGAGCGCCTTCGTGACGAGCACGTCGACGACGGCTTCGCGGAAGGATGCCGCGACGTCGGCGGTGGGCACGGGCTCCCCCGCCGCCTCGCGCTGCTCGATCCAGCGGGCGACGGCGGTCTTCAGGCCCGAGAACGAGAAGTCGTAGCGGTGGTCTGCCATGTCGGACGCGCGGGACATCCCCCGCGGGAACCGGATCGCGTCCGGATCGCCGTCGGCCGCCGCCCGGTCGATCTCAGGGCCGCCGGGATAGGGGAGCCCGAGGATGCGCGCCACCTTGTCGAACGCCTCGCCGGCGGCGTCGTCGACGGTCTCCCCCAGCATCTCGACGTCGGTCGTGAGATCGCGCACCAGCAGCAGGGACGTGTGCCCGCCGCTGACCAGCAGGGCGACCGTGGGGTACTCCACCGCGTCACCGGTGAGCAGGTCGGCGGCGATGTGGCCGACGAGGTGGTTCACGGCGTAGAGCGGCTTTCCCAGACCCACGGCGAGCGCCTTCGCGGCCCCGATCCCGACCATGAGGGCACCGGCCAGGCCCGGGCCGCTGGTGACGGCGACCGCGTCGAGGTCGGCGAGGGTGACAGGGCGTCCCTCGGCGGCTGAGGCCTCGGCGAGCGCCCGCTCGATGGCCGGCTGCAGCGCCTCGAGGTGGGCGCGCGCGGCGATCTCGGGGACGACGCCGCCGTAGCGGGCGTGCTCGTCCATCGAGCTGGCGATGGTGTTGCTGAGCAGGTGCCGGCCGCGCACGATGCCGATGCCGGTCTCGTCGCAGCTGGTCTCGATGCCGAGCACCAGCGGGTCGTCGCGGTTCACGAGTGGTCCCTTTCGGGGTCGGCAGGGGCGGGGGCGGCGGCTGCGGACGGGTCGGTCGCGGCGCCGGTGGCGGCCCAGGCCCGCAGGTCCAGTCGCATCACAACGGCGTCCACACCGTCGGGCTGGTAGTACGCGGGCCGCCGGCCGAGCTCGGTGAAGCCCTCCGAGACGTACAGCGCCTGGGCCGTGGGGTTGTCCGCCCGCACCTCGAGGAAGACCTCGGCGACGCGACGCGTCACCGCCTCGTCCAGCAGAGCCCGCAGGAGCGCCCTGCCGTATCCGCGCCCCCGGGCGTCCTCGGCGATCGCGATGGTCTGCACGTCGGCATCCTTCGCCCCGTCGGGGGCGCGCAGCCCCGCATAGCCGACGAGGCGGCCTTGCTCTTCGAGCGCGAAGTAGCGACTGTGCGGCGAGGCGAGCTCGCCGCGCATCAGCGTCTCGCTCCAGGCGTCGGTGGGAAACGACGCGCGCTCGAGCGCCATGATCGCGTCGAGGTCGTCGACGTGGGCCGCGCGCAGGGTCATGCGCCGACCTTCTTGCGCGGCGCCGGCACCGACACGTCCGGCGAGCGCAGGTACAGCGGCTCCGATCCCGCGACCTCGCGGCCCGCCGCGATCGCGCGGGCGGCGACGAGGGCGAGCATCTGCGCGGGCACGGCCGCAGCGTCGTGGCGGCGGGCGCCGAGCTCGCCCAGGCGTGCGTCGAGGTCATCGCGCGGCACGAGGGCGGGGCCCGCCGTGCGCACCGGCAGCCCGTCGTCGTCGAGACCGTCGTAGACCGAGTAGGCGAACTCGCGGCGGCGGGCGTCGGTGACGACGGCGAATCGCGGGGTCTCCTCCCCCGCGATCGCGTCGGCCAGCAGCACCTCGAGCGCAACGGCGTCATGGCTGGCGACGGGGATCACCGGCACGCCCCGGGCCAGCGCGAACGCGGTCGCCGCGGCGATGCCGACGCGCAGACCTGTGAACGGCCCGGGCCCCATGCCCGCGGCCACATGCGTGACGGCGATCGGCTGCGCGGCGGTCGTGGCGCCCACGGGGCCCAGCGTCGCCTCGCCGAGCACGCGCTCGAGAAGGTCGCCGATCACCTCGGCGTGCGCGAGCGGGTTGGCGCTGGCGGCGGCCGCGCGCACGACCCCGTCGAGCTCGACGACGGCCAGAGCCGTGCCGAGCGAGGTGTCGATGCCGAGGATCACCGTTCCAGGCTACCCGCGCGTGCGCGCGGCATCCTCCCTTGCGCCGGCATCCCCACGGGCGTCGGGATCCTCGCCTGCGCCGGCACCCTCACGGGCGTCGGGAGACGACGACCCGGCGCGGGGTGTCGGCGTCGAGCTCCTCGGTGGCGCGCGAGACCGTGCCGCAGGCGGTGTCGACTCCGCGCCCGTGCCACTCGCGGTCGAGCTCGGCCTCCCACCAGGTGTCGCGCAGGCCCGGCACCATGTCGCGGCCCCACTCGACGATGACGACCGACCCGTCGAGGTCGATGTCGAGGTCGTCCAGCTCCGCCGCCGAGCCCAGCCGGTAGGCGTCGACGTGCACGAGCGGGGGGCCGTCGACGAGCGACGGGTGGGTGCGCGCAATGACGAAAGTGGGGCTCTGCACGGGGCCGCGGACGCCCAGTCCCGCCGCGATGCCGCGGGTCAGCGTCGTCTTGCCCGCCCCCAGCGCTCCGGTGAGCACGACGAGGTCGCCCGCCCGCAGCGCGCGGCCGAAGTCGCGGCCGAGGGCCTCCATGTCGGCCGGCGACGAGATCTCCCGCTCGCCGAGGAACGCGTCCAACCCGGTCACGCCGTCACCTCGCGGCGCGGCACGCGCGAACCGATGCGCGTGACGATCTCGTAGTTGATGGATCCGGATGCCGTGCCCCACTCGTCGGCGGCGGGCTCGCCGCGGGCGGGGTCGCCGAAGAGCACAACCTCGTCGCCGACGGCCACCGGGGTGTCGCCGACGTCGACGACGAACTGGTCCATCGCGATGCGGCCGGCCACGGTGAACCGGCGGCCGCCGAGGGTCACCGGTCCCCGGGCCGACGCCGCGCGCGGCACCCCGTCGGCGTACCCGAGGGGGACGAGCGCGAGGGTCGTCTCGGCTGCGGTGCGGTGGGAGTATCCGTACGAGACGCCCTGCCCCGCCGGGACGCGCCGCACCGCCACGACGGGCGCGCGCAGCGTCATGGCGGGGCGCAGTCCCAGGTCGGCCGAGGTGCGGTCCTCGAAGGGCGACAGTCCGTACATGCCCAGTCCGATGCGCACGCAGTCCAGGCGCGCCTCGGGCAGGTCGATGGCGGCATCCGTCGCGGCGATGTGACGCACCTCGGGGGTGAGCCCCGCCGATGCCGCCAGCGCCACGCCCTCGAGGAACCGCGCGAGGGCGGCGCGGTCGTCGGCAGCCGAGGTGTTGGAGAGGTGGCTGAAGAGACCGACCACCCGCACCCTCCCGAGCCGCTCCAGGCGGGCCGCCTCCGCGAAGACCGTCGCCCAATCCGCCGGCGCGACGCCGTTGCGGCCGAGCCCGGTCTCGAGCTTCAGGTGCACCGCGACCGGCCGGTCGGCCGTCGCCGCAGCGGCCGCGGCGAGCAGCTGGTCGAACCGCGACACCCCGATCTCGATGCCGTGCGACGCCGGCTGGGCGAACGAGGCACCCGGGGCATGCAACCAGGCCAGGATCGGCGCCCGGATGCCCGCGCGCCGCAGGTGCAGCGCCTCGGTCACGTCGGCCACCCCGAGACGCGTAGCCCCGGCGCCGAGCGCGGCGTGTGCGCTGCGCACGGCGCCGTGGCCGTAGCCGTCGGCCTTCACGACGGCGAGGATCTCCACTCCGGTGAGGCGCTTGAGGCGCTTGACGTTCGCGCCGATCGCGCCGACGTCGATGACCGCCTCGCGAAGCGTGCCGGCCGGCATCCCGTTCATCGCGCATCTCCTCTGTCCGGGTCTGCGGACTCGGCCACGACGTAGGCGGTCGCCAGTCCCGCGTCGTGCGACAGCGACAGGTGCAGCGTCGTGATGCCGCGGTCGGCGACGACCGCGGCTGTCGATCCGGTGAGGGTGAACCACGGCCGTCCCGAGGGCTCCGGGGTGATCTCGATCTCGGTCCAGTGCACGCCGTCGGACCCGCCCAGCGCCTTGATCAGTGCCTCTTTGGCGGCGTAGCGGGCAGCGAGAGACCGCGGCGGCAGGAGCCGCTCCGCGGGTGAGAAGAGCCGCTCAGCCAGTCGCGGCGTGCGTTCGAGCGACCGCTCGAACCGCGGGATGTCCACGAGGTCGACGCCGATTCCGACGATCACAGCCACCTCCCTCGCACCCCGGTCCCCGTCGGGGCGCGGCATCCGACAGGATACCCCGCGCCCGCCCGCCGGAATTCAAGCCGCGGGTTGCGTCCCGGCCGGCCCGGTGGCCGAATGCGCCCGGGAGCAGGAATTCCGGCGGGGTGGCGGCCGCTAGATCGCCGCCGCGAACCGCGCGCTGTAGCCGGGGCTCAGCTCGGCGTACCGCGCGTCCCACGCCCCCGGGCCGCCGAGGTCCGCGTCGGGGTCGGCGGCCACCGCGGCGAGCCGCTCGAGGTAGGTCTGCCACCCGGCTCCATAGCTGATCGACTGGATGCCGGTGTGCGCGAGCACGAGCCGGGTCCCCGTCGCCGCGGGCTCGAGGCGCACCACGAGCTCGGTCGGTTCCTCGCCCTCGGCGTGCCACACCGTCGTGAAACCGTAGGGCGCATCGCACGCGGTGATCTCGCCGCGCCCCCACGTGCTTTCGCCGTCGCCGTCGGCGACCTCCCACGTGCCGCCGAGGCGCAGGTCGCCGCTGTAGTCCCCCATCCACCGCGCGAGGCGGTCGCGCTGGGTGACCGCGGACCACAGGTCGTCGATGTCAGTGGGGTATACCGCGTCGTACACGACGCGATAGCCGTCGCCGTGGCGCTGGATCAGCGGGGAATCGATGGTCATGAGGCATCCTTCCGGTGGTGGTGCGCAGGCCGCGGCGGTGCCGCCTGCGTCGTGCTGGCCCTCGCGGCGGCGCGCGTGCGCTTGCCGCGGGCGATCTCGGTGCCGAGGGCGTCGAATCGCTGGGTCCAGGGGGCGCGCAGGCGCGCGAGTGCCGCTTCGGCCGCGGCGGGGCCGGCCGGATCGAGGGCGTAGATGCGGCGCGGCCCCTCGGCGCGCACCGTCGCGAAGCCGTGCTCGCGCAGCACGCGCAGGTGCTGCGAGACCGCCGGCTGGGAGATGCCGAACTCGCTGCGGACGAGGTCGACGATCGCGCCGGCGGGCTGCTCGCCCTCGGCGAGCACCTCGATCATGCGCCGCCGTGCGGCGTCGGCCAGTACCTCGAACGGGTGCATGCGCCCACCGTATAAGTTTCCACTTATACGGTCAAGAGCTCGCGAGTGAGTATTCGGCGACGCGAATACTCACTCGACGGTGACGGACTTCGCGAGGTTGCGGGGCTGGTCGACGTCGAGGCCCTTGGCCGTTGCCAGGCCCATCGCGAAGATGTGCAGCGGCACGACGGCCAGGAGTGGCTCGAACAGGGGACCTGCCAGCGGGATGCGCAGCACCTCGTCGGCGAACGGGAGCACGGCGGCATCCCCCTCTTCGGCCACCGCGATCACGCGGGCGCCGCGGGCGCGGATCTCCTGGATGTTGGAGACCACCTTCTTGTGCAGCTCGGCGGACTCGCGCGGCGACGGGACGATCACGAACACCGGCTGGCCGGGTTCGATGAGCGCGATGGGGCCGTGCTTGAGCTCGCCCGCGGCGAAGCCCTCGGCGTGGATGTAGGAGATCTCCTTGAGCTTGAGCGCACCCTCCATCGCGATCGGGTAGCCGACGTGACGACCGAGGAACAGCACCGAGCGGGTGTCGGCCATCCAGTGCGCGAACTGCTCGATGTGGGCCTGCTCCTCCGCGAGGATCTGCGAGATCTTGCCGGGGATGGCCTCGAGCTCGCGCGCGTGCTCGGCGATCTCGACGGGCGAGAGCGTCTCGCGCAGCCGACCCACGTGCAGAGCGAGCAGGTACAGCGCCGTGATCTGGGCGACGAAGGCCTTCGTCGAGGCGACGGCGACCTCAGGGCCGGCGTGGGTGTACACGACGGCATCCGATTCCCGCGGGATCGTCGCGCCCTGCGTGTTGCAGATCGACAGCGTCTTCGCACCCTTCGAGGACGCGTACTTGACGGCCATCAGCGTGTCCATCGTCTCGCCGGACTGGCTGATCGACACCACGAGCGTGTCGGGGCCGATCACCGGATCGCGGTAGCGGAACTCGTGGGCGAGCTCGACGTCGACGGGGATGCGCGTCCACTGCTCCAGCGCGTACTTGCCGGTCATGCCGGCGTAGGCCGCGGTGCCACAGGCGATGACCACGATGCGGCGGATGCCGATGAAGAGCTCATCGAGCCCGTCGAGCTCGGGGATCTGGACGAGCCCTTCGTGGATGCGTCCGCGGACGGTGTTGGCGACGGCCTCGGGCTCTTCCGAGACCTCCTTGGCCATGAACGACGACCAGCCGCCCTTCTCCGCCGCCGAGGCATCCCACACCACTTCGAACGGCTCGACGTCGACGTCGTTGCCGTCGAAGTCGGTGACGGTGACGGCGTCGGGGGTGATCGTGACGATCTGATCCTGGCCGATGGCCAGGGCGTTGCGGGTGTGCTCGACGAAGGCCGCGACGTCGGAGCCGAGGAAGTTCTCACCCTCGCCCAGGCCGATGACCAGCGGCGAGTTGCGGCGGGCACCGACGACGACCCCGGGGCTGTCCTGGTGCATCGCCAGCAGCGTGAAGGCCCCCTCCAGGCGCGAGACCACCGAGCGGAAGGCGGCGACGAGGTCGCCACCCTGCTCGCGGTAGGCGCGACCGAGCAGCACCGCGGCGACCTCGGTGTCGGTCTCGCTGCGGAAGGTGTACCCCTCCGACAGCAGCTCAGCCTTCAGCTCGGCGAAGTTCTCGATGATGCCGTTGTGGATGACGGCGAGCTTGTCGTCGTCGGCGAGGTGCGGGTGCGCGTTGGCGTCGGTCGGCCCACCGTGGGTGGCCCAGCGGGTGTGGCCGATGCCGGTGGTGCCGTCAGGCATGGGGTGGGCGGCGACATCGTCGCGCAGCACGGCGAGCTTGCCGGCGTGCTTGCGCATGTCGAGGTGTCCGTCGGCGTCGATGACGGCGATGCCCGCCGAGTCGTAGCCACGGTATTCGAGGCGGGCCAGGCCCGAGAGGAGAATCTCCTGGCTCGGCCGCGGGCCGACGTATCCGATGATTCCGCACATGCCGCCATCTTAGATCGGGGCGGCGGGCGACCCGTGCAACGCGGCATCCGGGCCCAGGCGCCGGACGGGGAGGGCCGTCGAAGGCGGCGAGGGATGCCGCGAGCGCGGCACGACTACGGCAGGCGCGGGTTCGCCGGTGACGGCGCGAGCCCCGCGATGACGGCGCGCACGTTCTCCACGACGTCGGGGTTGCGCAGCAGCTCGTCGTGGGCGCATCCGGCCCCGCCGAACGACAGCGTGGCGTTGCCGCCCAGCAGGTCGCCGACGCCGGTCACGCCCGGCGCGACGCGGTCCTCGCACCGCACGACGAAGGCGGTGTCCGCCTCGGCTGTGGCCGACTCCCGCGAGACGAGGCCGTCGCCCACCGAGACGACGAGTCCGCCGGCGCGCAGCCTGCCGTCGCCGGCGATCGCGTGCACGTCCAGCTCTGCGGGCCAGTCGGGCATGTTCGCCAGCTCCGCGGAGCCGGCATGCAGCGCACGGCCTGCTTCGCCGGTGTTGGCGATCGACGTGCGCAGCCAGGTCGGCAGTCCGCAGCCGTTCATGGCATCCGCTTCGAGATCCCGGTTGCACAGGTCCACCAGCGCCGGGACGATCAGGGCGCGACCCGCAGACCCCGCCCCGATCACGGTGCCGGTGGCCACCGACACGATGTCCAGCAGCGTGGCGGCATCCGAACCCTGGGTGGGCGTCCCCACCGTGATGACCTGCCCGATCATGGGGATGAGGTCGGGGTGCGCGGCCACGGCGTGGCGCAGAGCCAGCCCGCCCATCGAGTGGGCGACCACGTCGACGGGCGCACCGGTCTCGAGCGCCAGCTGCCGGATCGAGGCGGCGAGTCCGTCGACCACGGCGCTGCCGCCGATCCAGGCGGCGGCGGTCTGCGAGTAGTCGAATGCGTACAAAGTCGTGCCGGGGAGTGACTCCAGGCTCTGCTGCAGCGAATGGGTGACCTCGTCGACGGCGGTCGCCTGCACGGCCGCGGCGGGGTGCGCGAAAGGCGACTGGGCGATTCCCGGTTGGTCGTCGGCGGCGCCGGGCAGTGACGTGCTGAGCCAGCCGTGGACGAAGAGCACCGCCTGCGCGGGCTCGGCTGCAGATTCGGACACCCGATCCCTCGCCGACAGCGGCACGAGGGCGCCACCCAGCCGCTCGCCGACGACCGGCGCGACGACGACCTCCGCCGGCACCGGTGTGGCCGCGTACGACGGCAAAGGCGCCCCGGAGCTGGAGTACACCAGCACCGCCACCAGGCCGATGACGATCCGCGCCGACCGCGAGCGCCCGGCGCGCCGCACCCACCCGCCCAGCCGCCGCCGCGCAGAATCGCGGGCGTCCGCATGCGCCATGGCAGCGCTCCCCGCGGTCGATTTCGGGCGGGCGTCCGCAATCGACGCCGCGTGAACCGGAATGTCGCTGCGTGGCATCAGTGGAATCTCGAGCGCGAAATGGTAACCCCCATAACACGATTATGGGGGTCGAGAGTGGCGTGTCGGTGAATCAATAGCCGGAAATACCAAGCGGGACCCTCTCGAGTCAGCCATTTGGGGACTGAATTACTCGAGAGGGTCCCTTTGCCCGCGCACTCCCGGACGATCCGTTGGGGACGGAGCATGCCCAGAACGCCGCTTGGGGGGGCAGCTGAGTGTACGCGCAGGCACGATCATGCTAGCTGATGCTCCCGCGCCGAGGGCGCGAAGCGGGGTCGGCGATGCGCGGGAGTATCGCTTGGGCGGGTGCCGCGCAAGGGGGACTTCTCTCCTGCCGGGCGCCGCGAAGACCTGTGTAATATGGCCGCCGATGGGCGAGGGCCTGAGGCATTTGGGGAGTCCCGGGCCCGATGACTCCGTCACACCATGGGGGCATCTGGGGACACTGTGCACCGTGGGGGGCGTTGTGCCGTGCACCGGTCGGTGCGCGGCACAACGTGTTTATACCGGGTCCCCGTAAACCGTCCAGCGTTCCCTTCCCCTGGTTGGGTGCGCTGTGCCATACTCAACCCACGCCGACCACCGAAAGGGGGTGAGCGCACGCCGAGGGGTCGGCGGGAGACACGGCTCGATGTGGGAATCAAGCCGTGGAATCAGGCGATCTGGGGACACGTGCGCAGCGCGCACACTGGGGACGCGGGCACGCCCGCATTTGGGGACACTGGGGAAACTGTCATGGGGACATGGTTCTGTACGAGCGCGCTCGCTCGAAGGTGGTGCGCGACACTGCCCGACATCGAAGCGCATCGCGAGACCGAGCGATGAGCACCGTCCTCGGGGCGCGCGCGGACCTGCCGCTCGTCAACGCGCCGTGTACACCCGAGCCGCTCGAGCGTCGTCTGGCCTCACTGCGCAGGCACCGCACGTGCGCAGAGGCGGCGGACGCCGCTGTCATCGCCGGCGTGGCCATGGCCGCTGCGTTCGCACCGGCGCTGTCGCCGGCGCCCGGCGAGGGTGCGCCTGCGTCCGTGATCGGGTGCGCGGTCGTCGCCGCGGTGTGGATCGCGGCGTTGGTGCCGCTGCAGCGCGCGTCCCGCCGTCGCAGCCTCGGCCAGCATTTGGGTCTGCTGCCGGTGCTGCGCTCCGCGGCGATCGCGCTGACCGCCCTGGCGGTGCTGGCCGGCCTCACGGGCGGGCCCGCGCTTTCTCCCCACGTCCTGTTCACCATTCCCGTCGGTGTCGGCGCGCTCACCGTGCTGCGCCTGGCGTCTCTCGCGCACGGGCTGCGCGCACCCGGCGAATCACGGGCGCACCGCACGCTGGTGGTGGGCGACCGGGCGGGGATCGAGCATGTCGTCCGCTCCCTTCGCAGCGGCGGCAACCACCACATCGTGGGGGTGGCGATCTCCGACCCGGGCACGGCGGAGCTGTCCGTCGACGGCCAGGTCTATACCGTCCACGGCTCACCGGCGGATGCCGCGCGCATCTGCCGCGATCTCGGCGCCGACACCGTGATCGTCGCGGGCGGCACCGATGATCCCGACTTCGTGCGCCGACTCAGCTGGAGCCTCGAGGGGGCGGCGACGGACCTCGTGCTGGCAACGCGCCTGACCGACGTCGCCGTCTCCCGCATCTCTTTCGAACGTGCCGAGGGCCTCGCGTTGACCCATGTCAGCCTGCCCCGGTTCGACCACTCGAGCATGCGCGCGAAGCGCGCACTCGACGTGGTCGTCGCGCTCGTCGCGCTCATCCCCGTGGCGATGGTGACACCGCTCATCGCCGCGCTGATCGCTTTGGACACTCCGGGGGGCGTGTTCTTCCGTCAGCGGCGGATCGGGCGCGACGGGCGCGAATTCGACATCATCAAGTTCCGGACCATGAGCGCGACGGCCGAATCCGAGCTCGACGCCCTGAGCGCGGCCAACGAGGGCGCCGGACCGCTGTTCAAGCTGCGGCAGGACCCCCGCGTCACACGGGTGGGCGCGGTGCTGCGCAGGTTCTCGCTCGACGAGCTGCCCCAGTTCTGGAACGTGCTGATGGGGGAGATGAGTGTCGTCGGACCCCGCCCCCCGCTGCCTCGTGAGGTGCGCGACTACGACGGCACCGTGTTCCGTCGGCTGTACGTGCCGCCGGGTATCACGGGACTCTGGCAGGTCAGCGGACGCAGCGACCTCTCCTGGGAGCAGAGCGTGCGCTTGGATCTGCATTACGTCGAGAACTGGTCCCTCGCGACCGACCTGCGCATCATGGGCCGCACCGCGGCAGTGCTCGTACGACCCCGAGGGGCGTACTGACGTGACCTGGGCGCCCCGTCCTCCGCTCTTTCCGGGCACGTGCCCGGGCGTTGCCGCCTGGCAACGCCCCCGAATGTGGCGGCTCATGCTCGAGCCAAGACGACCGCTGTGTCGCGCGCCGGGGCCATCTGGCATCCGGTGCGCCACGGTGGTCGCACTCCTCCCCCAGAGGGCGTGAGTCGCCACTCCCAGGCGTGTCCGCTCGGCGCACCGTCGCCGGGCGGGCACGCCGCCTGCTGTCAGTGAGAGCGCGCTGACAGCAGGCGATCGACCACCTCGCCCACACGTCGTACAGCGCCTCGGTGCGGCCACGACGCAGGTCTTGGGCCCATCCGGGGTCATTCACCCACACGACGCCATCGTCGGCGCCGTGTCGTTGCGCCGCACCGTGCACCGCCCGACGCAGCAGCGCATCGGCCGTAGGCCCCGCCAGTCGCGGCATCCATTTACTCGGCTCGAACAGGCCGAGCCGTCCACCGTAGCCTGAGGCGACCCGCAGCCCCCGCCCTCGGCGCGCCCTCAGGTCGTCGCAAGAGGGATCGTGTCAGGCGCTACACCCGCGACGCGGCGCGCTGAAGGCGCGGCATCCGCCGGTCTTGTTCGCGGCACTCAGAGCTTGCGCAGCAGCACACGCTCCACGCCGTGATGCGGGCCCTTCTGCAGCACGAGGGTCGCCCGGTGGCGCGTGGGCTCGACGTTCTCGCGCAGGTTCGGCAGGTTGATGTCGTTCCAGAAGCCCAGGGCGAGCTCGACGGCCTCATCGTCGCCCACCTGAGCGAACCGGTTGAAGAACGAGTTCGGGTTGCTGAAAGCCGCGCGGCGCAGCGCCAGGAACCGGTCGACGAACCACTGCGTGATGTGCTCGGCGTCGGCGTCGATGTAGATGGAGAAGTCGAACAGTTCGCTGACGGCGACGTCGTGGGGCGACGGCGGGGGCTGCAGCACGTTCAGGCCCTCGACGATCACCACATCGGGCCGGCGCACCGTGACGTGCGCGTCGGGGATGATGTCGTAGCGCATGTGCGAGTAGAAGGGGGCGCGCACCTCGGCCGCGCCGCTCTTGACCTCGGTGAGGAAGGAGACGAGGGCGCGGCGGTCGTACGACTCCGGAAAGCCCTTGCGGTGCATGATGCCGCGGCGCTCGAGCTCGGCGTTGGGGTAGAGGAACCCGTCGGTTGTGACCAGCTCCACCCGCGGGGTTCCGGGCCAGCGCGCCATGAGCTCCCGGAGCAGGCGGGCGATGGTGGACTTTCCGACGGCGACGGAGCCCGCCACCGCCACGACGAACGGCGTCGTCGTGTCGCTGTCCCCGAGGAACGCGCTCTCTTCTGCGCCGAGCCGCTTGGTGTTCTCGGCGTACAGCGACAGCAGGCGGCTGAGGGGCAGGTACACCTCGCGCACCTCGTCGAGGTCGAGCCGGTCGCCGATGCCGCGCAGCTGCACGACCTCGGTCTCGGTGAGCGGGTTCGCCATGCCGCGTGCCAACCGCGCCCAATCGGCGCGGTCGATCTCCCGGTAGAGCTCGCGGGCGAGGGGCTCGGGGTCGGTTGCGGCCGCGCCGGCGGCAGGGGTCTCGGCCATCGCGCCCCATCGTATCGGTGCGCCGCCCCGGGGTCGGTGCAGGCCGCGCGCGGGCACAACGTCGCCATGTCGCGCCGGAATGCGGTTCTGGGCGCCCCGGGGCCTGCCGGCGGCGCGGATCGCCGACGTTGCGCACACCCGCCCGCGGGAACAGCCCGGCGTGGCCGGCGCGGGCGTGCCCGGCGCGGGCGTGTGCCGCCGCGGGCGTCTGCCGCCGTGGCATCCGCCCCGCTACGCTGACCCCGTGCGCCTGGGAGTCCTCGACATCGGTTCGAACACCGTCCACCTGCTGATCGCCGACGTGATCCCCGGCGGCAGGCCTCACGCGACGACCAGCCAGCGCACGGTGCTGCGGCTGATGCGCTATCTCGAGCCCGACGGCTCGATCAGCGACGAGGGCGTGGCCGCTCTGGTGGCGGCCGTGACCGAGGCCCGCGAGACGGTGGCGCGCGAGAACGTCGCGGAGCTGCTCGCGACGGCGACGAGCGCGGTGCGCGAGGCGAAGAACGGCAAGGCGGTCATCGCGCGTCTCGAAGAGGCGCTCGGGCAGGAGCTGCAGGTGCTCGGCGGCGAGACCGAAGCGCGGTTCACGTTCCTCGCGGTGCGGCGGTGGTTCGGCTGGTCGGCCGGCCAGATCCTGTTGTTCGACATCGGCGGCGGGTCACTCGAGCTGGCGGCGGGGGCAGACGAGCTTCCGGATGCCGCGGCATCCGTTCCGCTCGGGGCCGGGCGCATGACGGTGAAGTACCTGCCGAACGACCCGCCCGGCGACGACGAGGTCGAGCGGCTGCGCAAGCATGCGCGCAAGACGCTGGCGCCGGTCGCGGAGATGTTCTCGGGAATGCCGCGCCCCGATCACGTGGTCGGGTCGTCGAAGGCCATCCGGTCGCTGGCGAAGCTCGCGGGGTACCCGGTGCCGGGGTGGTCGGGGATCGAGCGCATGGTGCTGCCGCGCGCGGCGCTGAAGGCGTGGATCCCGCGCATGGCGCGGATGCCGGCCGAGGCGCGCGAGGCGCTGCCCGGGATCACGGCGGACCGGTCGTTCCAGATCGTCGCGGCGGCGGTGGTGATGCACCAGGCGATGAAGGCGCTCGACGTCGAGGAGCTCGAGGTGAGCCCTTGGGCCCTGCGCGAAGGCGTGCTGCTGCGCTACATCGAGTCGCTGTCCTGGAGCGCCCCCGGCTCCTGACGCTCGCGAGTACTCACTCGGCAACCGGGGAGGGCGGAGAGGACCGCCCCCCAGTGGCGCGGCCCTCTCGCGGTCCCGGCCGCTCGTGCACGAGCGCGGACCAAGACGGCGGCGAAGAAGTGGCGACGTCGCGTGGGGGGATGCAACGTCAGCGCGGCTCCGCTGCCGTGCTCCCCCTGTTCTATCGCATCCGCGATGTCGCGCTCAAGCCGACGCGCGCCATATGACGCCGCCGCGCGTCAGACGGGAAGCGCGAGCCGGTCACGCACGACATCGGCGAGGCCTTCGGCCACGGATGCGGCGCTGTCGGCCGTCTCGGCCTCCACCATCACCCGCACCAGCTGCTCGGTGCCCGAAGGCCGCAGCAGCACGCGGCCCGAGAGCCCCAGCGATGCCGCCGCCTTCGCGACTGCCGTCTGCACACCCTCGTCGTCGTTCACCCGTGTGCGGTCGACGCCGGTGACGTTGATGAGCACCTGCGGGTACACCGTCATCACCGATGCCAGCTCGGCCAGGGTGCGCCCGGTGCGTGCCACCTCGGCGGCCAGGTGCAACCCCGTCAGCAGGCCGTCGCCGGTCGTGGCGAACTCGCTCATGATGACGTGGCCGGACTGCTCGCCGCCGAGCGAGAACCCGCCCGCCGCCATGCGCTCCAGCACGTACCGGTCACCGACGCCGGTCTGCTCGACGCGGATGCCGTGGTCGGTCATCGCCCGGTGCAGGCCGAGGTTGCTCATCACGGTCGCGACGAGCGTGTCGTCCTTCAGGCGCCCGCGGCGCTGCATCGACAGCGCGAGGATCGCCATGATCTGGTCACCGTCGACGATGTTGCCTGCGGCGTCGACGGCGAGGCAGCGATCGGCGTCGCCGTCGTGCGCGATGCCGAGGTCGGCCCCCACGCGCACCACTTCACCGGCGAGCACGTCCAGGTGCGTCGAGCCGACACCTTCGTTGATGTTGATGCCGTCGGGGTCCGCACCGATCACGGTGACGCGCGCACCGGCATCGCGGAAGGTCTCAGGCGACACACCGGATGCCGCGCCGTGGGCGCAGTCCAGCACGACGTGCAGGCCATCGAGGCGATACGGAAGCGAGCCGAGCAGGTGCACGACGTAGCGATCCTCGGCGTCGGCGAAGCGGCTGATGCGCCCGACGGCGCCGCCGGTGGGCTGCAGCTTCGGGCCGCCCATGGCCGCCTCGATGCGCGCCTCCACCTCGTCGGGCAGCTTCGAGCCGCCCCGGGCGAAGATCTTGATGCCGTTGTCGGGCGCGGGGTTGTGCGACGCCGAGACCATGACGCCGAAGTCGGCGTCGCGGTCGGCGACGAGGAATGCCGCCGCCGGGGTCGGCAGCACGCCGGCGTCGAGCACGTCGACACCGGACGAGGCCAGGCCCGCCGAGACGGCGGCCGACAGGAATTCGCCCGAAATCCGGGGATCGCGGGCGACGACGGCGGTGAGCCGCTTGCCCGCCTTGCGCCGAGCTGCCGCGATACGCCCCTGGCCCAGGACGACAGCAGTCGCCTGGGCCAGGGAGAGCGCGAGGTCGGCGGTGAGGGAGCCGTTGGCCAGCCCCCGCACACCATCCGTACCGAACAGCGCCATGTGCGTTCGGATCAGCGCTTCGAGTACTGAGGCGCCTTGCGGGCCTTCTTGAGACCGGCCTTCTTGCGCTCCTTGACGCGAGCGTCGCGCGAGAGGAAGCCGGCCTTCTTCAGGGTCGGACGGTTGTTCTCTTCGTCGATCTGGTTCAGCGACCGAGCGATGCCGAGGCGCAGGGCGCCGGCCTGACCCGAGGGGCCACCGCCGGAGATGCGCGCGATGACGTCGTAGCCACCGGCGAGGTTCAGCACCGTGAACGGGTCGTTGATCAGCTGCTGGTGCAGCTTGTTGGGGAAGTAGTCCTCGAGCGTCCGGCCGTTGACCGTGATGGTGCCCGAGCCGGGGATCAGTCGCACGCGGGCAATGGCCTGCTTGCGACGGCCGACTGCTGCGCCGGGAACCGACAGCACGGGGCGCGGGGCGCTGGCCTGGGCCTCTTCGGCGGGCGTCTCAGTGGAGTAGTTCTGCGGGGTCTCTTCGATGTTCGCCATCAGTTTTTGTCCTTAAATCTGAGGGGGCGCTTACTGGGCGACCTGGTCGAGGGTGTACGTCTTGGGCTGCTGCGCCGAGTGCGGGTGCTCGGCACCGCGGTAGACCTTCAGCTTCGACAGCTGCTGGCGACCGATGCTGTTCTTGGGCAGCATGCCGCGCACTGCCTTCTCGACGGCGCGCTCGGGGTTCTTCTCGAGCAGCTCCTCGTAGGAGACCGACTTGAGGCCGCCCGGGTAGCCCGAGTGGCGGTAGGCCCGCTTCTTCTGCAGCTTCTGACCGGTCAGCGCCACCTTGTCGGCGTTGACGATGATCACGAAGTCGCCGGAGTCCAGGTGGTTGACGAACGTCGGCTTGTGCTTGCCACGCAGAAGCGCGGCGGCGTGCGAGGCGAGGCGGCCGAGGACGACGTCGGTTGCGTCGATGACCAGCCACTCGCGCTGGATCTCGCCAGCCTTGGGGGTGAAAGTGCGCGTCACGATAGTGCTGCTTTCTTGTGTCGAACGGAGGAGTTCGTGAATCCCACTCCGGGGTGGTTCGAGTCCGTCGAAGACGGTCGAACACGCCAGTGGAGGGCTCACGTTCGCGGTGCCGGCCAGCAGGCGGCCTGCACCAAAGAGACAGCTTAGCATGCCGGGCCCCGCTCCCCTGCTGAGCGGGCACGGGACCACGGGGGCACCCGTGCGACCGGGCGAGATTACGCGCGGCATCCGACCGTCGCAACCCCCTCGCCGTCCGGAGCCCTGCCGATTAGCTTCGAGGCCATGACTTCTTCAGACGCCCGGGAGCCGGGCACGCCGGTCTATGACGCCAGCTCCACCGGCGCCGCCGTGCCGGTGGATCGGACCCACACTCTGCAGCGCGACGTGCTCGCGCGCGAGAAGGACCGCTTCGGCGGGTTCAAGTTCGGATCCGCCTTCTTCGGCTGGCTGACCGCAATGGGCACCGCCGTGCTGCTGACCGCGCTTGCGACCGGCATCGGCCTCGCCGTCGGCGCGGGATCCGGCGCGACCACCGACGAGGTGGCCGATGCCGTCGCCGACGACGCCACCACTGCAGGTGTGATCGGTGCGATCATCCTCGGGCTGATCCTGCTCATCTCGTACTTCGCCGGCGGATACGTCGCCGGCCGCATGGCGCGGTTCAGCGGGCTCAAGCAGGGCCTCGCCGTATGGATCTGGGCAGTCGTCATCGCCATCATCGTCGCCATCGTCACCGCCGTCGCCGGCAGCCAGTGGGAGATGTTCGGCAGCCTGCAGGGCATCCCGGCCATTCCGGTGGATGCCGAGTCGGCGACCCTCACCGGCATCCTCACCGCCATCGGCTCCGCGATCGTCGCGCTCATCGGCGCACTGCTCGGAGGCGCGGCGGGCATGCGCTACCACCGCAAGGTCGACCGCGTCGGCCTCGGCCGACAGGAGATGTGACAGTGATCAGTTCTCATGACATCGCAAGCCTCATCGGACGCCACGTCGTCGACGCAGAGGGGCACAAGGTCGGCACCGTCGGGCAGGCGTTCGTCGATCCCGCCACCGGCAACCCCAACTGGGTGACGGTGAAGACGGGGCTGTTCGGCTCGTCGGAGTCGTTCGTGCCGCTGGAGCAGGCCGAAGAGATCGACGGCGAACTGCGCATTCCCTACGGGAAGGATGCCGTCAAGCACGCGCCCCGCTTCGACTCGGACACGGAGCTCACCCACCGCCAGGAGGAGGAGCTGTACGCCTATTACGCCCTCCGCGACGCGCCGGACACCGCGGGCGACGGTCACGGTCGCAAGCACGAGCACGAGCACCAGCACGACGGCGACCACAAGCATTCGCACGAGCACGAGCACCAGGACGGGCGCGAGCAGGACCACGACCACGACCACGACCACGACCACGACGATTCCAGCGCCGAGTCGACCGACCGCGTCGGCACGACGGCGCCGGCGCCGACGGTCGATGCGGATGCGACGGGCGGCACCGTCGCGCCGGTGGCCGACGGCGGCTTGCGGCTGCGGCGGTACGTCGTGACCGAGCAGGTGACGGTGACCGTTCCCGTTGCCCGCGAAGAGGTGCGGCTCGAACCAGAGTCGCCCACCGGAGCGGCACCCGAAGACGGTGCCGACACCACAACCCCCACTGACCGCTGACGCGGTCGTGGCCCCCAAGAGAAGGAGACGCCCATGGGCATCGGAGACGACATGAAGCACAAGGCCGAAGAGCTTAAGGGCAAGGCCAAGGAGGGCATCGGCAAGGCGACCGACGACAAGTCGATGGAGACCGAAGGCCACGTCGACCAGGCCAAGGGCAAGGGCAAGCAGGCCGCGGATGAGGTCAAGGACGCCTTCACCGACAAGTAGGCCCATACAAGAAAGCGGCCGTCCCCTTTACCGGGGGCGGCCGCTTTCTTCGTGCGCGCGCATGTGTGCACAGCTCGCGCTCACGCCGGGACGAAGTCGAACCGCTTGCGCGCTCCGCGCCTCGGCGTTCGAGCCGGATCGACCCACGGCGGTGGGATGAACCACACCTCTGCCAGGGCCCCCACCCCGTCGACGCGCACCTCGTAGCCGTTGTCGTGCACCCGATGGTGGCAGGAGTCGCAGAGCAGAACGCCGTTCGACAGGTCGGTAGGGCCACCGTCTCGCAGCCACCATCGCAGGTGGTGCACCCGGGTCAGTCCTGGCGGGGCGCCGCACCCGGCGCATCCTCCGTCGCGCTCGATGAGCGCCAGCTTCTGCGCCTTGGTGAAGAGCCGCTTCTTGCGCCCCCAGTCGAGAATCTCGCTCTTGCCGCCCAGCACGCAGGGGATCACTGCTCCGCCGGCGGCCATGCGCCGCACCGTGCCGATCGAGACGGGCTGGGTCATGCCGTCGATGACACCAGTGCCCGTGCCGTTCTCGAGGTCGTCGAGCGACACCCGCACCACCACGGTCGCTCCCTCGAGCGGCAGATCGGTGCGGTCGCACCCCAGGGCGTGGGCGCACAGCCGCGCGAGCGCGTCGGCCTGCAACTGCGGGATCGAGCGGCGGGCCGGGTTTGCGTCGGGTGAGTCGGAGCTTCGCGGTGCGCGGAGGTCCGCCGTGACGAGCGCCTCGATCGCCGCCCGAACGGGGGCCGCATGCTCGGGGTCGAGCAACGCCGACAGCGACGTCATGCCGTTGCGCTCCTCCCGGATGTGCAGGTAGCGCTGCGAACGCAGCTCTTCTTCGCGCGGCTCGACGCCGTCGGGGTCGAGCCAGGCTTCGGCCCGCGCGATGACCTTCGCCAGCTGATCGCTGGTGAGCCCGGGGGCCTGCTCGACCAGCATCCGCTCTGCGGCATCCGTCGCCTCGCGCCCCGCGCGCATGACCACCTTGTCGAGCATGCTGATGATCGCGGAGGCGGCCGCCGAGCCGATGCTCCCCGCCTCGACCCCGGAGGCCACGTGCGGATGCCGCGCCGGCGCCCGCTCACCCGTGAGCAGCAGCCGGGGTGCGGTCGCTTCACCCACCTGCACCAGCCGAGCCGCCTCACCGTTGGTCGACCCCGTCGTGGCCGCGATGAGCGCCGTGGGATTGCGGTAGCCCTGCGACTTGGCCAATCCGTCGGGCCCGAGCTCGGGGCGCGACTGCCGGGCGATCTCGGCCGCCACCTGCGAGTGGAGCCCGTCGGTGAGCCTGCGCACCTTGCCGAGCTCATCGTTCAGGGCGACGAGGGACGAGCCTGTCGTCCCCTCGATCGCGCCCGCCGGCCACGCTTCCGCCACAGCGGCGACCGCTGCGATGAGGCTCTGAAGTGGCTCGTTCATACGAATCATGATACGCCGGAAGTACCCACGAGTATAGAACAAATCTTCTTCTGTGGATAACTCCGCCAATGAATCACGCCACCCTCAAAGAACGCCTGGCCAGCCGACCATCGAACGTTTCTTCGAGCGCCGGCCTTCCTCATCGCCGCCTCGCCACCCCGCGAAACACGCGGAAACGCCCGCGAAATCTGGCACTGAAAGAGTCCTGACCATCCCCCAGGGACGCGCCGGCGCGACATGCGCCGGGTGCGTGCGTCGGCATCCCTCCACCGAGGAAGGACCTGCTTTCGCATGCTTGAAACCACCCTCCGCGCACGACCACGTCGTGCCCGCACCCGAGCGCTCGCGCTGCTGACGGCAGCCGTCGCGGTCTTCGGCGGCTCGCTCGCGCTGGCTCCCGCAGCCCACGCGGCCAGCGGCGTCACCGTCACCGCTCCCGCCACCGTCACCGCGGGCGACTCCGTCACCGTGACGGTGGCCGCCGACGCCGGCGCGGACCTCTTCGCCTACGACCTCACCGTCGGCTACGACCCCGCCCTGCTGGCTTTCACCGACGGCAGCGAGACCTACCCGGCCGGCGGCTACGGCACGGTCACCGAATCGGCCGGCACGGTCACATTCACGAGCACCCGACTCGGCACGTCGCCCGGCCTCGCCGGACCGCACGACCTCGTGACCTTCTCGTTCACCGCCCTCGCCTCGGGCCCGGCGACGATCAGCCTGGATGCCGCCACCTTCATCGACTCGACGAGCGCGTCGCAGGCGCTGCCTCAGCCAGTCACGGCCACGGTCGAGATCGCCGCGGCGCCGGGCAGCGCGCCGGCCCCCACCCCTGCGCCCAGCACTCCGGCCACGGGTGCACCGGCCGGCGGCGCGACGGACGGTGACGTGGATGCCGCCGACCGCGCCGGCGCGCCCGCGGGGTCGCTGGCATCGACCGGTGGTGACGTCGTGATGTGGATCGTCGCGGGCGCCGCAGGTGTGGGCGTGCTCGCGCTCGGTGTGGTGTTCGCGTTGCGCCGTCGCCGTGGGGAGGTCAGGGCGTGAGCGGGGGTGCGGCGTTTCGTCTCGGGCGCACAGCGCCCTCGCTCAACGACCGGGAGCTCAACGACCGGGAGCACAACGACCGGGGAATCAACGACCGGGGAATCAACCGACGGAAGGGAACCATGAACACCACGCGAACCCGGGGAGCGATCGCCGCGGCCGCCGTGCTCGGCACCATCGCCGCCACCGCCGTCAGCGTGCCGGCAGCAGCCGCGCCCGCGGCGAGCGCCGCTCCCCTGCTGGCGCCGTACTACACCGAGCTCGACCTCACCGGCGACGACCAGGTGACCACCGCCGACCTCGACGTCGCGGCATCCGCCCTCGGTCTCAAGAGCGACCAGCCGGGCTGGGCCGATGTCGCGATCATCGACACCGACGCGAACGGCACGATCACCGTGGCCGACCTCGCCGCCCTGTCGCAGCGGATGGTCTACGACGACGGCCCGTTCGAGCTGGTCGAGGCCTCGGTGCTCGACATGCAGGCCGCTATGAACGCCGGAGTCACGACCTCGGTCGAGATCACGCAGGGATACATCGACCGCATCGCCGCCTATGACGACGCGCTGGTCGATCTCTCCGGCGGCGGGCGTCCGCTCAACTCGATCATCACGGTCGGGCCCGCAGCCCTCGCAGCAGCCGCGGCCGCCGACGCGGAACGCGCCCGCGACGGCATGACGAGCATGCTGCTGGGCGTGCCGATCGCGCTGAAGGACAACTACAACACCGCCGACATGGTCACCACCGCGGGCTGCGGATGCTGGAACGACAACCAGACCGCGACTGACGCGTTCATGGTGCAGGGCCTGCGCGATGCGGGTGCCGTGGTGCTCGCCAAGGCCAGCCTCGACGAGTTCGCCTACGGGTTCGCCTCGGAGTTCACGTCGTTCCAGCAGCCCGGGGCCACCACGCTCGTCGCGAGCCCCTACTTCACCAGCCGCACCGCCGGCGGGTCGAGCGGTGGCACGGGCGCGGCGATCGCCGCGAACCTGGCCGGCATCGGCTTCGGTACCGACACGGGCGGGTCGATCCGGGTGCCCGCGTCGTACAACCAGCTCGTGGGCGTGCGCCCGACGGTGGGCCTGGCCAGCCGGGACGGCATCATTCCGCTGGCGCTCAGCCAAGACACCGGCGGCCCCATGACGCGCTCGGTGATGGACGCGGCGGTGGCGATGGATGCCGTCGTCGGCATCGACCCCGCCGACGCCGTCACCTCTCGGCAGGCAGGCCTGGTGCCCGAGTCGTACACCTCTTATCTCGACGCGAACGCGCTCGCCGGCGCCCGCATCGGGTACGTCGCCTCGATGATCGGTCGCAACGCCACCACGGTGCGGCTGTGGAACGAGACCAAGGCCACCCTCGAGTCGCTCGGTGCCACGGTCGTCGAGGTGCCCGGTTCCCCGGAGCTCGACACCGTGCTCAACGAGGGCAGCGGCAGCACCATCGAGTTCAAGCGCGACCTGAACGAGTACATCGAGACGCACCTGGCGCCGAACGTGGCGGCACGCAGCATCGACGCCATTCTCGAAGGCGGCAACTTCGTGACCTCGCGGCGCAACGTCTACGTTCAGCGCAACAACGTGAGCGAGGAGCAGTACCAGGCGTGGGCCGGTCCAGAGGGCTCGCACACCACCGTGCTCGCACAGGGCAAGACGCTCGTCACCGGCATGCTCGACGGCCTCGAGCTCGACGCGCTCATCTACCCGTCGGGCACCCCCTACGGCACGCAGAGCACCAACCTGCGGCTCAGCCCCAACACCGGCATGCCGTCGGTGACGGTGCCCATGGGACAGGCCGTCGAGGGTGAGCAGCTCCCGGGCGCGAACGTCAACATCGAGCTGCTCGGTCGCGACTTCGCCGAGGGCACGCTGCTGGGGCTCGCCTACGCCTTCGAGCAGGCGACGCACCACCGCACCGCCCCCGCGCTGTACCCCGCGCTGGGCTGACACCGCGGCGTCTGCGGCATCCGTTGACCATGGCGGATGCCGCAGGCGCGCAGGCACCGGATGCCACGCGGCAGCACCGCGCGCGGCGACGCCGATTCCGGTGCCGAGCCCGCCAGCACGCCGCCACCACAGCCGAATGCGCCCCTAGTATGCCCTTGGGGGATGCGGCGTCAGGGGGTGACGCGGCGCGGTTTCACCACGACGGGGGTACGTGTGGATTTCGAGACGGCTGTGGGGGCCGAAGGGGTGGCGTCAGGCCAGCGTGCCGAGCAGGCCCAGCGCGATGAAGCTCGCGTTGTAGACGACATGCACGAGCACGGCGCCCCAGATGCGCCCGGTCAGCAGCACGAGCAGGGCACAGGTCAGGCCCACCGCACTCAGCGACAGCGCGGCATCCAGCGTCAGGGCTCCCCCGACGGAGTGCACGATGACGAACAGCGCCGTCGAGACGAGCACCGCCGCTATCCCCGCGGCGACACCGCCGTAGGCGCGGCGCAGGGCCGCGTAGACGGCGATGAGCAGCACGGCGCGAAAGAAGAACTCTTCGACGACTGGCGCGACCATCACGCCGGGCAGGGCTTCGGTCAGCCACCACGCGGTGGGCAGCCGGCCGTCGATGGTCAGAAAGACGGGGAAGGACGCTCCGGTGCCGAACGCCGCCGCTGCCCAGCCCTGCAGCAGGCGCAAGAGCAGCCCGAGCATGAGGCCGTAGAGAAGGTCGAGCGGGCGCAGGCGCAGCAGGCCGACCGGGCGCGACCGGCGAAAGGCCACGACGACGGGGACGAGCATCGCCACCCACAGCGCAGCGGTGCTGGCGGGACCGACCCACGCCTGGTCGGGCCAGAGCACCACGAAGCCCGTGCCGATGAGCACGCCGGCGCCGAGGCTGAGCACGGCCCACCCGGCGAGCATGCCGCGCCATGGGCGCACGGTGCGGCCGCCGAGGCGCCAATCGGTGCGGCGGCGGCGCTCGGTTCGGGTGCGCGGTGGTTCCGCCTGCTGCGGCGTCAGGGGCGCGACGGCGACGTCGGTAGGCTGATCGGGCACGGCCCCACGTTACCGGGGCCATCCGCCCGCGCCGACTCGCTCGCAGAGTCGGCCGTCCCCGGAGGTCGCGCTGTGTTCGAGATCGTCACCATCTGCACGGGGAACATCTGCCGCTCTCCCCTGGCCGAGCTGCTGCTGCGCCAGCGCCTCGCCGATCTGGGCGTGACGGTGCACAGCGCCGGCACCCGCGGTCTCGTCGGCACGCAGATGACCGAAGAGGCGCGTGAGCTGGCGGTCGCACGCGGCATCCCGATCGATCAGGCCGAAGCCCACCGGGCGCGGTGGCTCGAAGAGCGTCACCTCGCCACCCCCGATCTGGTGCTGGCGATGGCACGTGAGCATCGCCGCGCGGTAGTGGAGCTTTCTCCGTCGCGGCTGCGGTCGACGTTCACGGTGCGCGAGTTCGCCCGGCTGGCCCGCACGCTCGATGACCGCGAGCTCACGGCGACGGCCGACGCGGCCGGAGCGGATGCCACCGCGCGCCTGCGCGCCCTCGTCGCCCTGATCGCTGCGCAGCGCGGCATGTCGCAGCCGCTGGCCGACCCGCTCGATGACGATGTGGTCGACCCGTACCGGCGATCGTGGAAGACATATGAGCTGTCGGCGGCACAGCTGGAGCCCGCGATCGACGAGGTGGTGCGGGTGGTGCGGCTGGCGATGGCGCGACACGCGCCTGTGGCAGACTGACGGGGACCGTCCTACCGATGCGCCGTCTCGGCGCGATGCCCCGAGAGGCACCATGGAGCTCAGCGACTACATCCGCATCCTGCGCAAGAACTGGGTGATCATTCTGGTCGCGACGCTGCTGGGGCTCAGCGCAGCCGCCGCGTATTCGCTGACCCGCACCCCGGTCTACGAGTCCTCGAGCACGGTGTTCGTCTCGACGCAGACCAGCGGAAGCGTCGCCGAGCTGCAGCAGGGGTCGAGCTTCACCCAGGCGCGCATCAACACGTATGTCGGGCTCGTCAAGACGCCCATCGTGATGAACCCGGTCATCGCCGAGCTCGAGCTGGGCACCACGACCGAGGCCCTCGCCGGCTCGGTCAGCGCGAGCGCCGCCCTCAACACGACACTCATTACCATCACCGTCGAGAACACCGACCCCGTGCTCGCCGCCGAGATCGCCAATGCCCTGGCCGCGAGCCTCACCGCGGCCGTCGACGCTATCGAGCCGACTGGCGAGTCGGGCACGAGCCCGGTGCAGCTGTCGCGCGTGCGCGACGCGCAGCCGGCCCTGAGCCCGTCGAGCCCCAACGTGCCGCTCAACCTCGCGCTGGGCACTCTCGTGGGCCTGGCGCTCGGACTCGGCTTCGCGGTGCTGCGCACCGTGCTCGACACCCGCGTGCGCAACACCCGCGACGTCGAGCAGGTCACCAAGGCCCCCATGCTGGGCGCCATCGCCTTCGACCCCAAGGCCAAAGAGCGCCCGCTCATCGTGCACGCCGATCCGCTCAGCCCCCGAGCCGAGTCGTTCCGGGCTCTGCGCACCAACCTGCAGTTCCTCGACATGGGCGGCCGGGCAAGCTTCGTCATCACCAGCTCGGTGCCCAGCGAGGGCAAGTCGACCACGACGATCAACCTGGCCATCGCGCTGGCCGACGCGGGCAAGCGCGTGGCACTGATCGACGCCGATCTGCGCAAGCCCAAGGTGGCCGAGTACCTCGGCATCGAGGGCGGCGCGGGCCTCACCGACGTGCTCATCGGGCGTGCCCGTGTCGGCGACGTCATGCTGCCGTGGGGTGGCCGCAGCCTGTACGTGCTGCCGGCCGGCAAGATTCCGCCGAACCCCAGCGAGCTGCTGGGATCGACGCAGATGCAGCAGCTGCTCGAGGTTCTCGAGCGCGATTTCGACGTCGTGCTGTGCGACGCCCCGCCGCTTCTTCCCGTGACGGATGCCGCCATTCTCGCGCGCGCCACCAGCGGTGCGATCCTCGCGGTCGCCGCCGGCCGCACCAGCCGCCATCAGCTCTCGGGCGCGGTGGAGGCACTGCAGACGGTGGGCGCCAAGGTCGCCGGCGTGGTGCTGTCGATGGTGCCGACCCGCGGGCCCGACTCGTACTACGGCGGCTATGGCTACGGCTACGGCGGTTACGGGTACATCCAGAAAGAGACGGCGCAGAAGGCCGCGCGCGGTCGCAAGCGCAAGGCGCCGGTCGCCACGGCGCCGAGTGTTCCCACCCTGCAGCAGGCGGGCCGGGCGACCGTCCAGACTCAGGTGCCGGCTACCCGACGCGCCGCCGCCGAGTAGCTCACCGTGCCCGGCCGAAAACCCGACCTTTCGCGCGCCACCCGCGTGATCGCGGTGGCGGCCGTCGGCGCGCTGGCTGTCGGTGCGGTCGCGCTCAGCAGCGCGGCACTGCAGCACGGCACGCCTGCCCCGGCCACCGCTACCGCCGCACCGGCACCGACCTTCACTCTCGGACCGCAACCCGTTGCCTCCCCCACCACCGATGCCGCACCACCCGCGCCGGACGCCCCGGTGTTCACGCACCCGGGCGCTGAGGAGCGGTTTCTGTCCATCGGACCCGAGGCCATGTGGCGCGCGACCGGCGGCGAGTGCGGGGGGACCCCTCCCCTGGTGGAACGTTCGGTCGACGGCGGAGAGACCTGGACCGACGTCACTCCCACCTATCGCGGCATCGGCCAGGTGCGCAGCCTCAACGCCTTCGCCGGCACCGAGGCCGAGATGATCGCCGACATGGGCGATGACTGCGAGACGCAGTACCTGCGCACCTTCACCCAGGGGCGGTTCTGGGAGCCGTACCCCGAGCTGCTGCAGCGCGCGACCTACCTCTCGTCGACGGAGCCCGGCGTGATCATCACGGCGAACGGGGAGATCGACGCTCCCTGCGCCGCCCCCTGGAGCTTCCGTGCGTCCGGCGGAGCGCTCGCCCTCATCTGCGACGCCACCGCCTTCCGCCTCGCCGACGCGGAGTGGGAGCCCGTGGTGGATGCCGCGGGCACCTTGGCTCTCGATGGCGGTGACCTGCTGGTTGCGCACTCCGATACGAGTTGCAGCGGGCTGTCTGTCACGCGATTCGGGTACGAAGCGTCGCCCGAGGGATGCCTCGAGAGCGTGGAGATCAGGGCTGTTGCGGCGGTCGCGGCCGGTCCGCGGACCCTTACGTGGTCTGGCTCGAGCCTGCGTGTGGCCGGTGACTGAAGTCACTGCAGGTCATCTTCGTTACACGCCCGTCATAGGCACCTGATAGCTTTTCGATGGGAACGACGCTGGGGCCAGACGCGCGAGAGGAACGGTGTGACGAACGAACGGCTCGCGACCCCCGGGACTGACCGGAGCCCCGCGGACAGGCCCGCGGTCGACACCTCGGAACGCGATGGCGCGCCGCGGTCGACTCCCCCACTGCGGGATGACTGGCGTCGCCGCTACGCACGCAGGCTCGCACTGACCGATCTGCTCGTGCTGATCTGGGTGGTCTACGGCACACAGATCGCCTGGTTCGGTCTGGGCAACGCCGAGGTCACGATGCGGGAAGACAGCCGCATCAGTGAGTTTTCTTACTGGGCGTTCTCCGCCGGGTTGATCGCCCTGTGGATGTGGGCGCTGACCCTGTTTGATACGCGTGACCACCGAATCATCGGCACCGGGCCGACCGAGTACGCGAGAGTGGGCCGCGCGAGTTTCTCGCTTTTCGGCGCCATCGCGATCGTTGCTTTCCTTTCACGGATCGACGTCGCCCGCGGTTTCCTCCTGCTCAGCCTTCCGCTGGGAATCCTCGTTCTGGTGTTCGTCCGGTGGCTGTGGCGCCAGTGGCTGCTCGCGCAGCGCTCAGGGGGAAAGTACAGCGCGCGCGTGCTGCTCGTCGGCTCCGAGCGATCCGTCGCCCAGACCGCCCGTGAGCTGCTTCGCGCGCCCAGGGCGGGGTACGTGGTCGTCGGCGTGTGCGTGCCGTCGGAGCCCAACCCGTCCGTCGCGCGAGAGATCGGCGTGCCAGCGGTGGGGACTGTCGACGCTGTCGAGGCTGCGATCGTCGCGTCCGGGGCAGACACCGTCATCGTCACGAGCACCGACGATCTGCCGCCGGACAAGGTGAAGCAGATCTCGTGGGGCCTCGAGGCCGGGCGGCAGCACCTGGTACTGGCCCCCAGCATCACCGACATCGCCGGGCCGCGAATTCACACGCGCCCTGTAGCTGGGCTCCCCCTCATCCACGTCGAAACCCCCCGATTCACGCGAGGTCAGAGGCTGTCAAAGCGGCTCATGGATCTGATCGTGGCAACCGTCGGCCTCATCGCCATCTCGCCCGTACTGTTTATTTTGGCGATGTGCGTCAAGTTCTCGTCACCCGGCCCGATCCTGTTCCGCCAGGTGCGGGTCGGTTACCGCGGTGAGACCTTCACCATGCTCAAGTTCCGCACGATGGTGGCGCATGCCGAGCAGATCCTCCCTGAACTGGACCGTCACTCGCGCGACGCGGGCAACGACGTTCTCTTCAAGATGCGAAAGGACCCGCGGGTTACCCGCGTCGGCCGCGTCATGCGCAGGTACAGCGTCGATGAACTGCCGCAGTTGATCAACGTCATCGGTGGGTCGATGTCGCTCGTCGGCCCCCGGCCTTCTCTCCCAGCCGAGGTCGATCAGTATGCAGACCACGTGCACCGGCGGTTCCTCGCAAAGCCAGGGATCACTGGTCTGTGGCAGGTTAGTGGTAGGTCGTCCCTGTCGTGGGAGGATAGCGTGAGGCTAGACCTGGCGTACGTGGAGAACTGGTCCCTACTGACCGACTTCAGCATCCTCGCCAGGACGGCTAAAGCGGCCTTAGCCCCGGGTGAAACCGCGTATTAGCTTAAGTCTGAGTCACCCCGGCATGTCCGGAGAGCGTTTTGCTGGTGTCGACCCGCTCGTTCGAGCGGTTTGGTGCGAGCCCCGTCGAGCTGCTCGAGCTCGACGGGGGTGAGGTCATCGATCGCCCCGTGGGTGCGCTCGGTGCTGAACCAGTGGACCCAGGCCGCGGTCGCGGCCTCGACCCGATCGACGTCTCGCCACGGGCCCTCGTGGTGGATGAGTTCGGACTTGTAGAGCCCGATCTGCGACTCCGCGAGGGAGTTGTCGTAGGGGTCGCCGACGGACCCGACCGAGGGGTCGATGCCCTCGTCTACGAGCCGGTCAGTGAACGCAATCGACGTATAGACGGACCCGGCATCGCTGTGGTGCGTGAGCCCGGCGAAGCCGACGACGCCCTCGCGTCTGCGGGTCCAGAGCGCCATGTCCAGGCTGTCCAGCACCAGCGGTGTGGTCATCGAGGTGGCGGCGCGCCAGCCGATGATGCGGCGGGAGTGCGCGTCGAACACGAACGCGACATAGACCCACCCCGACCACGTCCAGACGTACGTGAAGTAAGCGACCCAGAGCTGGTTCGTGCGGAACCGGGCCAATTGCCGGTCGACGAGGTCAGTCGGCCTGGTCTCCCGCGGAGCCGCATCGACCGGACGCTTCCGCTTCCCGCGGACGACGCCGGCGATGCCGAAGTCTCCCATGAGACGTTCAACCGTGCACCGGGCGATGTCGTGCCCGTCGCGACGCAACCGGAGCCAGAGCTTGCGGCCGCCGAGCACCTTCCGCTGCTTCTGCCACATCGCCAAGACGATCTGCTTGCACCGTTCATCCGACAGTGCCCGCGGTGACGGGCCACGTCCCCTGGCGTCGTAGTAGCTCGATGGGGCGATCGTCGCGTCGTGCTGACTTAGCACCGCGCAGATCGACTCGACACCCCACCGCAGCCCACCATCGCGGCGGTCCTTTTGCTCGTCGATGAAGGCGACCGTCGCTTGTGTGGCCGGTCGAGTTCGGCCGCGGAGAAAGCCGAAGCCGCCTTCAAGATCTCGTTCGCCTGCCGCAGCTCGGCGTACTCACGCTCGAGGCGCTTGATCTCGACCGCGGCGTCGGCAGTGACACCAAGCCGGTCACCGGCATCGACCTGCTTCCGGCGGATCCAGGTTCGGATCGTCTCGGGCGAGCCGATGCCGAGCATCCCCGCGACCGCGGTCATCGCCTGATACTCGCTCGGATAGTCAGATCGCACCTCGGCGACCGCTCGGACAGCGCGCTCGCGAAGCCCGCGCGGGTACTTGCTGGGACGTCCCATGAGACAGATCCTTCCAAGGAATCTAGTCTCCGGACATGCCGGGGTGGCTCAAACGAAAGTCAGGCCTATTCAGATTCACCCGGGGCGAATCAACTTGCACTTATGGCTCTGTTACCCGGCCCACCCGCTGAGAAGGTGCGCCCAAAACAGAGCCGCGGCTGGTCCAGAACGTTCCTGACGCTCGCTCACTCCCCGATTGGGCCGCTCGGCCGAAATCGCGTCCTTCATGCATGCCTGGCGACCCCAAGAGCTACGCTGCGGCAGACAAGGTTCAGGCAAAAGCAACTAGTTGCGGCTAACCTCCCCGCTGGCCGGATTGAAGTCGGAGCCCAGCTAGCAACCCCGCGACGCTAGCCCGCGCGGAGCGCCACTGCCCATGGGCAAGCGGCCTGAGAAGAAGCCGTACCGTCTCTACCAGTCCGAACCCGAAGGCAGTCGACCAGCGATTCGCTCCGTAACGCTCGCCAAGAACGAGGCGATTGCGATGTGCGTAGTAGTAGTACGTCGGGCTAGTCTTTCCCCCCGAGGACCCGCCCTGAGCGTGCATCGCAAGAGCTGTCGGTACTAGCGATAGCCGAAGGCCAGCACGAAGGGCTCTTTCTGACCAATCAGCGTCCTCCCAGTAAAGGAAAAGGGACTCATCATACTTGCCCACCCTCTCCCAGGCGGACCGCCGGACCATAAAGTTGGCACCGCAAACGAACATGCTCGTCACACGATCGACCGGCACATTCCTCAGAGGCTCGTCGAAGAAACGATGAGTCGTCTGGCCTCGCTTCCAATCGACTGCACCACCCGCGAACCACACCCGTTCGCCGGTGCCGTCGGAAATAATCGGAAAGACGACGTCTGCCTCTCCCGCGTCCAGAGCCCCACGAAGAAGTTCCGCGGCTCGAGGTGCGTTAACGCAATCGGGGTTGACTATCCACAGGTATGGGTCGCACCCGGCGTGCGTAAGCTCATCGAGGGCCTCCACCAGCGCATTGACTCCGGCGCCGAAACCAGTGTTTCGTTCTGAACGTAAGACGTGGAACCTTGGGTCTCCGCGCAGTACACTCAGCTTGTCTAACTCGGAGCCGACAGACGCATTGTCTAGAATCAGCACCCTATCCACAGACGATCCAGCCATGCTGGCCACGCAGTCAAGAAGGTCGTCACTCGAGTTGTAGTTAACGATTAACGCCACCAACTCATCAGCCTCGGTCAAGCCTCTCGCGCCCTCTCGATAAGGGACGACAACTCGTCCGCCATCCGAACGGTCGTGCGGTTCTCGACGACCCACTGCCTCGATTTCGCGCCGACCATACGCGCCCGCTCGGGTTCCAGGAGCAAGCGAACTGCAAGCTCTGCCAGCTGCGTGACGTTGTCGGCGCCGGGGACACCCGTAACACTCTCTGGGAGATAGTCCTCCATACCGGGGGAAGTGGTGATCACGACTGGGCATTCCATTGCCGCTGCTTCCAGGATCGCCGTCATACCGGAGACGTGAAGATTCGGCCTAGTCGCGATCATCACCAACGAACACTGCTTGTACAGATCGCGAAGATCGCTGTGGCTGACCTGCGTGACGCAGGTGACTCCAGCGTGGCCTCGAGCCACATCTACTCTGGAGGTCTGAAGAACCATGCGCGCCGCAGGCACGGCACGCCTTATTTGCGCAAAGGCCTCAAGGAGGGTGGGAATATCGCGGTCTCGATCATTGCCAAGACTAAGAACCACGGGCTCAATAGGCGGCTCCGCCGCCGACAGCGACGGATCGAAGAAATCGGTGTCGATCCCAAAACACAGGTGATGAATCGGAACGTCTTTACCGACGATCGACCGCAGCGGGCCGAGCTGGGCGCGGCTGAGCACCCAAAGAAACTGGGCACGCCTCAGGGCCGAGCGATACAACACACGTTTAAGCAGGCGGAGCTCTTCGTACTCGTCAGTGAGCCATATGACCCCGCATGCGAAAGGAACGCTGCGGCGTAACAGTAGCCGTCTGATGGAGGTCCGTTCATGCCAAGCAATCCCCAGCGCCAGACGGTCGCACGCGGCATCCCCCGACATTCGACCATAGGGGTACCTCTGCCCGGGGCGCCAGAGTCGGGTTGGGTGGTGCCGGGCGATGCCGTCAAGGCCGTATGGCCACACGCTCGGTACCTCACCTGCCCGGTGACGCGCCTCCCAGGCGCGGGAGTCTAACTCCGGCGCATCAATCAGCATGACTTCTCGCGCGCGTCTCATTGTGAACTCACCATCGGGAAAGCCGGCCGCTCATGCAGTGCCCTGACGGCGGCCTCCGAGGTGCCCGCGAACTCGGCGACCGTAGCAGTTAACGTGGTGCCGCCCGCCACAGCAGACACCTTTCCATAAGAGTTGTCCACCACAAGGTGCGGCACGCGAAGCAGCGTGGCCAGCACATGCGCGTGCAGGCGATCGGTGACGATGAAGGAGGCTCCATCGAATAAGTCCCTGCCCGCGCGGAGGTTGAGACGAGCCATAGCCTCATACGAAAACATCAGCATCTTACGCCCTACGGCGACACGGCCAATCGAAGGCCACTTCTTCGCCAGTCTCCCGGGTATCCGGATTGTCTTCCATGCGAGCTTGGCGAACCCCTTCAGGCCCCAGTCAACATACTGCGCGTCCTGGAACAGGATTCGACAGGCGGATTCCACGTCACCCATCCCCTGTTGCGCTTCGTGGTCTCGTCTGAGAAGGACGACGGGCTTTCCCCCAGGCTTCGCACGCGAGGCCGGTTCCCAACAAACCGCGGCGTCCGGAACGAAGACAGCCGATGCCTGAGGGAGGAACCGCCGGGCACGTTCCATGGAGTCGTGGTCTCGACACATGAGTGTGAATCGACCATGTTGGCGGATCGCGTCGTTAGTTGTACGACCCATCTTCTCATCCTCGAAGAGAATCGACTGCGGGAGCTGCACCACGTCGCGGTCAGGAAAGTCCGCCAAGACCCGAAGGCGGAATGACTGAAATTCCGGCCAGAGGTCACCAAAGTTGCCGCCCCCATGCAGGAGGATGGGCCCTTCCGGATGGGCCCTTTCCAGCGCGACCCGGTCGTACCTGGCAATGTCGGCCACGTAACGGACCCGAACACCGAGCTGCCGAAGCGCCGTTCTTTCGCCCGCCCAGATCATGCTGTCGCCCACATTCATGTGAGACGGAAAATCGAGGAGAGCGACGCTGCTCGCCCCAGCTAGGGCGTTCGAAATGCCACTATGGACGCTCTCCGCCACCCGCCGTATGTGCATCGCGTCGGGATCGGAGGGTTGGGCCACGCCCCGACCCGATGAAAGTGTTATTGGTCGCTTGATCATGGCCTTCCCAACCCGCCCGTGAGGTTCCGCCGGCACTTTGCGCGGAGGATGACTGGCACGAGATCAGTGACGAAAAAGGGCAGACAATGCACGAAGTACCGCTTGCCTAAACGCCGCGGAGCGTTGACAAACCGGAAGAACCACTCAAGATGCAGATCCTGTATCAACTGCGGCGACCGCCGCTGTATCCCGACGGCCATATCTACGCCGCCGCCCACTGCGATGATCGAACCGTTGAATCCGGCTGCCGAGATGTCCGCCCCGATAAGGTCACCGTGGGGCGGTGTCACGGCAACGAGGAGCACCTCGACGCGCGCCGCGTTAAGGCTCTCTGCAATCCCTGCCGATGTCCAGTCGGCCTTGTCGCGGTGGTCTCGCCATATGAGATCTAGGCCGAATCGCTGTAGGCCGTCGCCCGCACCCGCGCTCCCGCCCAGGAGCCCGACACGCAATCGCTTCATCCGGCCGTCGTTGAGCGCTCGCAGCAGCCACGCAGAGCCGGTAACACGCTCAACGTTCCTTCCGTGTGCGCGGAGAAAGCTCACGACTGGCCACCCATCCGCGGTGATCCAGTCAGCCTCAAGAATGCTGGATTTGAACCGCGCGTCCCGCTTCGCCAAAGCCAAATGGTGGAGGTTGACTGTCTGGACGCGCCAGCGGTGGCCAAGGGCGAGGCTGTCGAACTCCTCGTCACTCCGTATCAATCCTTTGTGATTGCTGAGCAGGCCGCCGAATTCCCGCATCACGATGCTTGATCGATCAGTTCGCGGAGGTTCATAGGGGGTATGAACGGAGTGGACCCCAACTTTTCATGCTCCTTACCACTGTAATAGTCGACTATCGCGCGAGCCATTTCAGCGGGGCTATCCGCCGCTATGTAGGTATGAGATAAGCCAGCGTCAGCTATCAGCTGCCGTGGTGCGACCACGGGGATCCCCCTCTCGACCGCCTCCAGCATTTTCACGGAGATGCCGGTGGCTTGCCCGAGGCGGGGGATAACAACCAGGTCGACGCGTTCATAAAACCGATCGAGATTGTCAATCGCACCCAACCCCGAGACGCGCGCCGACCTGAAGGCCTCGCTCCCGCGCCCTGCGAGTACCAGCTCCGGAGGGTCCGCCAAGTTCGACGCGATGTCGGGCATCACCTCCCGCAGGAGGACCTCCAGCGCAATACGATTGGGCGGCCAGGACACCTTCCCTAGAAAGCCGATAGCCCCTCGTACTTCTTGCACTCCCGCTACGGGCTGCGGTGCCAACGAGCGGGAGACAGCGCCAATTCCCTCGGCCGCGATCCAATCGGCGTCGGTTGCTGACAGGGCCACGACGGAGGCTGCGGCCCGCAGCAGCTTCAGTTCGAACCCTCGCGTACGTTGCGGGTTGCGCATCACGCGGAAGAGCATGGGGTCATGGTTCACGGACAGCTGGAAGTCCACGTTGTGGGCGAGATGAAGTCGCGGCTTCAGGCCTGCATCCGTAGCCAGCAATAAAGCTGGCCATTGGCTGGTCACGAGAACTTTTCCCGCCGCCGCCCGGCGTAAGGCCTCCCCGCGGCTTCGCCAGGCATGGGAACCGCGAAACTTCGCTACTATGTACGGCTCCCCGCGCAGGACCATTCGAAGAAGGGTTGAAGTCTGGAGGCCCCGCCGGCCGCGAAGCTCCAACGGCACCCCGACGGGGTTATCCACTTCGCACACCGGGAACACTTCAACAGGCGGTCGCGCTGACCCGATGACCTTCTGGTCAACCCAGGCGGCACCACCGAATTGCATCATGTGCGGTGGGTAGGTCGTCGCGTAAAGTGTGGGCGCGTTTGCACGCAGACGACCCACGACCAATTCGCTCTCCGCCATCGTCCACCACCCACAAAAAAAACGCCAAGATGCCTCGCCTGCACTGGCGCACGTGAGGCTACCCTAGCAGTCTCCTTTGGGCCGCTCGATCGCGGTCGGCAGGAAGAGCGCTCGTCTCAGCTCCGAAGTGCCGAGAGTATCGCAGCGAAGTCGTCGCGGTAAGGCTTCAATAGCAACGATGCCGCACCGCTCACTGCGGCAGCACCGAAAGCCGCCGCCAACACCAGCCATGCGCTCGTTTCGAGGCCGCCCAGGAAGTGAACCACGCCTAGGACCGCACCTCCAACTACCGCACTCAAAGCCAGCACCCGGACGCACACAAATGAATAGTCTCTGAGGTAGTCAAGATAGCGCGAGAGAGCGAGGGCATTAAGCGGCAGAAAGCTCAGCGTCCCGGCAGCGAACCCCCACGCAACTCCCGAGAGTCCGCCCAGGTGAAGCCCGAGGAGCATCGACCCGAGGAGGACGCTTCTTGTGAGAAGCATGGTGTGGAAATACTCGCGCGTTCGCCCCAGAGCTGTGAACGCCCACGTGACAGCCCGGTTCAGACCCAGCACTGATCCCCCGATGGACAGGACCCGAAGGATATCCACCGACTCATCCCATCCGTCGCCGAGCAGTATCTCGACGACGGCGTCGGCGGTACCCGCTATCACCACGCAGATTAGAGCGATTGGGTAGCCGAGCAGCAGCGACAACTGGAGAATCGACCGACGGAAAGCTTCAAGCCGATCCTGAAGGCGCGACAGGGTGGAATATGCCACAGCCGACAGGGGATTCATTATCTGGAGGGTCGGAACCATATACACCTGGTAGGCCCGCGCGAAATAGCCCAAGGCGTCAACGCCGAACGCGCGCCCGATGATCAGGTTATGAGCGTTGTTTCCTGCGTAAGCCACCACCTGAACGAGAGTGGTGTATAGGCCGAAGCGAAGCAGCGGCCGCATGCCGGAATTACGGCGAGGCTTCATAGGCAGCCACTGCACGAGGGACATTCGGAAGGCGCAAAGGGCCGCTGCCTGCACCACGTATTGGCAGACAAGGGCCCAGTACTCCCAACCGAGGAAGGCTGTGTAGATCGCGACTGCTAAACCGAGCGCGAAAGCTATCAACTCGGAGCCAGATAACGCCAAGAACTTGTAGGATCGCGTCAGATCGGCTTGCGCTTGCGTCTGCAACCCGTTCAGGACATAGACGACCGACATGACGCCGACCACTCCCACTACGGCGTCGTCTCCAATCAGCAAGCCAAGCAGCGGAGCTGAACCCAGGCAGAAGACGGCGAAACCTATGCCGAAGGCGGTGTTTATCCAGAAAAGATTGGAGCGCTGCTGCCGAGTGATCTCCCTCGCCTGGATTGAGGCGGTAGACAACCCCATGTCCCGCAAGACATCCCCAATACCCACAATCGCCATTACAGCCGCGATCAAGCCGAAGCTCTCGGGAGAGACTAACCGACTTAGGATCGCCAAGCTAGCGGTCGACAGGAGGAGGCGTGCCCCCTGCATCAGAAGCGTGACGCGCCCACCGGACCGAGCTGCGCCACCGACCGAGGTATTCAAGAAATTAGCGCCCCCGAATCGCGTCGAGCACGACCCTCAGTGGGGTTATTGCGCGAACAAAGCGCCGCAACTTGTTATGAAGAACCACGACACGGGCATACTCGAAGGCTGCTTTATTGCCCGTCTGCCGGGCCTTTTCGAGGATGTCCTGCCACTCAACGATTCCTCGCGGCCCGGTCAACACCTTCGACGCTCTGACCCGCAGATCGTCGAAGCAGGACGGGTGATCCGCGCCCGCTACTCGCAAATTCCAGTATGTGCGGGCACATTTTTCGCATGCCCCACAGTTGCGGTCCAGCCGCGATCCTTCCCAACAGACTCGCAGTTCCCGAACGGCCTCAGGGTGACGGACGGCCAGCATGGCTTTCTCAGTTCTCGTAGCTCCCGACCCATCGTTGCGGATCTCCATCCTGCTGGAGGAGAGGAGCGGGTCCGTGACCGGACTTGAGCCCCAGGGCAGCTCCAGGTCCGCGTACGACTTGCCGCTAGCAATAAGGCCGACTGAGTAACTCTCGGAAAAGAGATGGAGCGCGGCGGCTATTCCCAAACCGTGAGCGTCCTGCCACAGCATCGGGATCTCGCGGAAATTTGAACGCACGCGGGCTAAAGGAATACCGAGAGGCGAGAGGACGCGAGCCGCACGCTGTGAGACGCCGTCGAAGGTCGCCGTCTGCGACAGTGGTACATCGAATCCATGTACAAGAAGCGCCGCGGCGATGACGCTCGTACGGTGTCTCGCTTCGCCGTGACGGTGTCTGAGTAAACTGTATTGGGCATCGAGCCCTCCCGAAAAGGCAAGCAAGGCCCCCATAGCACTGGTTGCGGCCTCGTCGCCGATGACCTGGTCTGCACTGATCTGAACAACGGAGTACTTCTCCGGACGCCAGCTGTGCCAAATATCCTGCAACTCGTCCAGGTTGCTGAGTAGGCGGCTGGACACAGTCCCCCTTACGTGAACATTGACCCCGCGCTCCATCCACAGCAGTAGCGTCGCGATTAGGAAAGGGTCCGCCCGATCAGGGCCGGTTGGAGCGGGGCCATCCACGAACTCAAACCACAACTCGTGCGCCTCACCGGGCAACTCGATGCTGGCTGTGCGTCGATTCCCACTCTTTGCCTTCGGGTTGATTTCGCCCCACATCAAGCTGTCCATCTCTTTCCCCTGCTTATCCGGCATCGAGCCCGTGCTCCGCTCAGATCACCATGACGAGACTAGATGATGTGCACGGGCGCACGGGCTCTCAGCCGGTTCGACGAAAACGGAGGCGGCGAGTAGCTGGGTTATGCTCTGGTGATGGTCTGGATTGGCGGGCTAGCCGCTGCCGCACTAGTGGCCGCACTGTTCACCGGGCCAACCCCCGTACTTATCGCACTGGTCGGGGTTGCGGCGCTCGCCGTGTTGATACGGTGGCCGGCAATCTCGGTCGGTGCGGTGATTCTGCTAGGGCTCACCGCCTGGCCTGCGTTTGTCCCGTACGACATCAACGTGGGGCCGATCACCATACGGCTATTCGAACCGTTCCTGATCTTCGCCGCAGCCTGGGCGCTGTTCGCGCTGCGTCCGCCCCCGAAGATCAAAGCATTCGCGGGCGTTCTGGTCGGTGTCGCCGCCGTCTGGGGTGTAGCGGGCTACGCAATGGGTTACCCGTCGAGCGGGATAATTGCGGACATTCGCGGCACGATCACCGTCGCCCTCATGGGCTTGGTGGTTGGCGGCGTCTACGGGTCTCGGTTCGGGGAGCCGATGCTGAAAACGATCAAGGTCAGCCTGTGGATCTCGGCCGCGTTCACCCTCGCTGGATGGACATTTGGGTTGCCGCTTGCGGGTCGTGCCGGATCTGCGGGGCTCTGGCTAGTCGGCAGTGGGGCGCCTGACGACTCGGCCGCAACGCGGTACCTCACGTCCGCATCAGAACTTGCGGTCATCGCCGTGTGCGTGACCGTCGCGATGGTCATGATGGGTGTCGCGCGCCTTCGAGATGTGACACCGTTCCTGATGCCGGCCGCACTGATCGTCGCGGCCGGGTTCTCACGCAACAGCTTCCTAGCCATAGGTGTCGCCGCAATCGTCGCCCTACTCGTGGCACGCTCCGCCGCAGCGCTCCGGGGCGCTATAAGCCTCGCTACGGTCGCCATGGCGGCAAGCGTTGTCGGCGCGCTGATCGTCACAGCCGGTCTCCCCGGCGCGGATCTGATCGCGTCAACCTGGGCGGGGTTCGAGGGGCGCGTGCTTGGGGGTATCGCCGGAGACGCCCTCGCACTAGATTCATCCGCCCGAGCGCGCTTCGTGGAGAACATGTACGCGACGGCTGGGATCGCTCAGTCGCCCATCTTGGGCAACGGGTTCGGGTATGCGTACCGGCCAGGGTTTGGTCCCACAGGGTCGTTCACCGCAACCAGCGGTATGTACTATGCACACAACTACTGGCTGTGGGTACCGCTGAAGACCGGTATCATCGGCGCGGTTCTCATCCTGGGGGTTGCGTTCATCGCGCCGACAGTCAGAGGCCTCCTGTTCGGCGGTCGAATCGGCCGCGCCTTTGCTGCAACATCCGTGGGCGTCCTCGTATCCCTCATCTACGCACCATTCCCCAACGACTCCGGCAGCGGGGGAAGCCTGGCGATCGGCCTTCTACTCGGCGCGGTTTGGGCTACTTCTCGCCGCGACTCGCGCAACGGTACCGAGCCAGGTACAGGTGAACGTACTCAGAAAAGAACACGGCGCAAAGCAGGGCTGACGATCACAGCAGTTCCGGGTGGATAGGCCACGGCCCGAAGATCATCGCGAGGAAAGCCGCGCCGGTCGTTAGCGCCCCGACGAGCATCCAAAGGGGGGGGGGTCCACGTTCCGGATGTTATTGCCCTCCTCACTGTGAGCGCACAGCCAACTAATCCCGCAGTTCGCTGCTTGGACGAACCGGTCCAGCAAGACTCCTTCCATCAGGGTTCTTTTCCTCCAACACGACGGCATGACGATCGTGTCGGACAGCACCTAGCGACTCGCTACACGGGTCGCAAGCAATTACGAGGCCCGCACCCGGGCAATGCTCACGAAGGATTGGCGCGCGACTCTAAAACGGCATCCCGAGGCGCAGGGATGCCGTGATAGGCCCGTTGCCCCAGGAACGCCCAACTGATCCACCGGACGCGGCCGAAGGTCATTTCGAACAGGATAGGAAGCGCGAGCCCAGCGACGAGACATGCCACAAAGACAACGGGCTCGGATTCGACGCCGACACGGGCAAGCGCCATTCGCGTGGGGGCAGTGCCGAACACATGAAATAGGTAGATCGCGAACGAGAAGTAACCGAGGCGCGCGAGAGGAGCCCAGCTAAGCGTGTCTCGGAACATGAAGAGGGCGCTGATTCCCGATACGCCGAGCCCCAAGGAAAGAACATCGGAGAGCGCAGGGTTTAGCGCGATGGCACCGGCCACATCAGCAGCACGGAGGCAGATAAGCAAGACGGCAACGGCGAGCATTCCCCAACGCACGCTCCCGCGGTCCCAGTACCGAGAGACTCCATAGCCCAGGAGGAAGAAGGGAAGAAGTCGAAGCGCTCCAGTCAGCGAGAAGAAGTCCCACTCGTCCGGGACCTGCACTGCGAGGAACAGGGCGGACGCGAGCGCGATAGCCAGGACCACTCGCCACGGGGTCCTGAGTACGCCCAGGGCATCGAGCATACCCGCGAGCAAGAAGATCAGGAGGATTGCCTGCAGGAACCAGAAGTGGCCGAGGCCGTAAACGTAGAGCTTCCAACCGTCTTCAACGCCGCCCTCGGCGTTGGTCCCAGGGGTCAGTGACTGGAGAATCACGAATATCGTTCCGACGCTAACGAGCGGCACCATGAGCCTGCGCATTTTGCCCCGCACGAAGCGGCCATACTGATCGATGTCCCGCAGCGGTCGCAGCCCATAAACGAACCCTGACAGCGCCGTGAACAGTGGCATACGCAAGTCACTGAACAGGGCGTACCCATAGCGCCACGGGGAATCGTCATCGACCAACATGCCTGACGCAGAGGTGCCTCCGATCACATGGCCAGCGACCATGAAGATGATCGCGAGGCCCCTCAGCGTGTCGACCGATATGTCCCTGCCCTTGGCTAGCTTCTCATGGGTCACAACGCACGACGCTACCGCACACCGCCAATCCCAGCATTTCTCCTAATGAGCACGACGTCCCCCGCCCGAGGGACCCCGGGTCGGAAGGATGCTAGAGGACGAGCACAAGTGGGCGGTGACCGTCCTCTCCTCCGAGCGACGGTCTCGCCACAGGGGCACTCAGAGCAAGTTCGAATGTTTCCCCGTTGTCCAGCCCGAGTCGGCAGCCTCCGCACCGACTTAGGGAGGGCCATTCCCGTCTGCGCCATGCGCCGCCGAGCGCAGCCCCTTAGGAGGAGACCACCGGGCCCTCGAGATGAAACCGCGGCACCGACTCGACGCGCACCGTACCTCTGTCGCCGCCATCTGGCACAATCGGTCGTGGATGGGCGCCACGGGCTCCCGTTCTGCCGGTGAGGGGGACACATGGCGCAGATCAACGCATCGCCGCGGGCGGTGGTCATGGACGACGACGACGACGTGCGGAACCTGCTGGTCGAGATCCTCACCAGCGCGGGATTCACGGTGAGCGCAGCCGACAACGGCACCGACGGCCTGGCCGCGGTGCTGGCCCACGACCCCGTGCTCACCACCATCGACATCTCCATGCCGGGGGTCGACGGCTTCGAGACCGTCCGCCGCATCCGCGCCCAGGGCTCTGACACCTACATCGTGCTGATCACCGGCCGGACTCTAGGGAGTGCCTTAACTAAGCGCGAACTCATCATTGGAATCACCGGACAGGGCGGCTCCTACCTGGCCGAGTTGCTGCGGTCGAAGCGGTACCAGGTGCACGGCTTCATCCGTCGCACGTCGACCTTCAACGCGTCCCGAATCGACCACCTCTACCTCGATCCGCACGACCCCGAGGGAAGGCTCTTCCTGTACTACGGCGACCTCAGCGACGGCGCCGGCCTGGTCACCCTGATGGCCGAGATCAAGCCCGACGACGTCTACAACCTCGCGGCTCAATCACCTGTCCGTGTGTCGTTCGACGAGCCCGAGCACACTGCCGAGACCACTGGTACCCGGCACTACCCGCGCGCCCCCCACGCGGCGGCAAAGCTCTACAGCTACTGGATCACCGAGAACTACCGCGAGGCCTATGACATGTTTGGGGGTCAACGGCATCCTGTGCAATGCGCAACCGGATAGCAGGGCTGAGCGCCGCGCCACACCGCACCATGCGCCGCCAATCGGCGCCCTCATTCCTCGCAACAGGCCGAGGCGCCATCCCACAACAGCCGATCGAAAAGTTCGAACCCCTATGAGAACCGTTCTGGGGCCGTCACCCGGACGGTCCCGCTCACCGAGCCCTTGAGGAATCCCATGCGTCTGTCTGTCATCGGTTGCGGTTACCTCGGCGCTGTTCACGCGGCAGCCATGGCGTCAATCGGCCACGACGTGGTCGGCATCGACGTCGACGAGCGCAAGATCGAGACCCTGTCACGCGGCGAGGCGCCGTTCTTCGAGCCCGGTCTGCAACAGATCCTCACCGAGGGCATCGCGTCCGGAAGGCTGCGGTTCACCACCGACATCGCCGAGGCGCGCGGCGCGGCAGTGCACTTCGTGGGCGTGGGGACTCCGCAGCAGAAAGACGGCTACGCCGCCGACCTCACCTACGTCAACGCGGCCGTCGACGCGCTGATCCCGCACCTGAGCGAAGGCGACATCGTCGCCGGCAAGTCCACGGTGCCGGTGGGTACGGCTGCCACCCTGGCGGAACGCGTCGACCCGACGGGGGCGACGCTGGTGTGGAACCCTGAGTTCCTGCGCGAAGGCTTCGCGGTGCAAGACACCATCGATCCTGACCGCCTGGTCGCGGGCGTGCCCGCCGGTGCGGCCGGCGAGCACGCCGCCCGCCTGCTCCGCGAGGTGTACCACCCGTCGGTCGCCAAGGGCACCCCGTTCATCGTCACCGACCTGGCAACAGCCGAGCTGGTCAAGGTCGCCGCCAACGCGTTCCTGGCCACGAAGATCAGCTTCATCAACGCGATGGCCGAGATCGCCGAGGTCACCGGCGCCGACGTCACCACCCTCGCCGACGCGATCGGCCACGACGCCCGCATCGGCCGCCGGTTCCTGGGCGCCGGCATCGGCTTCGGCGGTGGCTGCCTGCCCAAGGACATCCGCGCGTTCGCCGCCCGCGCCGAGGAACTCGGCCGGGGTGAGTCGGTGGCGTTCCTACGTGAAGTCGACGCGATCAACCTGCGCCGCCGCGACCGTGCCGTCGACCTCGTCGTGCAGGCGCTCGGCGGGTCGGTGTTCAAGAAGAACGTCACGGTGCTGGGCGCGGCGTTCAAGCCGCACTCCGACGACATCCGCGACTCCCCCGCCCTCGACGTCGCCGTGCGACTGCACGGCCTGGGCGCCTGGGTCACCATCACCGACCCCGAAGCGATCGACAACGCCCGCGCCCGGCACCCGCAGCTGAACTACGTCGAAGACCGCGACGAAGCCCTTCGCGGCGCCGACGCCGTGATCGTCGTCACCGAGTGGGATGAGTACCGCCGGCAGCTCTCGCCCGAACACGCGGCATCCCTTGTCGCGGGGCGAGTGATCATCGACGGGCGAAACTGCCTTGATCCGGTGGCCTGGCGCGCCGCCGGCTGGGACTACCACGGCATGGGACGGCCGTAGCAACCTACGCCTTCGAGCACGTCACCCACCCGCGCGCATCGCCCCCGCGGCGCCAACTCGTCCCGCACCCTACCTCTGTCGCCACCATCTGGCACAATCGGTCGTGGACGGGCGCCAACGGCTCCCGTCCTGCCGGTGAGGGGGACACATGGCGCACAACAACACATCACCGCGGGCGGTGGTCATGGACGATGACGACGACGTGCGGAACCTGCTGGTCGAGATCCTCACCAGCGCGGGATTCACGGTGAGCGCAGCCGACAACGGCACCGACGGCCTGGCCGCGGTGCTGGCCCACGACCCCGTGCTCACCACCATCGACATCTCCATGCCGGGGGTCGACGGCTTCGAGACTGTCCGCCGCATCCGGGCCCAGGGCTCTGACACCTACATCGTGCTCATCACCGGCCTCACCGACGAGGCCGATGTCGTGATGGGGTTCGGTGTGGGTGCCGACGACGTGGTGACGAAGCCCTTTCGCGCGCGCGAGCTGCGGGCCCGGCTGCTGGCCATGCTGCGCCGGCCCCGCTCCGCCGGGCGCGAGGAACAGACGCCTGCCTCCCCCGGCGAGCGCGCGGCATCCGCCCCGAAGGGCCTGCCCGACACCGTGCGTCTGGACGGACTCCTGCTCGATCGCGACACCCGCACGGTCACGGTCGACGACCAAGACGTCACGCTCACCCGCACCGAGTTCGAGCTGCTGGCCACCATTCTCGAGTCGGGGCGCCGGGTGCGCAGCAAGGCCGACCTCGTGCTGACCCTGCACGACGAGACCTACCTCGATCCGGCCCGTGTCAGCGATGCCGACGTGCGCGCCATCGAGGCGCACATGACGAACCTGCGCCGCAAGCTGGGTGACAGCGTGCAGCAGCCGCGGTACATCGAGACGGTGCGCGGCGCCGGCTACCGCGCTGTGGCCGGTCACGCAGACGACACCGAGGGCGCCGGCGACCGGTAGTGGTCGAAGCGTCTGGATACACTGACCGAATGGCGGTCGCCCCCCAACGCTCAGCGCCGCCGCGCAACGACAGCGCGCCCAGCACATGGAACAACACCAGAACCCGCTCCATCTGGCAGTGGCAAATGGTGCTCGCCGTCGCCGTCGCGGCGATCTCGGTCGTGGTCGCGCTCTTCACCCCCCAGACCTTCGCGCAACCCGCGTTCGGCGTCGGCGTGGTGCTGCTCGTCGTGATCAGCGCCCTCACCCTCGTCGTGCCCTGGCACCGGGTCGGCCGGGCAGCGGTCGCGCTGGTGCCGGGCCTCGACATCGTCGCCATCGGGCTCATCGCGTCGACCGGCGACGGAGAGCTGTCGATTCTCTGGGTGTTCCCCGTCGCGTGGTTCGCCACCTACTACACCCTCCCCTGGATCGTCGCCGCACTGTGCGAAATCGCCGTGCTGCTGGCCGTCGACACCCTGTCGACCGCGATCACCCCCGTGCGCACACTCCACGTGGTGGTGGTCCTCTTGGCGCTGCTGTTCATCGGCGTCACCATCGCCACCGGTTCCCGCCGCACGCGTGCGTTCAGCCGGCTGCTCGAGCGCCAATTCAGCCAGCTCGCCCGCACCCTGCGGCGCGTCGAGGCGCAGGAGAAGCGCGCGATGGCGCTGTTCAACTCGATCGACACCGCCCTCGCCCGCGTCGATCGGCGCGGCGTGGTGCGCAACGCCAACCACGCCTACCAGCGGCTGTACTCCGTCGACAACGTTTCGCACGCGCACCCTTCGGCTGCCGTGGAGTACGACGGTCACCGCGGCGAACCGCTGCCGCCCGATCAGACCCTGATCGCCCGCGCCGCACGCGGCGAGCTGTTCGAGGCGTGCCGGGTCTGGCTGTTCGACGCCGCCGGGCACTGGCACACACTGGATGCCACGACGTCGGCCGTCGACTCCACCCCCGGGGAACCCGAGGTGACGCTTCTCAGCATTCACGATGTGACGGCCACGGTCGCCGCACAACAGGAGAAGAAGACCCTCACCAGCGTCGTCTCGCACGAGTTGCGCAACCCGCTGACCGCCATCATCGGTCATGTCGACCTGCTGCTGGACCGTGAAGACCTGCCCGCCGATGTCAAAGAGAAGCTGACTGTGGTCGAGAACGCCGGTCAGCGCATGGAGCGTCTCATCGCCTCGGTGCTCGAAAGCTACAAGCCCGCTCCTCCCGCAGCTCAGACGGTCGATCTGCAACGGGTCACCACAGCCTCGATCGATGCTTTCCGGCCGGCGGCGCAGAACACCCAGCTCACCGTCGACGCCGCCCTCGACCCCGGGCTGCTCGTCACCGGCGATGCGTTCCGCCTGCGGCAGGTGATCGACAACATCGTCGGCAACGCCGTGAAGTACACCCCCCGCGGCGGGCACATCCGCGTAGACGCGCGGCGCGTCGGCGACGAGATACGCCTGGCGGTCACCGACACCGGCATCGGCATGGCTCCCGCCGACATCGACCGCGTGTACGAGCCGTATTTCCGCGCGCAGACCGCACGCGACAGCGGCATGCCCGGCACGGGCCTGGGCATGGTGATCACCCGCGAGATCGTGCACGAGCACGGCGGTCGCCTGGAGCTCACCAGCGCCCTGGGCCGAGGAACGACGGTCGTGGTCAGCCTGAAGGCCCACGACGAAGAAGGGACCTTGCAATGATCGATCCGATGATCGGGGTGGTGTTCGTCGCCCTGGCCACGGTCAACGCCGCCGTGATGATCGGCCTGGGCTTTCTTCACCGCCCCAGTCAGGCCGGGGCTGTCTGGGTCTTCTCCTTCACCCTCGCGATGGTCACCGCCTACGGCTGGGTCGCCGCCGACGCCACCGGATCGCTGGCACTGCGTGCCGGGTGCGCCGGGGCGCTGCTGGGCTCGACGATGTTCGTCTGGACGGGGCTGCGCACCTGGCGAGGAGCCCCGCGCACATACACCTGGGTGGCCGCGGCGCTCACGGTGGTGCTCTGCGTCGTGCTCCCGCTCGCCGCGTCGGCCGGCGGCTTCGGCGTGGCCTTCCGCTTCGCGTTCGCCCTCGCGGCCCTCGTCGCCGCTCTGACCCTCGTCGAGCTCGTCCGGGCCGGGTCGCGCCAGCGGCACAAGATCATGCCGCTGGCGCTCGCCTCGGCCGGCTTCATCGTGCTGGCGGCCGTCTACATCGTCGAGGGGCTCATGCAGGGCGCGCCGGCACCCGGCACTGACGGACTGCAGCTCATGCGGGAGCTCAACTCCATGACGGCGATCCTCTACGGTCAGGCCGCCACGGTCACCCTGCTGCTGCTCACCCGCGAGGGCGCACCTGCTCCCCGGGTCACCGCGGCCGAGACGCCGTTCTGCGCCGTCGCCCGGGATCGGCTGCGCCGCGCCGAGGCCGTGGGGGATCGCTGGTGGTGCGTGCTGGACGTGCGTCTCGACGACCCGGGCGACCTGCGCGAAGCCTTCAGCGCCACCGAGTTCGCCCGCATCGCCGACCGCTTCGCCCGTGACGTCCGTGAGACGCTGCCACCCGACGCCGACGTCGACGTGCGGGACGAGACCCGCGTGGTCGTGCTGCTGCCGCGCCCCGAGGGGGCCGTGCGGCAGTTGCTGTCGCGCCTGCTCGACCAGGTCGCCACCCCCGACCCGGGCGAGCCCGTCGCGGTGCGGAGGTCGGCGAGCATCGGCTGGGCCAGCGTCGAGGCGGTCGGCTACGACCTCGACCACCTGTTGGATGCCGCGCAAGCTGCAGGCGCCGACGCACAACGGCACGGGGGAGATCGCTGGGAGCGGGTTGCCGCGCCCGTAGGGTAGTCGAGTGACCGCTGACGTGCTGCCCCGCCCCGCTCGCATCGCGGGACTCGTCTTCGCCGGCCTGCTGGGAGCGCTGCTGGTGGCATCCGTCGCCGCTGCCGCGTGGATCGGGCTGCGGGGCCTGGCGGCCTATCAGCATCTGCGTGCCGCCGAGGCGACCGTGCGCGAAGCGGTCGACAGCCTCGACGACCCCGCCCTGGCGAGCGGCCTCATCGCAGACCTGGCGCGTGAGACCGGCGCGGCGCGCGACCTCACCGGCGACCCGGTGTGGCGCGCGGCCGAGCACCTGCCGTGGGTGGGGCCGCAGCTGGCCGCCGTCTCGACCATCGCCGTCGCCGCCGACGACGTCGCCGGCGACGCGCTCGCCCCGCTCGCCGAGGTGGCCTCGACGTTCAGCCTCGACCAGCTGCGCCCTGTGGAGGGCCGCATCGACACGACGATGCTTCACACCATCGCCGATTCCGCCCGGGTCGGCGCCGACGGCGTGGCCGCCGCCGCGGCAGCGGTCGATGCCATCGACGAGACGCTGCTGCTCGCCCCGGTGCGCAGCGCCACCGCTGAGGTCTCGGACCTGCTGCGCACCGCCACCACCGCCACCGACGCCCTCGCCCGCGCCACCGTTCTGCTGCCGCCCATGCTCGGTACAGACGGCGAGCGCGATTACCTCATCGTGTTCCAGAACAACGCCGAATGGCGCTCGCTCGGCGGCATCGTGGGGGCCATGGCAGTGGTGAACGCCGCCGACGGGGCGCTGCAGCTGGTCGCGCAGGGATCGTCGAGCGACTTCTCCCGCTACGACGACCCCGTGCTGCCGCTCGCCGAAGATGTGCAGGCCATCTACGACACCCGCCCCGGCAGATGGGTGCAGAACGTCACGCAGGTGCCCGACTTCTCGGTGGCAGCGCCGCTCGCCCGCGAGATGTGGCTGCGCGAGACGGGGCAGGACGTCGACGGCGTCATCGCGATGGATCCCATCGCCCTGTCGTACCTGCTCGAAGCGACCGGCCCCGTCGCCCTGCCGACGGGCGACGTGCTCAGCGCCGACAACGCGGTGCAGCTGCTGCTGAACGACGTGTACCTGCGCTACGAGCGGCCGAGCGATCAAGACGACTTCTTCGCCGCAGCTGCGGCGACCGTATTCGACGCCATCGCCGCCGGGGGCGTGGACCCCGCTCAGATGGTGACCGCCCTCAGCCGCGCCGGCGACGAGCGTCGGCTGCTGCTGTGGAGCTCGGTCGAAGCCGAGCAGGCCGAGCTCTCGGGCACCACCCTCGCGGGCGGCCTGCCGAAGACCGACGACCAGACCGCGCGGTTCGGCGTGTACCTCAACGACGGCACCGGTTCGAAGATGGACTACTACGTGTCTGCACAGACCGACCTGTCGTGGGAATCGTGCAGTCTCGACGGCCGAGGGCTCGCCACCGGCGAGGCCACCCTCTCGCTCGTGCTCGCCAACACCGCGCCGGCGGATGCCGCCACCTCGCTCCCCTGGTACATCACCGGCGGCGGTAACTTCGGGGTACCAGCCGGTACCGCCCGCACGGTCGCCTACGTGTATCTGCCCGAGGGATACGAGCTGACCGATGCCGTGCTGTCGCTCGACAAGGGCTTCGGAGGCGGCACCCACGACGGGCGCCAGGTGCTGTCATTCGGCGCCGATCTCGCGCCCGGGGAATCGGTGACCGCGACCATCTCGGTGCGCTCCCCCGAGCCCGGCGCCCCCACCGTCGTCGCCGAGGTGACCCCGACCATAGACCGCAGCGTGCCGACGTCGGTTGTCTCCCACTGCCCCGCCCCATAGAGTCGATCCGAAGGCGTCGTGGCCGAGCAACACCGAGCCTCACGCCTTTCGGTCATGTGTGCACCCTTCGGTATGCGCGAGCTGCAACCCCCCAACGCATCGGAAGAGATACCACCCCGTGAAGCGCCCCCTCGTCCAGACCCTCACCGTCGCCGCGGTCGCCGCCACCTCGGCGCTGGCCCTGCCCGCCGCCGCACAGGCCGCAGCCATCTACCCGCCGTCGGATTCGTGCGCGGTCTCGCCCGCCACCGCCGGCGCCGGCGAGTCGCTCGACTTCAGCTGCAACGCCGCCACATTCAGCGCCAACGAGCCGGTCACCATCACGGTCACCGGTGAGAACGGCGCGGGAGTGACGTTCGGGGCGGCCTTCGTCAAGTTCGCCATCACCACCGGCAGCACCACCACGACCTCCACCGACACCGGGGCGCTCGAGCCGATCACCATCACCCTGCCCAGCGACGCCCGCGGGGTCTACAACATCGCCGCCATCTCGCCCACATCGGCGGGCGGTGCCGGCAGCACGACCGTCGGCACCGGTGGGGCGGGCTTGGCCACCACCGGCGGCGACGCGTCGCAGTTCGCGGGCCTGTGGCTCGGCGGGGGCGCACTCGTGCTCGCCGGTGCCGCCGTCGCCGCCGGCGCCGCCGTACGCCGCGCCCGCTCCCGCGCCTGACGCGGGGAACGGGGCGCCGCCCGGTGGACGGTAAGGTCCTCGTGTGCCCCTCGCTTCCGCCCCGCCACCGCGCGGCGCCCGGCGACGTCGTCGCCTCTCCCGCGGCCTCGCCATCGCGATCGTCGCGATCGTGGTCGTCGTCGTGCTCGGCGTGCTCGCCGCCGTCGGCCTGCTCGTGACCCGGGCGGTGCAGGCCATGAGCGCCCACCCCCCGGGCGTGGGCACCGCACTGATCGTGGCATCCGATTCGAAGGCTGCGGTGGCCGCCGACGACCCCCAAGCCACCGACGACGAGCGCGCCGCCGCCGCCTACCTCGCCCGGCAGCCCACCGCCTACTGGCTGACCCCTGAGCGCGATCCCATCGGCGAGGTCTGGGACCGCATCGGGCACCTTGCCGACCAGGCGCGCCAACAGGATGCCGCTCTCGCCGTGGTCGTGTACGGCCTGCCTGGGCGCGATTGCGGCAGCTTTTCGGCCGGTGGGCTCGACGAAGACGACTACGCCACCTGGACCGGCGAGATCGGGCAGGCGCTCGCCAACGCCGGCGACCTGCAGCGCATCGTCGTGCTCGAACCCGACAGCCTGGCCCTCGCGCCCGAGTGCCGCAATCTCGACGAGCGCACCCGCCAGCTGAGTACCGCCGTCGACCGGCTGCACGGGGACAACACCTGGATCTACCTCGACGCCGGCCACGCCACCTGGCACACGCCGGCGGACATGGCCGCGATCATCGCCGAGACCGGCCTGCTCGAGCGCGTGCGCGGCTTCGCCACCAACGTGTCGAACTACAACTCCGCCGACTCCGAGTTCGATTACGCCCACGCCCTCGCCGCCCGACTGGGCGGCGGCCACGCCCTGATCGACACCTCACGCAGTGGCGCCGGCGGGAACGGCTCGTGGTGCAACGCCTCTGGGCGTCTGATCGGCGAGCCGGGCGGAACCTACGGCGACGACGTCGTCGACACCAATCTGTGGATCAAGCCCCCGGGCGAGAGTGACGGGCCGTGCAACGGCGGTCCGCCCGCCGGGCAGTGGTGGCCAGAGGCCGCGGTGGACCTCACTCGTCAGGCGCGCTGACCGCCTGCGCCCCGAGTGCAGGGCCGACCCGGCGCATGTGTAGCATGAGGGACACCCCCCTGCCCCCCGAGGTCTGCTCATGAGTGATTCCGTCACGCCCGCCAAGACGGCGGTCATCGTCGAGGACGATCCCGACATCCGCCATCTGCTTGCCGAGGTCCTCGAAGCGATGGGCTTTTCCACCGTCTCGGTCGGCAATGGGCTCGACGGGGTGCGGGCGGTGCTGGCGTACCAGCCCCTCATCACGACACTCGACGTCACCATGCCCGGCATCGACGGGTTCGAGGCGGCCCGCCGCATCAGAGCCCAGAGCGACACGTACATCATCATGCTGACGGGCCTCGAAGACGAGGCTGACGTCGTGCTGGGCTTCGGTTCGGGCGCCGACGAGTACATCAACAAGCCCTTCCGCCCCCGCGAGCTGCGCGCCCGCATCGATGCGCTGCTGCGGCGCCCGCGCATCGGCGGCAACCCGCCCGCCGCCCCCCGGCAGGACCAGGTCGGCCCGTCTTTCCCCGGCGCCCGGCCGGGGACCTCGAGCATCCCGGTCCAGCGGCCCGCCGCGGAGTACGCCGCCGCGCCCGCGCGGGCGGCCACCATCCCGCCGCCCGCGCCGGACCAGCGCACCATCGTCATGCAGCCCAGCGCGAGCTCGTCCGGCGGCACCGACGTCGTGCGTCACGACGACACCGCCGCGCTGCGCCCGGAACCGGACGTGCTCGTGCACCGCGACCTCGAGGTCGACCCCGACACCCGCATCGTGGTGGTCGCCGGCGCGCAGCTCGAGCTCACGCGCACCGAGTTCGACCTGCTCTCCACGCTCATGGAGTCCAAACGCCGAGTGCGCAGCAAGGCCGACCTCACCCTGGTGCTGCGCGGCGAGTCGTACGTCACCAGCTACTACGTCGGCGACGCCGACAAGCGCGCGATCGAGGCGCACATGACCAACCTGCGACGCAAACTGGGCGACAACGCCGCCAACCCCCGGTACATCGAGACCGTGCGCGGCGTCGGGTACCGCATGACCTCCGAGTCGCTGGCCTGAAGCCCACCCGTCTGGGCGATCAGACCTTGTAACCCTGGTGGCGGCGCAGCAGCTTGAACACCATGGTCAGGGTCTGCAGCACGGTCACCACGCCCACGATCGGCCAGCCGACCCACAGGATGGTCGACTGCACCACCGGGCCCAGCATCGACCAGATGACGCTCATGGCCACGATCACCGCGATGAGCAGCACCAGCGGCATCCAGTGCGCCGAGCCGCCCCCGCGCTCGGCCTTGGCCTGCATCGCCCAGTTGTCGACCTTCTTGCGCGAGAGGAAGCGCGTCCACGACCGCAGGAAGTGACTGATGCGGATCCACATGAAGACCTCGGCGGGAACCATCAGTCCGGCGAAGGCCACGTCGCGGCCGTTGCGGCTGTTCATCGTGTAGGCGATGCGCAGGTTCAGCAGCACCGCAACCACCGGGGGGATCAGCCACAGCGGCGAGAAGACGAACGCCCCGATCGACAGCGAGCCGGCCAGCAGGGTGAGAAACGCGACGCGCACGAACAGGTTCGTGAGCATGCCGAGGTTCTCCCACCACCGCAGCCGCAGGTTGGGGTGGAACGGCTGCCCCTTGGTGTCGCCGCGCTGCCCGGGCCACATCAGCTCGATCGAGCCGTAGGTCCACTTGACCTGCTGGGCGTCGTAGCCGCGCAGGGTGGTCATTCCGCCCACGTCGGCGCGGGCATAGGGGCTGATCTTGGTGAGGTACCCGGCGCTCTTGATCTGCAGCGACAGCAGCGAGTCCTCGACCTCGCTGTCTTTCACCCATGGGCTGGTCTGGTGATTGGCCTTCATCACCTCGCGCAACGCCGTAGTGGAGAAGATCGAGAACTGTCCGCCGAGCACCGCCATGTTGCGCCCGCGCAGCAGGTTCTGCAGGTTGAACGCGGCGAATTGGGTGCGCTGCCCGGCGATGAGGAACTTGCCGACGAGCCCCTTGATCGGCCGGTCGTCGATCGAGTAGATCGCCGAGATGCCGCCGATGCGCGAGTCCGACACCGCCTCGGTCTCGAGGTACTCCACCGCGCGCGGGTCGGCCACCGTGTCGCCGTCGACACCCAGCAGATAGTCGTAGCCCTCGACCAGCGAGTAGCCGTAGTTGAGGGCGCCGACCTTCTTGTCGGGGTTCTTGCCGATGTCGTGCACGAACACCTCGGTGAACTGCTCACCGAGGTCGGTGGTGATCTCGTGCGGACCGGCGAACTCCGAGGCGATCTTGACGGTGGCGTCGGTGGTGTTGTTGACCACCACATGAATGACGTCCGGCACCCGCGTCTGCCCGAGCAGCGACTGCAGCACCGCGCCGATCGATTCCTCTTCGTTGTACGCCGGGATGACGCAGCCGATCGTGGAGCGGTGACCGGTGATCGTATCGAGCACGGCTGAGAAGTCGTCGCTGAACCCTGGGACCACCGGCTCGATCTCGCGCGGTGTCGGCCGGGGGTGACCGGCGTAGGGCGCGGTCACGGCCGCGGGCCCTGCGTGGGCGTGCCCGATTCCGAACCGGTCTCTGACCCGGTGGCGGTCTCGGGCTCGGCCTGCGGGAAGATGGCGATGGGCAGCTGGTGGTAGACCGTCTGCTGCAGGAACGACGTGTCGTCGTTGGCGGAGCCCTCGACCGAGATCGTCAGCTGGAACTGCAGAGTCACCCCGAACGTGTCCGGCGGCAGCTGGTGGATCACCGTCGCAGGCACGTGCAGCCCACCTTGAAAGCTGTTCAGCAGCAGGCCGCGTTCAGAGCGCAGCGTGTCGGTGGGGACGAGCGTGCGGGGGTCGGCGGCGAACTGGAACGGCGTCGAGACCTGGCCACCGGTCTGCGAGGTCTGCGAGGTGATGGCGATCTGGGAGACGTACACCCGGCGTTTCTCGGTGAGCACCGCCTTGTCGTCGACACGGTGGTCGTAGACGTTGACGGCGAAGCCGAAGGTCTTCTCGCCGATCGGCATCCACTCCCGCGTGCGCTTGGGATCGGCCGCCCACACGTCCAGGCGCACCTCGAGGTCGTCGGCGACGTCGGACGACAGCGACACCGAGCCGTCGTAGGTGAACTGGGACTCGAACTCCATGCCCGGGGTGGTCGTCTGCGACGGCTCGGGTCGGATCACCGCGACTCCGGGCTGGCTGCCGTTGAACGTGTCGAACAGCTGCGTGCAGCCGGTGAGCGACAGCGCGACGGCCGCGGTGAGCGCGACGGCAGCAGGCACGCGGGCAGAGCGGGCCAAGGGGGGAACAGCCATGAGGGCACCGGTTTTCGGGGGGCGCGTGTGAGTGCGCAGTCGGATGCCGCCGGGGGGTCCCCGGTTCGGGTCGGGGAGGGCGGTCTCAGAAGCCTAGGATGCGGCCACACGGCGGCAGAGCGAAGTCGCACCTCTCAGCGGAATCTTGGGGATTCCTTGCGCCGGCGAGCGCCCGCCCCGCCCTGCGGGGCGCCTGCTCAGCCCTCGGAAGCGGCCGCGATGGCGATCGTCAGCACATCGGTGGCGGTCTGCTTGGCGAACTCGTTGGACGTGGGGGTCGTCTGCACGAGGAAGTCGAAGGTGAACTGCACCGTCACCGACGTTGCCCCCGCCGGCACCGCCCCGACGTTGAAGGTCTGCGAGTAGCTGTACGGGCTCAGCACGAGGTAGCCCGGGCTCACGGTGGCGGCATCGGCCTGCGCCTCGAGCGCCTCGAAGGTCTCGGCGGGGCCGGTCGGGACGGCGATCATGCTCGCCTTCTGCAGGTATACCTTCTGACCGTCGTCGGGGGTGACCGTCGTGACCATCGATATGCTGATGGGTTTGATCGCTCCGGCCGTCCATCGGTCCATCGACAGATCCGACCAGTAGTCCACGGTCGCCGCCACTGCCCCCGCCTGCAGGTCGCGCTGCGTGCTGCCGCTGGAGAGGTCGTTGGGCACCGGTGCCGCCACGGCTCCCGTGGCGTTGGCTTCAGGCTCAGCCTGGGGACCGGTCCACGGCGCGGGGCCGCAGGCGGTGAGCGAAGCCAGCGCGAGAATGGCCGACACGCTCACGGTCGCCACGCGGAAGCCGACTCTTGGCATGTCATCTCCTGTCACCGGATCCGGGGGGACCCCGGCCACAGTTTAGGCGGCCGCCGCTTCGCTCTCGGACCGCTCGAAGCGGCCGCTTTTAACACAAACGAAACCAGCGAGAGTTGCGCCACACTGCCCAGTGCTCAATACTGGCTAAAGACGCCCCTATCAGATTGATATGAAACAGCTATCAAAATTGATGCGGGAGCACCTGCACGAGCAACCCCCCACCGAAAGCTAGGAAGCCATGAAGATCAAGTCGATCAAGGCGGCCACGGCGGCGACACTGCTCGCTGCAGCCCTCACCGTCGCCGTTCCCACCGTCGCCCACGCCGCGTACGTCATTCCGGAGGGCGACGTCAGCATCTCCTCCCCCACCGTCGCCCCTGGTGGCGTCGTGCAGGTCGCCGTCGAGGACGGCTACTTCGCCGGCGGCTCGACCGTCGACGTCTCGCTCACCGGCGAGAACGCCAATGGCGCCTCGCTCGCCTTCGTCAAGTTCGCCGTTCAGACCGCCGACCTCGGCTCGGTCACCGCGGCCGCCGACGGCTCCGTCAGCACCGGCGTGCGTCTGCCCAGCAACGCGGTCGGCACCTACACGATCGTGCTTTCGGGCGTGGACGCTGACGGCAACCCGGTCACCGCCAGCGTGTCGGTGTCCGTCCCCGCCGCAGGCGGCACGGGCGGCGAGACCCTCCCGACCACCGGTGGCGACACCTCCGCTCTTCTCGGCCTCTGGATCGGCGGCGGCGCCCTGCTGCTCGCCGGTGGCGGCCTGGCGGTCGCCAGCACGGTGCGTCGTCACCGCCAGCAGGCTGCTGTCTGACATACCCGTTCAGCGAGAAGCGCCCTCGGACTTCGGTCCGGGGGCGCTTCTTCTTTGCGGGTATCTTAAGGGTGCGCTGAGGCATCCCCAGTTCTAGCGCAAGGTTATCTAAAGACGCTCAAGGGCCCGTTGTGGACCGCTTCAATAGCCACGTGGCGATGTGGGGATTGCCTCGCCATGAGGATAGCTGTCAGCCGGCCGTGAAGTGGGGGTCTCCGGCCGGCTGCAGCTACCACGTGGGCGAGCGTGGCGTCGGGGGGCGCCACGCTGCCCACGTCAAACTCCGCACCCCGCGCCGCACGAAAACGGCGTCGTGCGGTCAGGCAGCGCCCTCGCTGGCGCGCATGACCGCCGATGGAGTGGCCGTCACGAGGATCGGCAGGTGGTCGCTGCGCCCCTGCGGCAGGGTCGTGACCCGCTCGATGTCGAAGCCGACCGACGTGGCGAAGTCGTAGTGGCCGCGGAAGAACTTGTACCGCGTGTACGTGCGCACGTCGCTGAGCGTCAGCTCGTAGCCCGCCTCGCGCACCCGCTGGCCCAGGTTCTCTTTGAACACGGGGTAGTTGTAGTCGCCGACCATGAGGATCGGCAGCGATTCGCCGAGGCTCGCCAGCTCGGTCAGCGCCGCCTTGATCTGATGGCGTCGCAGCGAGTTCAGCGCCGTCAGCGGCGCGGCGTGGAACGACGCGACGATGAACTCGCGGTTGTTGTCGATGTCGCGCAGGCGCACGCCCAGCATGCGCTCCTCGGCCGGCTTGAGCACGCGGTCGTGCAGCGACTTCTTCAGCGACATCGACCGCGCCTCGAGGGCGCGGAAGGTGTTGTCGCGGTAGTACACCGCCAGGCCCAGCCGATTGCGGTGCGTGGAGCCCGCCAGCTTCAAGCCGCCGATCTGCGGGGGCAAATCGGCGGTCACCGCCTCTTGCAGGCAGAGCACGTTGGCACTGTGGCGTTCGACCAGATCCGTCAGCTCGCCGGCGGCACGATGTTTACGCAGGTTGTACGAGATCACTCTCATGGTGATTCCAGCGTAGGCCCGCCGGCTGGCCGCCCGGTGACGGTTGCGCGTGCGTCGACTGGGAGGTATCCGACACCGCCCATGGTGCCGGGCGGGCGCAGTCGCGCTACTCCGCGTCGCGGCGGTTGCGGGTCTGCGCGGCGCGGGCGGCCAGCAGGTCATCGGCCGGATAGCCCACCTCGGTGAGCGTGAGCCCGCGCGCGGCGAGCACCTTGAACTCGCTGGTGCGCACACCCTCGTCGCGCAGCTCGACGACGTCGGCAGGGCTCAGTCGTCCCTCGCCCACCGCCACGCACGCCCCGACGAGAGCGCGCACCATGCTGTGGCAGAACGCGTCGGCCTTCACGTGGGCGATGAGCACGCCGGCCGCGTCGCGGTGCCACTCGAACTCCAGCAGCGTGCGGATCGTCGTCGCCTCGTCGCGGGGCTTGCAGTACGCCGCGAAGTCGTGAAGGCCCACGAGCGAGCGGGCGGCGGCATCCATCGCGGCCACGTCGAGGCTCGTGCGCACCGTCGTCGTGCGATGCCGCTCGAGCGGGTCGTACCCGGTGACCGCGTCGGCGATGCGGTACTCGTAGCGACGGCTCGTCGCCGAGAACCGGGCGTCGAACCCGTCCGGGGCGATGCTCGTGCGGCGTACCACCACGTCGGGATACTGGCCCAGCACCCCCGCGATGCGGCCGGCGAGGGCCGCGATCCGTGCGGCCTCGTCGGCGCCGGCCTCTGCGCTGTCGCCGCGCCCGCGACGGGCCTGCAGGCGGGCGGCCTGCGCCTCGGTCAGGTCGAGATGCGAGACCTGACCGGTCGCGTGCACACCGGCATCCGTGCGTCCGGCCACGACGAGCCGGGGCTCACCGCCCAGGATGCGCGCGATGGCGTCTTCGATCGTCCCCTGCACGGTGCGCAGCTGCGGCTGCCGGGCCCACCCGCGAAAATGCGTGCCGTCGTAGGCGATGTCGAGGCGAATGCGCACCACGACAGCCTACTCAGCACTCTCGCTCTCCCTGGTCAGCGGGTGACGACGGTGACGGTCGCGAGGCGCTGCAGCACCTCGTGGCTGACCGACCCGAGCAGGAACCGCGTGAGAGCGTTGCGTCCATGCGTGCCGATCACCGCGAGCTTGGCGGTGGCGGCCAGCTCGTTGATGACCTCCGAGGGGTATCCCTGCACGGCCTTCTCTTCGATCACCAGGTCGGGGTACTGCGACCGCAGCCCAGCGAGCGAGAGCGCCAGGCGCTCTTCGGCGGCCCGCTGCATGTTCGCGAGGTACAGGTCGGGGTAAACCATGGGGGCGGTGCGCGGAGTGACCACGGGCGTCCAGACGCAGACGGCGGTGAGCGGCTCGCCCAGTCGGTCCGCTTCGGCCGCGGCGAACTTGATCGCCCCTTCCGACACCGGCGAGCCATCGACGCCGACCACCACACCGCGGCGGTCGTGGATCTCGATGTCGGGCACGACGACGACCGGGCAGTGGGATGCCGCCACGATGCGGATGCCGTGCGCTCCGCGCGCGGGGCCGGAATCCGGTCCGCGGTAGTCGCTGCCGATCACCAGCAGCTCCGCCTTCTCGGATGCCTGCGCGAGCGTGGTGACGGGATTGCCGGCATCCACCCTCGTCGTCACCGGCACACCCGAGCCCGATACCCGATCCGCCTCGTCTTGGAGCATGCGGTTGGTCGCGTCGAGCACCACGTCCATCACGGCGCCTTCACCGACGGTGCCGATGGCCCCGCCCACGACGCTCACCAGCTCGACGCGGTGGTTGCGGTGATGTGCCGCGCGGTCCACGGCCCAGTCGACGGCTCTGCGGGCCGCGGGGGCACCCGTGACGCCCACGACGATCGTTTCGCTCATGTCATCCTCCATCGGATCAGTGCGCCTGCGGTCAGCCTACGGGGCGACGCCCCTGCGCGTCCCGGGGTCGGGCCGTTGATATTCGCGGGGGCGTTGCGGGAGGTCGCGGGTGGGGCGTCGCCGTCGCGGCATCCCGGCTGCGGCATCCGACCTCAGAACTCGCGCACGAGCACGCGCTCGCGTTCGGTAGCCGCGAATCCGAGGCGCTCGTAGAGCGAATGGGCGCCGGTCGGGCTCTCGGTGTCGACATCGAGCACGGCCTTCTCGAGGCCGGCTGCGGCCGCCGCCCGCAGCGCTTCGGCGATGACGAGCGGAGCCAACCCGCGCCCGCGGTGCGAGCGCACGACGCCGATGAGGTCGATGTACACGTGCGAGGCGCCGAGAGCTGCCCAGTCCTCTTCGTTGACCGAGCCGAGGCAGAACGCCACGATGCGGTCGCCGTCGAGGGCCAGTGTCGACAGGTCGGGGCGCAGCAGTGGGCCGCCCACGAACTTCTGCCAGGTCTCGTTCGTGCTGGGGAGGCTCCCCCAGTGGTCGCGAAAGGCGTCGTTGCGGGCCTCCAGGGCCTGCAGAGCGCGCTCGGAGCTGTAGGGCACGAGGACGATGCCATCGGGCACCTCGAGCGCCGGAACAGGCTGGGAGAGGTCGCGCTCCATGGTGGTGAACCAGCGCTGCACCTGCAGCCCGTGTCGCTCGAACAGTGTCGCGGCGTCATCGTTGGCGCCCTCGGCGTACGCGCGCACCGTGCCCGGGAGAGTCGATCCCGACTCGACGAGCCGGCGCAGTGCCTGCGAGTACTGCCACTGCACCACCTGCGCGCCGATGCCCCGCCGTCGCCACGCGGGGTGCACTTCGCCCGAGATGTCGACCTGCACGCGGAGCTCGCGCGACGGATGCACGATCGCGCTGCCGTACGCCACCGGGGCGCCGTCCGCGGCGAACCCGATGACGGTGTCGCGGCTGTGGTCGATGTGCGACATCTCGAAGGTGTCGGCGATCTCGTCGCGGGGCACCGTCCACGTGGGGTGGTCGACGCGGCCGGCGGCCGAGGCGATCCCGTGGATCGCGTCGATGTCGTCGGGGGTCGCCATCCGCCAGGTCGGGACGTCGGGATGCTGCGGCATCGCCGGGGCCGGTGCGTGGCCGATTCGGTCTGCAAGGGTCTGCTCAGTCACTACTTCACGCTATCGTCCCCGCCGAGTGAGTATTCGCGTGCGCGAGCCTTCAGCGGCACATTCGTGACGACCGAAGCGACGGGCGGATGCCGCATCTCACCGGCTCGCGTCGGCGGGCTCACGCCGCAAAAGCGTCGCGTTAACGAGAGAAAGCCACCCAACATTGGGTGGCTTTCTCACGGAAGAAGTCCGGCGGTGTCCTACTCTCCCACAGGGTCCCCCCTGCAGTACCATCGGCGCTGAGAGGCTTAGCTTCCGGGTTCGGTATGGGACCGGGCGTTTCCCTCTCGCTATGGCCGCCGAAACACTATTGATGTTTCAGTCTGCACACAACAAAAGATTGTTGTCATGCGGTTCTCGACCGTACATCGAGAACCACTCAGTGGACGCGTAGCACCTCAAACGGGTGTGTTATCAAGTCATCGGCTTATTAGTACCAGTCAGCTGCATGCATTGCTGCACTTCCACATCTGGCCTATCAACCCAGTAGTCTAGCTGGGAGCCTCTCGCCCGAAGGCATGGAAGTCTCATCTTGAGGCCGGCTTCCCGCTTAGATGCTTTCAGCGGTTATCCATCCCGAACGTAGCTAACCAGCGGTGCTCCTGGCGGAACAACTGGCACACCAGAGGTTCGTCCAACCCGGTCCTCTCGTACTAGGGTCAGATCCTCTCAAACTTCCTACGCGCGCAGCGGATAGGGACCGAACTGTCTCACGACGTTCTAAACCCAGCTCGCGTACCGCTTTAATGGGCGAACAGCCCAACCCTTGGGACCTACTCCAGCCCCAGGATGCGACGAGCCGACATCGAGGTGCCAAACCATGCCGTCGATATGGACTCTTGGGCAAGATCAGCCTGTTATCCCCGAGGTACCTTTTATCCGTTGAGCGACAGCGCTTCCACAAGCCACTGCCGGATCACTAGTCCCGACTTTCGTCCCTGCTCGACCTGTCAGTCTCACAGTCAAGCTCCCTTGTGCACTTACACTCGCCACCTGATTGCCAACCAGGTTGAGGGAACCTTTGGGCGCCTCCGTTACTTTTTGGGAGGCAACCGCCCCAGTTAAACTACCCACCAGGCACTGTCCCTGAACCGGATTACGGTTCGAAGTTAGATATCCAGAGTGACCAGAGTGGTATTTCAACAATGACTCCACACGAACTGGCGTCCATGCTTCAAAGTCTCCCACCTATCCTACACAAGCCACACCGAACACCAATACCAAGCTGTAGTAAAGGTCACGGGGTCTTTCCGTCCTGCTGCGCGTAACGAGCATCTTTACTCGTAGTGCAATTTCGCCGAGTTCGCGGTTGAGACAGTTGGGAAGTCGTTACGCCATTCGTGCAGGTCGGAACTTACCCGACAAGGAATTTCGCTACCTTAGGATGGTTATAGTTACCACCGCCGTTTACTGGGGCTTAAATTCTCAGCTTCGCCTTGCGGCTAACCGGTCCTCTTAACCTTCCAGCACCGGGCAGGCGTCAGTCCGTATACATCGTCTTGCGACTTGGCACGGACCTGTGTTTTTAGTAAACAGTCGCTACCCACTAGTCTCTGCGGCCTCCAAACGCTTTCGGAGCAAGTCCTAATACGTCGAAGGCCCCCCTTCTCCCGAAGTTACGGGGGCATTTTGCCGAGTTCCTTAACCACGATTCTCTCGATCTCCTTGGTATTCTCTACCTGACCACCTGAGTCGGTTTGGGGTACGGGCGGCTAGAACCTCGCGTCGATGCTTTTCTTGGCAGCATAGGATCACCCACTTTTTATCCGCATCGTGTCTCAGCCTTAATGAGTGACGGATTTGCCTATCACTCGGCCTACGCACTTGCCCCGGGACAACCATCGCCCGGGTTGGGCTACCTTCCTGCGTCACACCTGTTAATACGCTAACCGCACCAGCATGGGGTCGTGCGCTAGCTCCAACGTTCTCACCCCGAAGGGATCGAATCAGAGGAATTCGGGCACTTAGCACCACTGGATTAGCTTGGGCGGTTCTTCGCCGGTACGGGAATATCAACCCGTTGTCCATCGACTACGCCTGTCGGCCTCGCCTTAGGTCCCGACTTACCCAGGGAAGATTAGCTTGACCCTGGAACCCTTGGTCTTTCGGAGGACGTGTTTCTCACACGTCTTTCGCTACTCATGCCTGCATTCTCACTCGTGTAGCCTCCACGGCTGGTTCACACCGCCGCTTCGCTGGCCACACGACGCTCTCCTACCCATCAATACGGCTGGACCACGAAGGCCTACCAATAATATCAATGCCACAACTTCGGTGGCGTGCTTGAGCCCCGTTACATTGTCGGCGCGGAATCACTTGACCAGTGAGCTATTACGCACTCTTTCAAGGGTGGCTGCTTCTAAGCCAACCTCCTGGTTGTCTAAGCAACTCCACATCCTTTCCCACTTAGCACGCGCTTTGGGACCTTAGATGGTGGTCTGGGTTGTTTCCCTCTCGACTATGAAGCTTATCCCCCACAGTCTCACTGCTGCGCTCTCACTTACCGGCATTCGGAGTTTGGCTGACGTCAGTAACCTTTTAGGGCCCATCGGCCATCCAGTAGCTCTACCTCCGGCAAGAAACACGCAACGCTGCACCTAAATGCATTTCGGAGAGAACCAGCTATCACGAAGTTTGATTGGCCTTTCACCCCTATCCACAGCTCATCCCCTCAGTTTTCAACCTAAGTGGGTTCGGTCCTCCACGACGTCTTACCGTCGCTTCAACCTGGCCATGGATAGATCACTTCGCTTCGGGTCTAGGACATGCGACTGAATCGCCCTATTCAGACTCGCTTTCGCTACGGCTACCCCTCACGGGTTAACCTCGCCACATATCGCTAACTCGCAGGCTCATTCTTCAAAAGGCACGCTGTCACCCCTACTAAGGAGGCTCCAACGGTTTGTAAGCAAACGGTTTCAGGTACTATTTCACTCCCCTCCCGGGGTACTTTTCACCTTTCCCTCACGGTACTTGTCCGCTATCGGTCATCTGGGAGTATTTAGGCTTATCAGGTGGTCCTGACAGATTCACACGGGATTTCTCGGGCCCCGTGCTACTTGGGATACTCTTCGCGTCAAGAGAGGCATTTCGACTACGGGGTTCGCACCCTCTATGACCAGGCTTTCAATCCTGTTCGTCTATACCTTCTTGTAACGCCGACAATTCGGCAGAACTGTCTGAAAAGTCCCACAACCCCGAATACGCAACTCCTGCCGGATATCACACGTACTCGGTTTAGCCTGTTCCGGTTTCGCTCGCCACTACTAACGGAATCGCGGTTGCTTTCTCTTCCTGTGGGTACTGAGATGTTTCACTTCCCCACGTTCCCTCTACCCGCCCTATATATTCAGGCGGGAGTCACTGGGTCGGCACGCCGCCCAGCGGGGTTTCCCCATTCGGAAATCCTCGGATCAAAGTGTGCTTATCCACTCCCCGAGGCTTATCGCAGATTGCTACGTCCTTCTTCGGCTCCAGATGCCAAGGCATTCACCGTTTGCTCTTAAAGACTTGAAAATCACATGAGTTTGAATCAAAACTCGCAACCCAGGCTGCAAGAGCCTGGATCAGAAATTGACTAATGATCTTTAAGATCATCGATCGAAACAATCCCGAAGGATCATCTCGAAGATGCTCGCGTCCACTGTGTAGTTCTCAAAGTACGGGCGGTACCCACCCCCGCCTGCCGGCAAGCCGACAAACAAAAGCAGGTCCAGAGTTACCGTCAGGCACCCAACCAGTAAAGGTCAGTGCGCATCCGGTCCCTCAGGACCCAACAGCGTGCATGTGCCGGCAGCAACCACCAGACCGTTCCAGCCGCAAGCGGCGTACTAAATCCGAAGGCAACCCTCCGACACCAAGTCAAATGTTCCACCCATGAGCTACCGGCGAGAACGTATGTCTCGATCCGGCGCCTGGACACCCCAAAGGGTGCCAGATGCTCCTTAGAAAGGAGGTGATCCAGCCGCACCTTCCGGTACGGCTACCTTGTTACGACTTAGTCCTAATTACCGATCCCACCTTCGACGGCTCCCTCCACAAGGGTTGGGCCACCGGCTTCAGGTGTTACCGACTTTCATGACTTGACGGGCGGTGTGTACAAGACCCGGGAACGTATTCACCGCAGCGTTGCTGATCTGCGATTACTAGCGACTCCGACTTCATGAGGTCGAGTTGCAGACCTCAATCCGAACTGGGACCGGCTTTTTGGGATTCGCTCCACCTTACGGTATTGCAGCCCTTTGTACCGGCCATTGTAGCATGCGTGAAGCCCAAGACATAAGGGGCATGATGATTTGACGTCATCCCCACCTTCCTCCGAGTTGACCCCGGCAGTATCCCATGAGTTCCCACCATTACGTGCTGGCAACATAGAACGAGGGTTGCGCTCGTTGCGGGACTTAACCCAACATCTCACGACACGAGCTGACGACAACCATGCACCACCTGTTTACGAGTGTCCAAAGAGTTGACCATTTCTGGCCCGTTCTCGTATATGTCAAGCCTTGGTAAGGTTCTTCGCGTTGCATCGAATTAATCCGCATGCTCCGCCGCTTGTGCGGGTCCCCGTCAATTCCTTTGAGTTTTAGCCTTGCGGCCGTACTCCCCAGGCGGGGAACTTAATGCGTTAGCTGCGTCACGGAATCCGTGGAATGGACCCCACAACTAGTTCCCAACGTTTACGGGGTGGACTACCAGGGTATCTAAGCCTGTTTGCTCCCCACCCTTTCGCTCCTCAGCGTCAGTTACGGCCCAGAGATCTGCCTTCGCCATCGGTGTTCCTCCTGATATCTGCGCATTCCACCGCTACACCAGGAATTCCAATCTCCCCTACCGCACTCTAGTCTGCCCGTACCCACTGCAGGCCCGAGGTTGAGCCTCGGGATTTCACAGCAGACGCGACAAACCGCCTACGAGCTCTTTACGCCCAATAATTCCGGATAACGCTTGCGCCCTACGTATTACCGCGGCTGCTGGCACGTAGTTAGCCGGCGCTTTTTCTGCAGGTACCGTCACTTTCGCTTCTTCCCTGCTAAAAGAGGTTTACAACCCGAAGGCCGTCGTCCCTCACGCGGCGTTGCTGCATCAGGCTTTCGCCCATTGTGCAATATTCCCCACTGCTGCCTCCCGTAGGAGTCTGGGCCGTGTCTCAGTCCCAGTGTGGCCGGTCACCCTCTCAGGCCGGCTACCCGTCGACGCCTTGGTGAGCCATTACCTCACCAACAAGCTGATAGGCCGCGAGCCCATCCCAGACCGAAAAATCTTTCCAGCTGCTGACCATGCGGTCGCAGCTCATATCCAGTATTAGACGCCGTTTCCAGCGCTTATCCCAGAGTCCGGGGCAGGTTGCTCACGTGTTACTCACCCGTTCGCCACTGATCCCCAAGAGCAAGCTCCTGGTTCACCGTTCGACTTGCATGTGTTAAGCACGCCGCCAGCGTTCATCCTGAGCCAGGATCAAACTCTCCGTAAAAGAAATGTGCCGACACAACCGGAATAAGGTCGTGTACAGCGAGTTTGAACTGACCAAATGGATGTCATTACTGACTTATCCGTTGCCGACCCCCCAAAGGGAATCGGACTTTGATCCAAAGGAATCTCACCCGGTAAAAACCGGGACGAGGTTATTTGGCATTTGACAAGTGCACGCTGTTGAGTTCTCAAGGATCGGATGCTCCTCCGGTCAGGCCTGTTGAGCCGTACCCGAAGGGCGTGTGATCGTTTGTTGTGTGGTTCGCAGTGCCAGATCGGCGCTTCGCCGGCTTTCGCCGAGCAGTGGTCCCTGACCTGGTTCCTTCGAACCGGAGTCCCATACTAGCACAGCCTCTGCGAGGTGAACCAGTGTGGGGGATGTTGACTGCATGAGAGGAGCGGGGCCTTCCGGCCTCTTCGCTTTCCCCTTTGGGGCCAACAGAGAAAACAATACGTGGGATCCGGGGGTCGGGCAAATCGGGCCTGTCTCCCGGGCGTGTCGCCCGTAATCACGCGGATGTCGGCGGGGTCGACGCGCCGCCGGCGACCCCCGCAACCCGTGCGCGGCGTGCGCGCGCGACCTGCACGCCCACGGCGACGGCGATCGTCACCGCCCCCCACACTCCGCATGCCGGCGGCAGCATGCGATAGGCCAGATGCTCCACACCGAAACCGGGGGTGAGCGGACCGTAGACGGCGAGCCCGATCCCCCACGCCGCGACCAGCGTCGTCGGCAGCGAGAGCCACCATGTCCACCGCACCCAGGCGGGGGCGACAGCGGGACCGATGGGGACGACCGAGCGACGACGCAGCCACAGCGTCGCGCAGACGGCGAGCACGATCATGCCCACCACGCTCGAGCCGTGCTGCAGCCACTTGTAGCCCACGAGGGGGCCCCACCTCTCGTCGAGCACCGGGAAGAGCACGACGCCCCAGCGGTCTGCATGGGTCAGCTCGTCCCACGCGATGTGGCTGAGCACGCCCAGCAGAAGTGAGAGGGCCAGGATCACGGGCGTCGCCCAGCGCCTGGGCCCCTCCCCCGACAGACCGAGCGTGCTCCGCGCAGCGGGGCCGAAGGGCGTGTCCCACTCCTGCGGCAACCGCACCGCCAGCCACCGCGGCGACAGTTCGCGTACCGCCGGACGCAGCACGCAGCGCCACACCAGAAGCAGCAGCAGCGCCACCGCCACCGTCACGAGCAATCCCACTCGGGAGTGCGTCACTGCATAGGTCAGCGGCGTCCCCCGCACGAACAGCGGCAGGTCAGGCGTCATCGCCCCGACGGCGATGGCCGCCGGAACGAGCGGCGTGCGCAGGAACGGCAACGCGACGAGGGCATGGCTCGGAGTGAACGGCATCCCTCGACCAGCCCGTCGCCGTCGCGGTCAGTCCGCAGTCGGTGAGACGAAGAGCCCCGCGAGCGTCTTCTTGCCGCGCCGCAGTACCGACACCCCGCCGGGCAGACCGCCGGTCACCGGCGCCGAGTCGTCTTCGACACGGATGCCGTCGAGGGTCACCCCGCCCTGCGCGACCGCCCGGCGCGCTTCGGACAGGCTCGTGGTGAGCCCGGTGTCGACGAGCGCCTGCGCGACCGTCGTTTGGGCCGTGACCTGGGCGTTCGGCAGCTCCTCAAGGGCGGAGCGCAGGGTTGCGGCATCCAGCGCCGTCAGGTCGCCCTTGCCGAACAGCGCCTCGGATGCCGCGACGACCGCCGCGGTCGCCTCCGGCCCGTGCACCAGGGTCGTCACCTCGAGCGCGAGCCGCTTCTGCGCAGCCCGGCGGAACGGCTCCTCGGCCACGAGTCGCTCGTACTCGGCGATCTGGTCGCGGGTGAGGAACGTGAAGATCTTGAGGCGCGTCACCACGTCGGCGTCTTCGGTGTTCAGCCAGAACTGGTACATCCGGTACGGACTGCACATCTCGGGGTCGAGCCAGATGGCGTTGCCCTCGCTCTTGCCGAACTTGGTGCCGTCGCTGTTGGTGATCAGCGGCGTGCCGATCGCGTGCACCGAGACGCCCTCGACGCGGTGGATGAGATCCGTGCCGCTCGTGAGGTTGCCCCACTGGTCGCTGCCGCCGGTCTGCAGCACGCAGCCGTACTGGCGGTAGAGCTCGAGGTAGTCCATGCCCTGCAGGATCTGGTAGCTGAACTCCGTGTAGCTGATGCCGGCATCCGAGTTCAGCCGCGCCGCGACCGCGTCCTTCTTGAGCATCGTGCCGACGCGGTAGTGCTTGCCGACCTCGCGGAGGAAGTCGATGGCGCTCAGCGGCGCCGTCCAGTCGAGGTTGTTGACGATGCGCGCGGCGTTGTCGCCTTCGAAGCTCAGGAACCGCTCGACCTGGCCGCGCAGGCGCGTCACCCACTCGGCGACGACCTCGGGGGTGTTCAGGGTGCGCTCCGCCGAGGGCCGCGGGTCTCCGATCAGCCCCGTGGAGCCGCCGACGAGTCCGAGCGGGCGGTGCCCGGCCAGCTGGATGCGGCGCAGCAGCAGCAGCTGCACGAGGTTGCCCAGGTGCAGGCTCGGAGCGGTCGGGTCGAATCCGCAGTAGTACGTGATCGGGTCGCCGCCGAGGAGCTCGCGCAGCGCCTGCTGATCGGTGGACACGTGCACGAGGCCGCGCCAGACCAGCTCGTCCCACACGTTCTCGAACGAGGGGTCGATGGCGGGTTCTGCGACGGTCAAGGCTTCGGTGGACACGCGCTTCAGGCTACCAGCGCCGGGGCGGCGGGCCGGGCCGGTCAGCGGGGCCGGTCAGGCCGCCGACACTTCGTCGTACAGGCCGATCAGGTTTCCCTCGCTGTCGCGGATGTACGCCCACCGCGACGTCTCGTCGAGCGGTTGGATCGCCCCCAGCAGCTCGCCGCCGCGGGCCACCGCGAGAGCCACGGTGTCCTCGATGCGGTCGACGGTGAAGACCACGGTCGGATGCGGGGCGGTGCCGCGCTGATGCAGGTCGCCGTTGACGCCCTCGCCTTCGGGCTGTCGCAGCACGCCCATGTCGTCGCCCCACGGTTCGTACTCGAACCCGAGCACCTCCCGGTAGAACGCCTGCGCGCGGCCGATGTCGTCTGCGGGGATCTCGAAATGCTCCATTTTCGCCATGGTCAGAGAATGGCCACACCGACACGTCGGGGCAAGAGGCGATTCTCGCGGGCGTGCGGGAGGTGCGTGCGAGACTGTGCGCCATGCCGGTCCTGTTCCCCGAAACGCTCCTCGCCGCGTTCGTGTCGATCTTCCTGTTCGTCGCGCTCGGCGCGGCCCTGGCCCTGGTGGTCGTGAACCTCCGCCGGCCGAAGAACACGACCCTGGCGATCGCCGCCGGCATCGTCGTGCTGTGCCTGCTGGTCGTCACGGTCATCCCGTGGAACATACCGGGGCTCTTCGGGCTCGTCGTCGCGCTGCCGGCGGTCGTGCTGGCCGTGCTCGGCGGCGACCCGGCCGTGCGGCGGGTGCTCGCGATAGCCACGCACGGCACCGTGCGGGAAGGCATCGCCGGCGGCATCCTCGTCTCGGCACGACCGGATGCCGGGGATGACCCGGGCGCGATGCAGGAGATCCTGCGGGGCGGCACCACGATCGGCTACCTCGAGCGGCTGGGGGTCGTGCTCGGCATCATCGCCGGCTTCCCCGAGGCGATCGCGGTCGTCGTCGCCCTCAAGGGCATCGGCCGATTCTCGGAGCTGGCGACGCCCGCCGCGCGCGAGCGCTTCATCGTCGGCACCCTCGCCAGCCTGCTGTGGGCCTGCGTCGTCGGCGCGATCGTGCGCCTCGCGATCTGGTGACGCCGGGCGCCGCGGGGGCCGTGCTGCTCGTGGCGGGTGACATCGCCGGTTTCTCACCGGCGCGTGTGCGCTAACTCCTCGAGAACCGCACCCGAACGGCCGAACCGGGCCCGTCCGGCGGCGCGCGGCCCCGGTTTGAGGAGTTGCGACGCGCCGCCGGCCACAACCGCCCCGCACACGCCGCGAGGCCCGCTCCTGGCGAACCAGGGGCGGGCCTCGACGTGCACGGCCGGCGCGAACCGGCCTACGCGATCACTCCGACTTCGCGGGCTCCTCGACAGCGTCCTCGGCGGCGGCCTCAGCGGCAGCGCCTTCCTCGGGCGACTCGGCGCCGGCCTCGGCAGCGGTCTCGTCAGCCTCGGCGGGAGCCTCGGCCTCGGCGGCCGGAGCAGCAGCCGGAGCAGCAGCAGCGGACTTCTTCGCCGACTTCGGCTTCGGGTTCACGGGCTCGAGCACCAGTTCGATGACGGCCATGGGGGCGTTGTCGCCCTTGCGGTTGCCGATCTTCGTGATGCGGGTGTAGCCACCCTCGCGCTCGGCGACCTGAGGCGCGATCTCGGTGAAGAGCGTGTGCACGACGGTCTTGTCACCGATGACCGAGAGCACCCGGCGACGGGCGTGCAGGTCGCCGCGCTTGGCGAACGTGATGAGGCGCTCGGCCAGCGGACGCAGGCGCTTGGCCTTGGTCACCGTGGTCGTGATCGAGCCGTGGGTGTACAGCGCTGCGGCGAGGTTCGCAAGAAGCAGACGCTCGTGGGCGGGGCCGCCTCCGAGGCGGGGACCCTTGGTGGGCTTGGGCATGTCAGTTACTCCAGTAGGAAAGAAGAAGGGTTCGGATGCCGCGCCCCGGCGTCACGCTGAGCCGCGGCATCCGCTAATCAGATGTTCTCGTCGTCGTATCCGCCGTAGAAGTGCGCGCCGTCGAACCCGGGGACCGAGTCCTTCAGCGACAGGCCGAGCGAGACGAGCTTGTCGCGCACCTCGTCGACCGACTTCTGACCGAAGTTGCGGATGTTCATCAGCTGCGTCTCCGACAGCGCGACGAGCTCCGAAACCGTGTTGATGCCTTCACGCTTCAGGCAGTTGTACGAGCGCACCGAGAGGTCGAGGTCCTCGATGGGCATCGACAGCTCGTTCGAGAGCACGGTCTCGACCGGCGCGGGGCCGATCTCGATGCCCTCGGCCTCGACGTTCAGCTCGCGGGCGAGGCCGAACAGCTCGGTCAGGGTGCGACCGGCCGAGGCGACGGCGTCGCGCGGCGACATCGAGGCCTTCGTCTCGACGTCGAGCACCAGCTTGTCGAAGTCGGTGCGCTCACCGGCACGCGTGGCGTCGACGCGGTAGCTGACCTTGAGCACCGGCGAGTAGATCGAGTCGATCGGGACGACCCCGGCCTCGGCGTACTCGTTGCGGTTCTGCGTGGCCGAGACGTAGCCGCGGCCACGCTCGATCGTCAGCTCCAGCTCGAACTTGGCGGTGTCGTTGAGGGTCGCGATGACCAGCTCGGGGTTGTGCACCTCGACACCGGCCGGAGCGGAGATGTCCGCCGCGGTGACCTCGCCGGCACCCGTCTTGCGCAGGTACGCGGTGATGGGCTCATCGCGCTCGCTCGAGACGACCAGCTGCTTGATGTTGAGGATGATCTCGGTGACATCCTCCCGGACACCGGGGATCGTGCTGAACTCGTGCAGCACGCCGTCGATACGGATGCTGGTGACGGCCGCGCCGGGAATCGACGACAGCAGGCTGCGGCGCAGCGCGTTGCCGATCGTGTATCCGAACCCGGGCTCCAGCGGCTCGATGATGAACCGGCTGCGGAACTCGCCGATCTTCTCCTCGGTCAAAGTGGGACGCTGTGCGATGAGCACGATGTGTTCCTTTCAATCACGTGACCGCTATATGACACGTGTGTGTGGTGAGGTGTTGAGTTGTCGTCGGATGCCGCGCGTCGCGGCATCCGGGAAGCGTGCGTGCCACGGGGTCGGAGCGGGACCGCGCACCTGCGGGTCCCGCTCCGGAGTCGGTCGTGGATCAGACGCGACGGCGCTTCGGCGGACGGCAGCCGTTGTGCGCCTGCGGGGTGACGTCCTGGATGGACCCCACCTCGAGGCCGGCGGCCGTCAGCGAGCGGATCGCGGTCTCGCGGCCCGAACCCGGACCCTTCACGAAGACGTCGACCTTCTTGACGCCGTGCTCCTGAGCCTGGCGCGCAGCCGACTCCGCCGCCATGCCTGCGGCATAGGGGGTCGACTTGCGCGAGCCCTTGAAGCCCACGCCACCGGACGAGGCCCAGCTGATGACAGCGCCGGACGGGTCCGTGATCGAGACGATGGTGTTGTTGAACGTCGACTTGATGTGGGCGTGACCCAGCGCGATGTTCTTCTTCTCCTTGCGACGCGGCTTGCGCGCGGCGCTCTTGGCCTGTGCCATGTTTCTGCGTTCTCCCTAAATCCTGGGGCGCCGGCGGAGGCCTAGCGCGCCTTCTTCTTGCCGGCGACCGTGCGCTTGGGACCCTTGCGGGTACGAGCGTTGGTCTTGGTGCGCTGGCCGCGCACCGGCAGGCCGCGGCGGTGGCGCAGGCCCTCGTAGGATCCGATCTCCACCTTGCGGCGGATGTCGGCGGCCACCTCGCGGCGAAGGTCACCCTCCACCTTGTAGTTGCCCTCGATGTAGTCGCGGAGCGTGACGAGCTGGTCGTCAGTGAGGTCCTTGACGCGGATGTCTCCGCTGATGTCGGTCGCCTCGAGGATCTCGAGCGAACGGGTACGGCCAACGCCGTAGATGTAGGTCAGGGCGATGACCACGCGCTTATCGCGCGGGATGTCGACGCCGGCAAGACGTGCCATGCGGCTCTCCTAGGAGTGAGTGGAGGTGTGGAGCAGGATCGGTGCCCGGGCCTCCGCCCCGAGGTGTCCCCTCTTGCGAGGTTCTGATCCTGCCGTGTGTGTTGTTCAGTTGTACGTCTGTGGGGTGGGATGCCGTGGCATCCCCCGCGTCAACCCTGGCGCTGCTTGTGGCGCGGGTTGGACTTGCAGATGACCATGACGCGACCGTGGCGGCGGATGACCTTGCAGTGGTCGCAGATGGGCTTGACGGAGGGGTTGACCTTCATGATTTTCCTGTTCGCTGTCTTCGCCGGGCAGGGCAGCATGCCCCGGGGCGTTACTTCTCGACCGGTCTAGCGGTAGCGGTAGACGATGCGACCGCGCGTGAGGTCGTACGGGCTGAGCTCGACGACAACGCGGTCCTCGGGGATGATGCGGATGTAGTTCTGTCGCATCTTGCCCGAGATCGTTGCGAGCACCTTGTGTCCGTTGCTCAGCTCCACGCGGAACATCGCGTTCGGGAGAGCCTCGGAGATCACACCCTCGATCTCGATGACACCGTCTTTCTTCGCCATACGCTCGCTTACAGTAGTGCGGACCGGTCGGTCTGCGGTGGATGGGGATTCGGTACGGCGACACGCCAAAGCGGGCGCAACGCACCAAACGTCAAGCATACGTGGTACTGCCGCATGCGGCAACTCGGGCGTGTCGCTCCCGCGCGCGTGACGGGCGCAGCGCCCGCCAGAAACCACTCCTCGGATGGGAAACCACGCATTGCGGCGTTTCCCATCCAGATCGTGGTTTCGCACGGGTGGATGCCACCGGCCACGCCCCGCGAACGGCCCCTCCCCAATCCGCGAAGCCGCCAGACTGTCCCCGGTTGGGGGCCCGCATCACCACGAGGACGCCTGGACCACCGAGGCTGGGCGGTATGCCACCCCTGAGCGCGCCGCTCTCGCCCCTCTCGTTCGTGGTGCAGGCGCACGCGCTCGAGGCGGGGCTGCGCGTTCGCGACGGGGCTGCTCACGTCCGCGTGCGGCCGGGGGTGTACGCGATCCGCGAGGAGTGGGATCGGCTCCGGTCGTGGGAGCGCTATGCCGCCCGCGTGCACGCGTTCCACCTTCGGCATCCGGACGCCGTTCTGGCGTTCGAGTCCGCGGCGGTCGCGCTGGGCCTGCCGATCTTCGGCGAGCCACGCGACATTCATGTGTACGACCCGGATCGCGCCAGTTCGCGCCGATTCGGCGACGTGTGCGTGCACACGAGTGGCGAACAGAAGGCGCTGGTCGCGCGCGGCGGAGTGCTGCTCACATCGCTCGCCACCACCGCGGTGGACCTCATGCGCGTGCTGCCCCCGGCGTTCGGTCTCGCCGTCGCGGATGCCGCAGTCTCCCCCAGCCGCACCGATGCGGCATCCATCGAGCTCCTGCGCGAGGTCGCCCGCGCGCAGCCGCGGGGCCGCGGGAGCGCCCGGTTCGCGCTGCTCCTGCCGATGATCGATCCGCGCGCGGAGTCGGCGGGCGAGACCGTCAGCCGCGCCACCGCGATCTGGCTCGGATACGCGGAGCCCGAGACCCAGGTCGAGTTCATCGCGGAGGGCGTGCGCGACCGCGCGGACTTCTTCTGGCGCCGGGCGAGCGTCATCGGGGAGTCCGACGGCTACGGCAAGTACACCGGCACCGATGTCGTGGCGCGTGTGGTCGACGAGAAGCGCCGCGAAGACCGCCTGCGCCGGCAGGTGCGGGCGTTCACCCGGTGGGATTGGGCCGCCGCGATGCGGGTGACACCGCTCGACGAGAGACTGCATCGCGCCGGCATTGCCCACCTCCGCGCCCCGCAGCGGGCGCTGCTGTCCACGCTGCGGCACCATCCGCGGTCGCTTCCCGCAACGAGAAACCACTTCTCGGACGGGAAACCACGCAGTGCGTGATGCCTCATCCGAGAAGTGGTTTCTCGGCCGCAGCGGTCTCGCGGGTCCGGGGCCGCGGGCGCGGCAGCGAAAGCGCGGCTCAGCCCAGGCGGTCGGTGATGTCGGCGGCGACGTCGCCGGTGATCGTGACGTACTCGCCGTTGACCAGCAGGCTCGGCGTGCCGGCCTGGCCCTGGTCGTTGGCGGGAAGGTTCTGCACCTGCGACTCTGCGAACTTCGCGTGCGTCTGATCGGCGATGCACTCCCCGGCATCGGGGGCACCGGCATCCTCGGCCAGCTGCGTGAGCTTCTCGTTGGTGAGCCCCTCGCCGGTCGGGTGCAGCGCGAACACCGAGGTCATGAAGTCATACGCGGCCTCGCCGCCGGCCTCTTCGGCCACGCAGTACATCGCGCTGGCCGAGCGGGCCGAGAACTCCGTGCCGGATGCCGCGTTCAGGCTCGGCAGCGCCACCGGCTGCAGCCGCAGCGTGATGTCGCCGGAGTCGACGAGCTCCGAAATGGTGGGACCGTACAGGTCCTCGAAGTCCTGGCAGTGGGGGCAGTAGAAGTCGGCCCAGACCTCGACCTCGTCGGGACCGTCGCCCACGATGATCGCGCCGGTCTCGGAGTCGACCGCAGAGGACTCGGGCGCCGTGCCTGGCGACGTGGCGGCGCTGTTCATCCACCACACCAGACCGCCGACGCCGACGAGCACGACGACGACCGCCACACTCACCCAGATCGCGAACCAGTTGGTCTTGTTCCCTGCCGCTGCCACGAGCTGCCCCTATCCGATCTCGCGCGGGACAACGCCGAACGGCGCCAGACCCGCGGCTCCTCCATCGGGCGCAGTGAGCACCCAGATGCCTCCATGATGCACGGCGACGCTATGTTCCCAGTGTGAGCCGGCTGAGCCGTCGACGGTCGAGACGGTCCAGTCGTCGTCCTCGACGAAGGTCTCCTCGCTGCCGGCGACCACCATCGGCTCGATCGCGAGACACAGTCCCGGCTTGACCTCGGCGCCGCGGTCGGCGACGCGGTAGTTGAACACCGACGGCGCCTCGTGCATCTTGCGGCCGATGCCGTGGCCGACGTAATCGCGCAGGATGCCGTAGTCCTCGCCGGACTGCTCGATGTAGCCCTGCACCGCATCGCCGATCTCGCCGATGTGCTTCGCGTGCGCCAGCGCGGCGATGCCCGCCCACAGCGACCCGCGAGTGACCTCGGACAGACGCTCGCGCTCGGCCACCAGTTGCGGCCGCGACGGATCGGGCACGACGACGGTGATCGCCGAGTCGCCGTTCCAGCCCTGATACTGTGCGCCCGCGTCGATCGAGACGATGTCGCCGGGCTCGAGCACGCGGTCGCTCGGGATGCCGTGCACCACCTGCTCGTTCACCGACGTGCAGACGGTGTGGCGGTAGCCGCGCACCAGCTGGAAGTTCGACTCGGCTCCGCGCGCGCGGATGACGGCGCTTGCGGCGGCATCCAGCTCGAGCGTCGTCACACCGGGGGCGACCAGCTCGCGGACGGCCTCGAGGGCCGCGGCGGTGATGCGGCCGGGTTCGACCATGGCCCGCAGCTGTGCGGGGGTCTTGTAGATGGAGCGGCGCAGCACGTCGGTCAGGCGCCGACGAGATCGCGCGCGGCCAGCGCCACGCGGATCCGCTCGGTGATCTCGTCCAGCGTGCCCACGCCGTCGATCGTGTCGACGATGCCGCGCTCGCGGTACACGTCGAGGATGGGCGCGGTCTCGCGCTCGTAGATCGACAGGCGGTGGGCGATGACGTCTTCGGTGTCGTCGGTGCGGCCCTGCTCGGCAGCGCGCAGCGTGAGCCGCGAGATGCTCTCTTCGCGGGGGACGGAGAGCTCGATGACGCCGGTGAGCTCCTCGTCGCGGCCCGACAGGAACGCGTCGAGGTCTGCCACCTGGCCGAGGTTGCGGGGGTATCCGTCGAGCAGGAACCCGCCCGCGGCGTCGTCCTGCGCGAGCCGGTCGCGCACGATGGCGCTGGTCAGCTCGTCGGGCACGAGGTTGCCGGCCTCGATGATGGCCTGCACCTGCTTGCCGAGCTCGGTGCCCGCCTTGACGTTCGCGCGGAACACGTCGCCGGTGGAGATGACGGGGATGCCCAGCGACTGGGCGATGCGCACGCCCTGCGTGCCCTTGCCCGAGCCCTGCGGTCCGACGATGAGAAGACGGGGCGTGGTCATCGGAGAAGCCCTTCGTAGTGGCGCTGCTGCAGCTGGGCGTCGATCTGCTTGACCGTCTCGAGACCCACACCGACGATGATCAGGATCGACGCGCCGCCGAACGGGAAGTTCTGGTTGGCGCCGACCGTGGCGAGGGCGATAAGCGGGATGAGGGCGATGAGGCCCAGGTAGATCGAGCCCGGCAGCGTGATGCGGGTGAGCACGTAGTCGAGGTACTCGGCGGTGGGACGCCCGGCACGGATGCCGGGGATGAACCCGCCGTACTTCTTCATGTTGTCGGCGACGTCGACCGGGTTGAACGTGATGGCGACGTAGAAGTACGTGAAGCCGACGATGAGCAGGAAGTACACCGCCATGTACAGCGGGTGGTCGCCGGTGGTGAAGTACTGCTGGATCCACGCCACCCAGCCGGGCACGTTGCCCTCGGCATCGGGCGTCTGGTTGAACTGCGCGATGAGGGAGGGGATGTACAGCAGCGACGAGGCGAAGATGACGGGCACGACGCCGGCCATGTTGACCTTGATCGGGATGTAGGTGTTGGTGCCGCCGTAGGTGCGGCGTCCCACCATGCGCTTGGCGTACTGCACCGGGATGCGCCTCTGCGACTGCTCGACGAAGACGACGAGGGCGACGGTCAGGATGCCGACGGCCAGCACCAGCAGGAAGATCTCGAAGCCGCGGGCCTGCCAGATCGACCACATGGCCGAGGGGAACGTGGCGGCGATCGAGGTGAAGATGAGCAGCGACATGCCGTTGCCGACGCCGCGCTCGGTGACGAGCTCGGCGAACCACATGATGAGGCCGGTGCCGGCGGTCATCGTGATGATCATCAGCAGCTGCGCCCACCACGCGTCGTTGGTGAGCACCTGCTCGCACTCCGCGATGCCGGTGATGCCGAACAGCTGACCGCTGCGGGCGACCGTGATGAGCGTGGTCGACTGCAGCAGCGCGAGGGCGATCGTCAGATAGCGGGTGTACTGCGTCAGCTTGCTCTGGCCGGCCTGGCCCTCTTTGTAGAGCGTCTCGAAGTGCGGGATCACCACGCGCAGAAGCTGCACGATGATCGTGGCCGTGATGTACGGCATCACGCCCAGCGCGAAGATCGACAGCTGCAGCAGCGCGCCTCCGGAGAAGAGGTTCACAAGCGAGAGCAGGCCCTCGGTGCCGCCTGACTGCGCGAGGCAGGACTGCACGTTCGGGAAGTCCACGAACGGCGTCGGCACGTGGGCACCGAGGCGATACACGGCGATGATCCCGAGCGTGAAGCCGATCTTCCGCCTCAGGTCGGGTGTGCGGAAGACCCGCGCGATGGCGCTGAACAAGTCGGATTCCTCCAGTGAGATCGGCGGCGGCTGCGAGGCACGCCGTCAACCAGAGTACGGCACAGGGGCCGGAGCATCGCTCCGGCCCCTGTGGCGTGATTACTTGATGGTGCCGCCTGCTGCGACGATCTTCTGCTCCGCGGAGCCGGAGACCTTGTCGACGGAGACGTTCAGCGCCACGGAGATGTCTCCGGTGCCGAGCACCTTGACCTTCTCGTTCTTGCGCACGGCGCCCTTGGCGACCAGGTCGCCCACGGTGACGTCGCCACCCTGCGGGTACAGCTCGGCGAGCTTGTCGAGGTTGACCACCTGGTACTCGACGCGGAACGGGTTCTTGAACCCGCGCAGCTTCGGAGTACGCATGTGCAGCGGCATCTGACCGCCCTCGAAGCCGACCTTCACGCTGTAGCGGGCCTTCGTGCCCTTGGTGCCACGACCCGAGGTCTTACCCTTCGAGCCCTCACCACGACCGACACGGGTCTTCGCCGTGTTGGAACCGGGGACCGGACGCAGGTGGTGGACCTTCAGCACGCCGGGGCGCGATGCCGCGGCATCCTTGGTGGACGCAGCCTTGGCGGCGCCCTTCTTCTCGGCCTTCTCAGCCATTAGTCGATCTCCTCAACCTTGACGAGGTGGGCGACGGTCTTGACGTAGCCGCGCGTCTGCGCGTCGTCGGGACGGACGACCGAGTCGCCGATCCGCTTGAGACCGAGGCTGCGCAGCGTGTCACGCTGGTTCTGCTTCTCGCTCACCTTGGACTTGACCTGCGTCACCTTCAGACGGGCAGCCATCAGGCACCTACCTTCTTCGCCGCAGCGGCCTTGGCCTCGTTGCGGATGATGATCGCCGGAACGACCGCGTCGTAGTCGAGACCACGACGGGCGGCGACCGCACGGGGCTCCTCGAGGCTCTTCAGAGCCGCGACCGTCGCGTGCACGATGTTGATCGTGTTCGACGAGCCCAGCGACTTCGACAGCACGTCGTGGATGCCGGCGCACTCGAGCACGGCACGCACCGGACCACCGGCGATGACACCGGTACCGGCGGCAGCCGGACGCAGCAGCACGACACCGGCAGCGGCCTCACCCTGCACGGGGTGCGGGATGGTCGAGCCGACGCGGGGCACGCGGAAGAAGTTGCGCTTGGCCTCTTCGACACCCTTCGAGATGGCCAGGGGCACCTCGCGGGCCTTGCCGTAGCCGACGCCCACCAGACCGTTGCCGTCGCCGACCACCACGAGGGCGGTGAAGCTGAAGCGGCGGCCACCCTTGACGACCTTCGACACGCGGTTGATCGTGACGACGCGCTCAAGGAACTGGCTGTCGTTGCGGTCGCGCGAGTTGCGGTCGCGGGTCTGGCTGCGCTCGCGACCACCGCGGCGGGGCTCGCGCTCCGCCGCTGCCGTCTCGGGCGCGGCCGCGGCCGCAGCCGGAGCGGTTTCGGTCACTTCGTTCTCCTTGTTCTCGCTCACAGGTTCAGGCCTCCCTCGCGGGCGCCGTCGGCGATCGCGGCGACACGACCCGCGTAGCGGTTGCCACCACGGTCGAACACGACGTCGACGACGCCGGCTGCCTTCGCGCGCTCGGCGACGAGCTCGCCGACCTTGCGGGCCTTGGCGGTCTTGTCACCGTCGAAGCCGCGCAGGTCGGTCTCGAGGGTCGAAGCCGACGCGAGGGTGTGACCCTTGCTGTCGTCGACCAGCTGGACGAAGACGTGACGCGCCGAACGGGTGACCACCAGACGCGGACGCGCCTCGGTGCCGACGACCTTCTTGCGCAGACGCGCGTGACGACGCGCGCGTGCGACGGACTTGGAAGTCACAGCCATGGTTACTTACCAGCCTTTCCGGCCTTGCGCCGAACGACCTCGCCGGCGTAGCGCACACCCTTGCCCTTGTACGGCTCAGGCTTGCGGATCTTGCGGATGTTGGCGGCAGCCTCACCGACGGCCTGCTTGTCGATGCCGCTCACGGTGAGCTTGTTGTTGCCCTCCACCGTGAACGTGATGCCGGCCGGCGGGTCGACGAGCACGGGGTGCGAGAAGCCGAGGGCGAACTCGACCGAGCTGCCCTTCTGAGCGACGCGGTAACCGGTGCCGACGACCTCAAGGCCCTTGGTGTAGCCCTGGGTGACGCCGATGATGTTGTTGTTGATGAGCGTGCGGGTCAGGCCGTGAAGCGACCGCGACTCGCGCTCGTCGTCGGGGCGGGAGACCAGAACCTGGTTCTCCTGCACCGCGATCTCGATGGGGCGCGAGACGGTGAGCTTGAGCTCGCCCTTCGGGCCCTTGACGGAGACATCCTGTCCGGAGACCTCGACGGTCACGCCGGCGGGGATGTCGATGGGAAGACGACCGATGCGGGACATTCAGATCACCACACGTAGGCGAGGACTTCCCCGCCGACGCCCTTCGACTCGGCCTGGCGGTCCGTGAGGAGGCCAGAGGAAGTGGACAGAATTGCGACGCCGAGGCCGCCGAGCACCGTGGGGATCTCGGTCGAGCGTGCGTACACGCGCAGACCCGGCTTCGACACGCGCTTGATGCCGGCGATCGACCGCTCGCGGTTGGGGCCGTACTTGAGCGTCAGCGTGATGGTCTGCCCAACGCGCGCGTCGGTGACCTCCCAGCCGGCGATGTAGCCCTCCTGCTGGAGGATCTCGGCGATGTGAGTCTTGAGCTTGGAGCTCGGCATGGACACGGTTTCGTGGTGCGCCGAGTTCGCGTTGCGCAGACGGGTCAGCATGTCTGCGACCGGGTCTGTCATTGTCATGAGTTTGTTCCTTTGTTCACGAGGTTTCGGATGCCGTTACGCGACAGCCGACCTTCGATGACGGGCGGTGTTCAGTTGTACGGGCGTTTGGTCCCGGACCGCAGGGTCCGAGACCAAACGCCCAAGCTTATCCGATTACGCCTGAGCGTCGTCGGCGCGGAAGGGGAAGCCGAGCTGACGCAGCAGCGAGCGGCCCTCCTCGTCCGTCTTCGCAGTGGTGACGACAGTGATGTCGAAGCCGCGAACGCGATCGATCTTGTCCTGGTTGATCTCGTGGAAGACCGCCTGCTCCTGCAGGCCGAACGTGTAGTTGCCGTGCCCGTCGAACTGCTTCGGCGAGAGGCCACGGAAGTCGCGGATGCGGGGCAGCGCGAGGTTCACGAGGCGGTCCAGGAACTCCCACGCGCGGTCACCGCGGAGGGTGACGTGCGCGCCGATGGCCTGACCCTCGCGCAGCTTGAACTGCGCGATGGACTTGCGGGCCTTGGTGACGACCGGCTTCTGGCCGGTGATCTTGGTGAGGTCGTCGACCGCACCATCGATCACCTTGCTGTCACGCGCAGCCTCACCGACACCGGTGTTGACGACGACCTTGACGATCCCGGGGATCTGCATGACGTTCGAGTAGCCGAACTCCTCCTGCAGAGCCTTCTGGATCTCGTTCTTGTACTTCTGCTTCAGGCGGGGCTGGATCTTGCCAGCCTCCACGGCAGGTGCAGTGCTCATTCTCAGAGGTCCTTGCCTGACTTCTTCGCGTAGCGCACGCGGACCGTGCGCTTGACGCCGTTCTTGGTCTGCTCCTCGACGCGGCTGCCGATACGGGTCGGCTTCTTCGTCTCGGGGTCGACCAGGGCGACGTTCGAGATGTGGATGGGGGCTTCGAACGTCTCGAGGCCACCCGTCTTGGTGCCGCGCTGGGTCTGGCCCACACGGGTGTGCTTGGTGACGTAGTTCACGCCTTCGACGATGACGCGGTTGCGCTCGACAAGGACCTCGAGGACCTTGCCCTGCTTGCCACGGTCTCCGCCGCGCTCGGGCTTGGCGCCCGAGATGACCTGAACCAGGTCGCCCTTCTTGATTTTCGCCATGATCAAATGACCTCCGGGGCGAGGGAGACGATCTTCATGAACTTCTTGTCGCGAAGCTCACGACCGACGGGACCGAAGATGCGGGTGCCGCGGGGCTCCCCGTCGTTCTTCAGGATCACGGCGGCGTTCTCGTCGAACTTGATGTACGAGCCGTCGGGACGACGGGTCGACTTGACGGTGCGCACGATGACGGCCTTGACGACATCACCCTTCTTGACGTTTCCGCCGGGGATGGCATCCTTCACCGTTGCGACGATGATGTCGCCCACGCCGGCGTACCGGCGCGCGGAGCCGCCGAGCACACGGATCGTGAGCAGCTCCTTGGCGCCGGTGTTGTCGGCGACCTTGAGTCGGGATTCGTTCTGAATCACTTGTTACTCCTTGGATTCCAAGAAGGCCGAAGCCTTACTTGGCCTTCTCGAGGATCTCGACCAGGCGCCAGCGCTTGGTGGCGCTCAGCGGGCGGGTCTCGTTGATGAGCACGAGGTCGCCGATGCCGGCGGTGTTGCCCTCGTCGTGGGCCTTGACCTTCGACGTGCGGCGGATGACCTTGCCGTACAGCGGGTGCTTCACGCGGTCCTCGACCTCGACGACGATGGTCTTGTCCATCTTGTCGCTGACGACGTAGCCGCGGCGGGACTTGCGGTACCCGCGGGCGCTCTCGTCGCGCACATCGCGCGCCGACGACTCGTGGCCCTTGGCCTCGACCGGAGCGGTCGAGGCGGCAGCCTTCTTCTCGGTGGTCTCAGCCATTACTCGGCCTCTTCCTTCACGGCCTCGTCAGCGGCATCCGCCTTCTTGGCCTTCGTCTTCTTCGCCTTCGTCGCGGTCTCGACGGGTGCGGGCGTGGCACGAATGCCGAGCTCGCGCTCGCGGATCACGGTGTACAGCCGCGCGATGTCGCGCTTGACCGCACGGATGCGGCCGTGGCTGTCGAGCTGGCCCGTGGCCGACTGGAAGCGCAGGTTGAACAGCTCTTCCTTGGCCTTACGGAGCTCCTCGACGAGGCGCTGGTCTTCGAATGTGTCGAGCTCGCTGGGAGCGAGCGTCTTGGTACCGACGGCCATTACGCGTCGCCCTCCTCGCGCTTGATGATGCGTGCCTTCAGGGGCAGCTTGTGGATGGCACGGGTGAGTGCCTCGCGAGCAAGCTGCTCGTTGACGCCGGCGACCTCGAACAGGACGCGACCCGGCTTCACGTTTGCGACCCACCACTCGGGCGAGCCCTTACCGGAACCCATGCGGGTTTCGGCCGGCTTCTTGGTCAGCGGACGGTCGGGGTAGATGTTGATCCACACCTTTCCGCCACGCTTGATGTGACGGGTCATCGCGATACGAGCGGACTCGATCTGACGGTTCGTCACGTAGGCCGGCGTCAGGGCCTGGATACCGTACTCGCCGAAGGAGACCTTCGTGCCGCCGGTGGCCTGGCCTGAACGGCCGGGGTGATGCTGCTTGCGGTACTTGACCTTGCGGGGGATAAGCATTACGCCGATGCTCCTTCTGCGACGGGTGCGTCGTTGCGCGGACCACGGCGACGGTCGCCACCACGGTCGTCACGGCCACGAGATGTCTTCGGGGCGTTGGCCTGCTCGCGAGCGAGCTCCTTGTTGGTCAGGTCGCCCTTGTAGATCCAGACCTTCACGCCGATGCGACCGAAGGTGGTCTTCGCCTCGTAGAAGCCGTAGTCGATGTTCGCGCGCAGGGTGTGCAGGGGCACACGGCCTTCACGGTAGAACTCCGAACGGCTCATCTCGGCGCCGCCGAGGCGGCCCGAGACCTGGATGCGGATGCCCTTGGCACCGGCACGCTGGGCGCCCTGCAGGCCCTTGCGCATCGCGCGGCGGAAGGCCACACGTGCGGAGAGCTGCTCGGCGATGCCCTGCGCGACCAGCTGAGCGTCGGCCTCGGGGTTCTTCACCTCGAGGATGTTCAGCTGGATCTGCTTGCCGGTGAGCTTCTCGAGGTCGGAGCGGATGCGCTCTGCCTCGGCGCCGCGGCGACCGATCACGATGCCCGGGCGGGCCGTGTGGATGTCCACGCGGACACGGTCACGGGTGCGCTCGATCTCGATGTTGCTCACGCCGGCGCGGTCGAGCTGCGTCTGCAGGAGCTTGCGGATCTTGATGTCCTCGGCGACGTAGTCGGCGTAGCGCTGGCCCGGCTTGGTCGAGTCGGAGAACCACCGCGACACGTGGTCGGTGGTGATGCCGAGGCGGAAGCCGTACGGGTGAACTTTCTGTCCCATTACTTGCTCGCCTTCTTGCTGGTCGTGGCGGGGGCAGCATCCTGGACCTCGGGGGTCGCCAGCTGCACCGTGATGTGGCTGGTGCGCTTCTTGATCTGGAAGGCGCGGCCCTGAGCACGGGGGCGGAAACGCTTGAGCGTCGAACCCTCGTCGACGTACGCGTTCTTCACGTACAGGTCCTGGTCATCCAGGTACTCGCCGTTCTTGTCGGCAGCGACGCGGGCGTTCGCCATCGCGGAAGCGACGAGCTTGTAGATCGGCTCGGACGCACTCTGCGGCGCGAACTTCAGGATGGCCAGGGCCTCCTGAGCCTGCTTGCCCTTGATGAGAGCGACGACACGACGAGCCTTCTGAGGGGTCACGCGGATGTGTCGCACGCGGGCGATGGAATCCACCATCTCTCTCTCCTCTCTGCGCCACCGCGTCAGCGGCGGCGGCCCTTCTTGTCGTCCTTCACGTGGCCGCGGAAGGTGCGGGTGGGCGCGAACTCGCCCAGTTTGTGGCCGACCATGGTCTCGGTCACGAACACGGGGATGTGCTTGCGACCGTCGTGCACGGCGATGGTGTGACCCAGCATTGCCGGGATGATCATCGAACGGCGCGACCAGGTCTTGATGACGTTCTTGGAACCGGCTTCGTTCTGCGAGACGACCTTGCGAAGCAAGTGCTCGTCGACGAAGGGGCCCTTCTTGAGGCTACGAGGCATCTTCCTCTACTCCTACTTGCGCTTCTTGCCGGCGTTGCGACGGCGGACGATGTACTTGTCGCTTTCCTTGTTGGCGTGGCGGGTGCGACCCTCAGCCTGGCCCCAAGGAGAAACGGGGTGACGACCACCGGAGGTCTTACCCTCACCACCACCGTGCGGGTGGTCGACAGGGTTCATCGCGACACCGCGGACGGTCGGGCGGATGCCCTTCCAGCGGTTACGGCCGGCCTTGCCCCAGTTGATGTTCGACTGCTCGGCGTTGCCGACCTCGCCGATCGTGGCGCGGCAGCGTGCGTCGACGTTGCGGATCTCACCCGAGGGCAGACGCAGCTGCGCGTAGGGGCCGTCCTTGGCGACGAGACGCACCGAGGTGCCCGCCGAACGCGCCATCTTCGCGCCGCCGCCGGGGCGGAGCTCGATGGCGTGGATGACGGTACCGGTGGGGATGTTGCGCAGCGGCAGGTTGTTGCCCGGCTTGATGTCAGCGCCGGCACCCGACTCGACGATGTCGCCCTGCGCCAGCTTGTTCGGCGCGAGGATGTAACGCTTCTCGCCGTCGAAGTAGTGCAGCAGCGCGATGCGTGCGGTGCGGTTGGGGTCGTACTCGATGTGAGCGACCTTGGCGTTGACGCCGTCCTTGTCATTGCGACGGAAGTCGATGACGCGGTACTGGCGCTTGTGGCCACCGCCGATGTGGCGGGTGGTGATGCGGCCCTGGTTGTTGCGACCACCGGTCTTGGAGAGCGGGCGGAGGAGCGACTTCTCAGGCGTCGATCGGGTGATCTCGGCGAAGTCGGCCACCGACGAGCCGCGGCGACCCGGGGTCGTGGGCTTGTACTTGCGAATAGCCATGTTCTCTAGTCCTCTGTCCCGACCGTCAGCCGACTGCCGTGAAGATGTCGATGGTGCCCGACTTGAGCGTCACGATGGCGCGCTTGGTGTCCTTGCGCTTGCCCATCCCGAAGCGGGTGCGACGTGCCTTGCCGGGGCGGTTCAGGGTGTTGACCGAGGCGACCTTGACGTTGAAGATCTTCTCGATCGCGAGCTTGATCTCGGTCTTCGACGCACGGGGGTCCACGAGGAACGTGTACTTGCCCTCGTCGATGAGCCCGTAGCTCTTCTCGGAGACGACCGGCTTGAGGATGATGTCGCGCGGGTCTTTGTTCACTGCGATGTTCGCGGTGGTCATGCCGAGACCTCCTCGGTGTTGGCCTTCTTCGACGCGACGAACGCGTCGTAGGCGGCCTTGGTGAAGACGATGTCGTCGGAGACGAGCACGTCGTAGGCGTTGAGCTGGTCGAAAGTCAGCACGTGGACGTACGCGAGGTTGCGCACGCTCTTGACGGTGATCTCGTCGGTGCGGTCGATGACCACGAGCACCCGCTTGGTGGCGGTGAGCCCGGAGAGCACCGCGGCAGCGGCCTTCGTGGAGGGCGCGCCGTCGATCGCGAAGGAGTCGACGACGTGCAGACGCTGCCCGCGAGCGCGGTCGCTGAGTGCGCCCAGCAGGGCGGCGGCGACCATCTTCTTGGGGGTGCGCTGCGAGTAGTCGCGCGGCTTCGGGCCGTGCACGATGCCACCACCGGTCATCTGGGGTGCGCGGATCGAGCCCTGACGGGCGTTACCCGTGCCCTTCTGCTTGAAGGGCTTGCGGCCGGCACCGGAGACCTCACCGCGACGCTTGGTCGAGTGGGTGCCCTGGCGTGCCGCGGCGAGCTGCGCGACGACGACCTGGTGGATCAGCGGGATGTTCGTCTTGACGTCGAACAGAGCGGCGGGCAGCTCCACGGAGCCGGCCTTCTTGCCGTCGGCCGTACGAACGTCGAGCGCGAGAGTCGAGTCAGCCATGATCAGGCACCCTTCACTGCGTTGCGGACGTAGACGATGCGGCCACGAGCACCGGGGACGGCGCCCTTGACGAGCAGCAGACCCTTCTCGGCGTCGACGGCGTGCACCGTGAGGTTGAGGACGGTCACGCGCTCGCCACCCATACGGCCGGCCATGCGCATGCCCTTGAAGACGCGGCTCGGGGTCGACGATGCGCCGATCGAGCCGGGCTTGCGGTGGTTGCGGTGCGCACCGTGCGAAGCGGAGACGCCCTTGAAGTTGTGACGCTTCATGACACCCGCGGTGCCCTTGCCCTTGCTGGTGCCGACGACGTCGACCAGCTGGCCGGCCTCGAAGGTGCCGTCCACCGTCAGTTCCTGACCGAGTGAGTAGTCAGCAGCGTCGGCGGTGCGCACCTCGGTGAGGTGGCGACGGGGGGTCACGCCGGCAGCCTCGAAGTGGGCCGTCTGCGGCTTGTTGACCTTGCGGGGGTCGATCTGCCCGTACGCGATCTGCACGGCCTTGTAGCCGTCCTTCTCGGGCGTGCGGACCTGGGTCACCACGTTGGGTGCGACCTCGATCACGGTGACGGGAACGAGCTTGCCGTTCTCGTCCCAAACCTGGGTCATGCCGAGCTTGGTGCCCAGGAGACCCTTCGAAACCTTGTTGTTGATGTCAGCCATGTCGAACCTCAGAGCTTGATCTCGATGTTGACGTCTGCCGGCAGGTCGAGACGCATCAGCGAGTCGACGGCCTTGGGCGTCGGGTCGATGATGTCGATCAGGCGCTTGTGGGTGCGCATCTCGAAGTGCTCGCGGCTGTCCTTGTACTTGTGGGGCGACCGGATGACGGCCACGACGTTCTTCTCCGTCGGGAGGGGCACCGGGCCCACGACCGTCGCGCCCGCACGGGTCACGGTGTCGACGATCTTGCGTGCCGACGTGTCGATGACCTCGTGGTCATACGACTTCAGGCGAATGCGGATCTTCTGTCCCGCCATTGTCTGCTCACTCTCTTTCTCGCGTCTTACGTCTCACGGGTCATGAGCGCATTGGACGCACGGTGGCGCGGAATTGCGCCTGGCACTTGTCACCACGCGAGGTGGGGATGCTGCACCGCTGTTCTGCTGTCAAACCGCACGCCGATCGGCCTGCGGCTCCTCACTCCCCCGTGCGCATGGAATGCGACCCGCCGGAGCGGGGTCGGGTTTGTGGGATGTGGTGTTCTGCTGCCCGCGGCCTAGGACCCTGCGCGTATCGCGCCGCCTATGCACTGCCGTGACAGTGATCCGGGGCACGCAGAGCGACCACCGGAATGTGGAACTTCACTAGTGTACGCGTCGCCCGGGCGTGTCGCAAACTCGGGCGTGTCGCCGATCCGGCCGGCGACTCACTCCGAGTGGCGCCTCCGGCGCAGCAGCACCAGGAGCAGGATGCCAGCGGTCAGCGCCGTCCCGCCGAGCCAGCCCAGGCCGGCCTGCACGGTGCCGCCGGTGCCCGCGAGCCCGGGGCCCGGCGCCGGCGCGGGACGGGTGACCGGTACCGCACAGCCACTGTCGGCGACCACCCCGCCGGGGTGCGTCGCGGTGGCGGTGTTGAAGAATCCGCCGCCCTGCGCACTGCACTCCAGCGCGCTGGAGGGCAGCGGGTTCTGGGTCGATGCGGCATCCACCCGGTAGGTGTACGTGTCCACGCCGCCCGCCGGGATCTGCACGTCGGCGACGTTCGGGGACCCGACCCAGCCCTGCGCGAGGATCGTGAACGCGGTGTCGAACTCCGGTGCGTCGGTGAGGGTGTAGGTCGTCGGCTGCAGCCCCGGGTTCGTGACGGTCACGACGTAGTCGATGCGCCACCGTCCCTCTCCGAGCTCACTCACCGTGCCGTCGGACTTCTCCAGCTCCACCGGCACCACGACCAGTCCGCTGCAGTCCTCATCCGTCGACTCGAACGCGCCGTTGTCCACCCGCGCGGTGTTCCAGACGCCACCTTCCTCGGGCGTCTCGCCGCAGGTGAGCGCATCGGGATCGGCATCCACGACGCTCACCTGACCGCTCACGGTGTAGGTGTGGGTCGCGCCGTCCGGAAGCAGGCCGGTCGCAGCCGTCGGCTGCTGCGCGCCGTCCCAGTCGGGGGCGAGCGCGGCGGTGCCCGCGCCGTCCGGCACGACAGTCGGTCCGGTCACCGTCCACGGCGTCACGAGCGCGATGCCGCCGCTGAGCGGCTCGGGACGATCCTCCAGCGTGTAGGCGACCGTCACACCGCTGGTGTTCGACACCTCCACGGCGTAGGAGATGATCCAGACGCCCGCGCCGAGCGGGGTGGGAGCCTGGCCGGTCTTGGTGACCGTGGGGCCGCCCGGCTCGGCGCAGCCGTCGTCCTGGGCGGTGCCGCCGGGGAAGACGACCGTGACGCCGTTGAAGAAGGCTCCACCCTCGCCGGGTTCACACGTCAGCGACGGGTCCTCGGCGGCGGGGTCGATGGATGCCACGACGCGGAAGGTGTACTCGGCGGTCGCTCCCGCCGCGAGGGGGCTGTCCGGCGCAGGCGCGGTGCCCACCCATTCGCCCGAGACGAGGACGATGCCCTCGCCCAGGTCGGGGGTGTCGGTGAGGGTGTAGACCGTCGCGACGGTGTCGCTGGTGTTGGTGACGGTCACGACGTAGTCGATCTGCCACTGGCCGTCGGGCAGCTGCTGCGCGGCCCCGTCGCTCTTGTCGACGGTCACCCCGGCGGTCCTCACCGTGACGCAGCCCTCGGCATCCACCACGATCTCGCCCGAGGTGACGCCCGCGGTGTTCACGATTCCGCCGCCCGTCGCGCACTCCCCCGGGTCCGTCGCTTCGACGGTCGGGCGCAGCACGCCGCTGACGGCGTACACCAGGGATGCCGCAGGCTGCAGCTGTCCGGTGAACACCGCCGCGGTCTCGCCCGGCGCCGCGGTCGCGGTCGTCGGGGCCGGAGCCTCGCCGACGGCGGCGATGGTCCACACGTCCCCGTCGAGCTCCCAGCCGCCGGGGAGGCTCGGGAGCGTATCGGTCAGCGCTGCCTGCACCGCCACCGCACCCGGGTTGCTCAGCGTCAGCGTGTACGAGACGTTCCACGAGGCGTCGGGGTTCTGCGTGGCGGGGTCGACGCCGGTCTTCACCAGGGTCGGGAACGCCGGCTCGCCGCAGCCGAACACGGTCTGGTCGTCCTCACCGGTGGCCGACAGCGTCGCGGAGTTGAGGAATCCGCCCGCCGTGGGCACGCCGGGCGCGGTGTCGCACCGCCAGGCGTCGCCGTCCTGGGTGCCGTCCGCGATCGACGCCGTCACCGTCACCGTGTAGGTGTGCGTCGCCCGCGCCGCGGGGTCACCGCTGGTCGGCAGCGAGACGTCGGTGGCGAGGGTGGCGGTCCCGGCGGGCAGCGTGAACTCGCCCGAGGTGCCGTCGGGGCCGGTCCAGGTGGCCGCGGTCGGCGTGATCCCTTCGCCGTACTGCAGCGCGTCGGCGAGGCTGTAGATGAACGTCGAGGTGTCGGAGTTGTTGGTGACGACGATGTCGTAGGAGATGGTCCACGTGCCGTCGGCGTTGTGCACCGGCGAACCGTCGGTCACCTGCTTGTCGATCGTCCCCTCCGCCCGGATCGCCGTGTTGACGATCTCGCAGGTGACGTCGACGCCGAGGCTGAGTCGCACGACTCCGGCCGAGACGAGCGGGTAGGCGGCGCCGCCGTCGGTCTCGACGCAGGCCCAGTCACCGGCGGTGTATCCGGATGGCCCGAACGTCTCAGACAATGCGTAGTCGACGTCGGCGGCGACCTGCCCGGACACCGCGGCGGTGGTCGTCCCGGTGCGGGTGCCTTCGCCCGACAGCAGGGGGTCGCTCTCGCCCGCGACGGCGTTGAGCGTCCATTGCTCGGGCGTGGCGGTGCCGACGCCACCCTGGTTGTCGACGTTCTTCACCAGCGTGAGCGTCGGGGCGATGGCCGCATTGGTGAACGTGCACGTGACGGACTGGCCGTTGGCGACGGTCACGACGGGAGCGTCGCGGGTGACGCCGCCGGTGTCGCACGACAGCGCGGTCCACTCGTAGTCCGCGATCTGATCGACCTCGGCCAGCGTGTAGCTGCCGGCGGGCACCGACTGGGTCTGGGCGTGGTCGAAGACGAGCGCCGCGCCCGTGGCGGGCTGGGCCGTCAGTCGCTGGTTCCAGTCGGCCGGTACGGCGCTGCCCCCGAGGGTGTTGTCGACGTCCTTGACCAGGGTGAGGGAGCCGGGCACGTCGGTGTTGCCGAACGTGCAGGTGACGTCCTCGGCCAGGCCCAGGGTGAGCGTCGGCTCCTCCGGGGACGTGGTCGCCCCGTTGTCGCAGACGAGCGATGTCCACTCATAGCCGTCCGGGCCGCCGGATTCGGCGAGGGTGTACTCCGCGCCGGCCGGGACCGCGACGGCGGTGACGGCGGGCGTGCCGGTGACGCCGCTGAGTGCGGGCCCGCCGGGGGTGCTCGCCGCGAGCGTCCACTCGGTGGGCTCGGCGGTGCCGCCGTTGGCGTTGGTGACGGTCTTCACCAGCGTCAGCGTGGGTGCGACGTCATCGTTGGTGAACGAGCAGATGACCTCTTCGCCGTTGGCGACGGTGACGGCGGGCGATTCCAGCGTCGTCGACCCGGTGCTGCAGGTCAGTGCCGTCCACTCGTAGCCCTCCGGGCCACCGGACTCGGCGAGGGTGTACTCACCGGCGGTGACCTGCTGTGACACGTCGTGGTCGAAGGCGATGGCCGTCCCCCCGGCGGGCTGCGCCGTGAGTGCCTGGTTCCAGTCCGTCGGCACGGCGGTGCCGCCGTCGTCGTTCACGACCTGCTTGAGGAGCGTGAGCGTTCCCGGCACGTCGTCGTTGACGAACGTGCAGGTGACGTCCTCGTCCAACGCCAGGGTCAACGTCGGGTCGGCCACCGAGGCATCGGCCCCGTTGTCGCACGAGAGCGAGGACCAGTCGTAGCCGTCCGGTCCGGTCTCGGCGAGCGTGTACTCGCTGTTGGCGGGGACGGTGACCGCGGTGACCGCCGCGGCGCCGGTCGCACCCGACAGATCCGGTCCGCCCGGGGTGGCCGCCGACAGTGTCCAGTCGGTCGCGGCCGCGGTGCCACCGTCGTCGTTGGCGATGGTCTTGACGAGCGTGAGCGTGGGCGCGATGTCGTCGTTGACGAAAGTGCAGGTGACGTTGTCCCCGTTGGGCACCGTGACCGTCGGGGAGGTCAGGGAGGTCTGGCCCGTGGTGCAGGACAGGCCGGTCAACTCGTAGCCCGCGAGCTGGTCGATCTCGGCGAGCGTGTACGTTCCGCCCGGAACGCCGATCGTCTCGCTGTGGTCAAAGACCAGGGTCTCGCCGGCGGCGGGCTGCGCGGTGAGCCGCTGATTCCAGTCTTCCGGCACGGCCGTGCCCCCGTTGTCGTTGACGATCTCCTTGACCAGGGTGAGACTGCCGGCGAGGTCGGTGTTGCTGAAGGTGCACGTGACGTCCTCAGCGAGACCGAGGGTCAGCGTCGGGCTCTCCGGAGAGATCTCGGCGCCGTTGTCGCACGAGAGCGCGACCCAGTCGTAGCCGGTGGGCCCACCGCTCTCGGCGAGCGTGTAGGTCGCGCCCGCCGGGACGGTGACGCCGGTGACGGCAGCGGCTCCCGAGACGCCCGTGAGGTCCGGCCCCCCGGGGGTGGTCGCCGACAGCGTCCAGTCCGTCGCCACGGCCGTCCCGCCCTGGGCGTTGGTGACCTCCTTGACCAGCGTGAGGGTGGGGGCGACGTCGTCGTTGACGAACGTGCAGGTGACGGCCTCGCCCACCTCGAGGGTCAGCGTCGGGCTCGACGGCGACACGGCCGCCCCGTTGTCGCACGTGAGCGACTCCCACGTGTAGCCCTCGGGACCCGTCTCGGCGAGGGTGTACGGGACGCCGCCGAAGACGGGCGCCGCGGTCACCGCCTCCGTGCCGGTGACGCCGGTGACCTCGGGCTCACCCGGACTGGTCGCCGACAGCGTCCAGTCGGTGGCGGCGGCGGTTCCGCCGTCGTCGTTGGTCACCGTCTTGACGAGGGTGAGCGTCGGTGCGACGTCGACGTTGACGAAGCGGTAGGTGTTCGTGCCGAGCGCCGGCACGGTGACCGCGGGATCCACGGCTGTCCACACCCCCGCCACCAGCTGCTCCAGCGCGAACTCGCGGTATCCGGTGCCGCCGCCGGCTTCGGAGAGCGTGTAGCTCTGACCGGGCCTGACTGCGAAGGTGTTGTCCGCGGTCGCGCTCGGGGCGCCTGTGACGGTGGTGGGCGTCAGGCCGGACACACCCTCACCGGGGTCGGCGGTGAGTTGCCAGGCGTCGGCGGTGAGAGTTCCCCCCTCGTCGTTGACCACCTGCTTGAGCAGCACGATCGTGGCGGTCTGGTTCGTCGCCGTGCAGGTGACCTCCTGCCCGAGCGACACGGTGACTCCGCCGTCCGCGCCGTCATAGTCGCCGCCGCCGTCGACGACGCAGTCCCAGCTGCCGGTGGCCCCCTCGATCAGCGTGGCCCCCTCCTCGACGGTCTGCACGTACGTGGCCGGCCCGGTCTCGGCGAGCAGGTACCGCACGCCCGGGGTCACCGACGCGGTCGTCCCGCTCACGCCCGACGGGCCATCGAGGCCGGTGCCGCCGATCGGCGACGCGGTGAGCGTGAAGTCCTCGACGGTCGCGTCGCCGTTCGCGATGGACTTCACCAGCGTGAGCGACGTGACGCACGTGACGGTGTTCGTCACGGTCACCACGTTCGGGTCGTCGGCGGTGATGACGTGATCGCCGGCGCCGCTGGAGACGTTGGTGCAGCCGGAGGGCAGGCCACTCACCTCCTCGCCGATGACGACGGTGTCGCCGACGGTGTACTGCGGGTAGGTGGTGCCGAAGGTGCGCGGCTGGCCGTCGAGGGTCAGGTCGGCGTTTCCGACCGGCTGCGTGCCGTCCTCATAGGGCACGCCGTCGACGACCCACGCCTTGTCCACACGCAGCGACACCGTGGGATCCGGCGCCCGGTTGTACACGGTGCACGTGACGATGCCGCCCTGCAGTGCGGCGGTCGTGAACCCCAGCTCGCCGGCGTTGGTGACGGGCACAGCTGTGCCTGCGTTGTCCGTACAGGCGGCGTTGGCGCCGTCCTGCTGGACGAGTTCGAATCCCGCCTGCTGGGTCTCGGTGACGGTGACGTCCGCGGTGCCGCCGGCGGCGATGCCGTTGGCGGCGAAGCTGACAGCGCCGGTTTCGTTGGTCTGAGCGGATGCCGGGTCGACGGTGACACCCTCGGCCTCGGTGGTCGCATCGAAGGTCCAGCCCGGAGTCGGGACGGCGTCGGAGATGTCGCCTTCTGCGGGGATCACGAGCTTGGTGACGTTGACGGTGCCGGCGCACTCGCCCAGCGCCCTCTCCTCGAGGAACGCCCGCAGATCCTCGTACCCGTCGACGAGGAAGTAGTCCTGCCCGACGGTGGGTCCTGAGATCGCCTGCAGGTTCTGCTCCTCGCCGGCCGACGCCGGTCCGATGCCGACGCCGACCACGCTGGTGCCACGTTCGATCTTGAGCGCGTTCGCGGAGGCGACGGCATTCTCCATCTCGACGAAGCGGGTGCGGTTGCCAGGACCGGACGGCGCACCGCCGGTGCCGGTTCCGGGCGCGCTGTAATAGGTGGGGCTGCCGTCGGTGAGCACGAGCAGCACGTCGAGCGTGTCGGCCGTGCTGGCCCCGGCGACCTGCCAGAGCCCCTGGTCCCAGTTCGTGCCCTGCTCCCACCCCCCGGTGTTGACCACGGTCAGGCTGTTCGCCTTCGCGCGCACCGTGGCCGCCCCCGCGGGGGTCGACACCGGCGTGAGCGGCAGGGTGGTGTTTGCGGCGCCCACGGCCGGCGCGCCGCCGGCGAAGGTCCAGATGCCGATCGAGGACGGAGTCCCCTCCAGGGTGTCGACGAACCCCGCCGCCGCATCACGCAGGTCCTGCTGCGAGCTCTGCAGGGAGTTGGAGAGGTCCACGAGCAGCCCCACGCGCAGCCCGCAGGTCTGTGCCAGCGTCGGGTTGATCGCGGCGTTGGCCCATTGGCTGCCCCGCGCCTGCAGGTTGGTGTTGCCGCCGGCCTGCTGCGGATAGGTCACCGTCTCTCCTGCGGGGATCACGGCGGTTCTCAGCCGGTACGGCTGCTGGGTGGCCGACGCCGAAGTGCCGACGTCGAAGCTGTCGATGATCTGATAACCCTCAGGTGCCGCCGTCTCGACGACCCAGTACTGGGCACCGGAGGGCACGCTCACCTCGCAGAGCCCGTCCGTGCCGGTCTCGCAGGTCCCTACGAGGTTGGCCGGGTCGGTGTCCGGCTCGGTCTCCGTCCCGCCGCTGTAGACCGAGAACGTCGCCCCTGCCAGCGGCGCGACGGTCTGAGCGCCGGTGCGCTCGCCGCCCTTGCTCAGCACGAGCGTGCCCGGCGCGGTGGAGGTGTGCGTGAAGGTGCACGAGGCGACGAGCGATTGGTTCCCCGTGCCGATGTACTGCACCAGCGCCTCGGCCTCGGTGAACTGCAGGCGGGTGCCTCCGCTGGTGTCGTTGAGGAAGCAGCTGAGCGTGGTGGTGTAGTCGTCGGTGACGCCGGGGGTGCCGATGGCCTCCAGCGTGTACGAGCCGGGCTTGGTGACACGGCGCGTCTGCCCGCTGGTGAAGTCGTACCAGTCGTCGGTGCCGACGATGTTGGCGCGCAGCGCCCAGTCGGCCGGGGTCGCCGAGCCCCCCTGCACGACGTTCACGATGTTCAGGGTGCCGCAGACGGAGTTGCCCCCCGCACAGTCGCTGACGGCCGCCAGCGGTGTGACGATCCCGGGTTCCTCCGCGAGCGGATCCGCCTCTTCGGGAGCAGCCGGCGATTCCGTGGCCGGCGGGTCGGTGGTCCCGGGCTCGGCCGGCGCGGGCGCCTCGGGCTCCGGAGCGGGCTGCTCCGGGGCGGGCGGTTCGGAGGTGGGAGCGGGGGCCTGCGGTGCAGGTGACTCCGGCGTGGGTGCTGCGGGAGTCGGCTGTTCGGGCGCGGGCGACTCCGTCGGCGACGGCGGGGTCGGAGGCACGACCGCGGCCACCGCGGCGCCCGCGGGCGCGTTCGCGAAGGCCAAGGTGGCGATCAGCAGCGCGGTCAGCGTGACGCGCGCGCTCCGCCCCCCAGGTCGCTGCCACAGCGCCCGTCGTTCTGCCCGCTGCTGATTCCGGACACGCCGAATACCGCTCATCCCAGACCCTCGTCGCTCTCGTCGACGTACGGGCAGCCCCGAAGCGGACTCCCAAGACACGTGTTCCTCTGCGACATGTGGCCCCCCAGGACCGCCTGCAGCACGAGCTCATGCACAAGCTACAAACCGCCTTTGAGACCGTCAAGGCCCGTCGCTGATCGTGGCTGCGCACAGCGACGCCCTCGGGAGGATCTCCGAGGGCGTCGCTGTGCGCTCACGCGCGGCCCGAGCGTGCCGCCACTGAGGCGTGTCGGGTTCCAGGTTCGGCTGACGAGAACGGGGACGTGGCGTTATGCGATGCCCGCGGCTCCTGGCGCCTCGGCCGTGGGATTGTCGTCGGCGGCGGGCTTGTCTGTGGCCGGCTTGTCCGTGGCGGGGGCGGGGCTCTGCGCGTCCTTCGCCGCGGCGTCCGCCGAGGCGGCCGCTTCGGCACCGCTGCCGCCCGCGTTGCCGCCGCCCACGGCGCCGTCCACCTTCTCCCGCACGCTGTCGACCTTGGCATGGGCCGACTCGGGCGTGATCTTCTTGACGAACTCCGCCGCCGCGTTGATCACACTGTCGCTGACGTGCTCGGCCTTGTCCGAGCGCAGCGCCTGCTCGATCTTCTCCTTGTTCTGCTCGAGGAATTCCTTGCTCTTGTTCACCACGTCATCGATGCCCATGGGGTCCCCCCTGTCGGTGCGCGGACGATCCGCTCGCGTTCATCATGTCCCCGCCCCCGGACGCACGAAACCCCCCGGATCGCTCCGGGGGGTTTCGTGAAGGAACTCGAAAGAGTTACTTGATGATCTTGGTCACCGTGCCGGCGCCGACGGTGCGGCCACCCTCACGGATCGCGAAGCCGAGGCCCTCTTCCATGGCGATCGGCTGGATCAGCTCGACCGTCATGTCCGTGGTGTCACCGGGCATGACCATCTCGGTGCCCTCGGGCAGCGAGATGACGCCGGTGACGTCCGTGGTGCGGAAGTAGAACTGCGGGCGGTAGTTCGTGTAGAAGGGGTTGTGACGGCCACCCTCCTCCTTGGAGAGGATGTACGCGGTGCCCTCGAAGTCGGTGTGCGGCGTAACCGAACCCGGCTTCACGATGACCTGGCCACGCTCGACGTCGTCACGCTTGGTGCCACGCAGGAGCAGACCACAGTTCTCGCCGGCCCAGGCCTCGTCGAGCTGCTTGTGGAACATCTCGATACCGGTGACGATCGTCTTCTGCGTCGGACGCAGACCCACGATCTCGACCTCGGAGTTGATGGCCAGCGTGCCGCGCTCGGCGCGACCCGTGACGACCGTGCCACGGCCGGTGATGGTGAAGACGTCCTCGACGGGCATGAGGAACGGCTTGTCCTTGTCACGCACCGGGTCGGGGATGGACTCGTCGACGGCCTCCATGAGCTCGACGATCGACTGAACCCACTTCTCGTCGCCCTCGAGAGCCTTCAGGCCCGAGACGCGAACGACGGGGGCGTTGTCGCCATCGAAGTCCTGCGAGGAGAGAAGCTCGCGCACCTCGAGCTCGACGAGCTCCAGGATCTCCTCGTCGTCGACCATGTCCGACTTGTTCAGCGCGACCAGCAGGTACGGCACGCCGACCTGCTTGGCGAGCAGCACGTGCTCACGCGTCTGAGCCATCGGGCCGTCGGTCGCCGCGACCACGAGGATCGCGCCGTCCATCTGAGCGGCACCGGTGATCATGTTCTTGATGTAGTCGGCGTGACCGGGCGCGTCGACGTGCGCGTAGTGGCGCTTGGGGGTCTCGTACTCGACGTGCGAGATGTTGATCGTGATGCCGCGCTGACGCTCCTCGGGGGCCGAGTCGATCGACGCGAAGTCGCGCTGCACGTTGGTGGCCGACGGGTACTTGTCGGCGAGCACCTTGGAGATCGCCGCGGTCAGCGTGGTCTTGCCGTGGTCAACGTGACCGATGGTTCCGATGTTGACGTGCGGCTTGGTCCGCTCGAACTTGGCCTTAGCCACTGGGTCCTCCTCAGGACAGTCGTGTAGTGCAACGGGCGCTGGATTGCGACCGGGGCGCTACGGGGATTGGTTCAGTCTAGTAGACAGGTGGGTATTCAGTTGGGTGGATGCCGGGAGCTCACCGCGAAGGTGAGGCGAGCTCCCGGCCCCAGGGTTATTCGCCCTTGTTCTTCTGGACGATCTCGTCGGCCACCGCGCGAGGAACCTCGGCGTAGCTGTCGAATTCCATCGAGTAGACGGCACGGCCCGAGGTCTTCGAGCGCAGGTCGCCGATGTAGCCGAACATCTCGGACAGCGGCACCAGAGCGCGCACGACCTTGACGCCGGCGGCATCCTCCATCGACTGGATCTGGCCACGACGCGAGTTCAGGTCGCCGATGACGTCTCCCATGTACTCCTCGGGAGTACGCACCTCGACGCTCATGAGCGGCTCGAGGATGACGGGGTTCGCCTTGCGCAGCGCTTCCTTGAAGCCCATGGAGCCGGCGATCTTGAACGCCATCTCCGAGGAGTCCACGTCGTGCGAGGCGCCGTCGAGCAGGGTGGCCTTGACGCCCACGATGGGGTAGCCGGCGAGCACGCCGACGTTCATCGCGTCCTGGAAGCCCTGGTTGGTCGGCTCGATGTACTCGCGCGGGATGCGGCCACCGGTGACCTTGTTCTCGAACTCGTACGTCTTGTCGGCCGTGACCTCGAGCGGCTCGATCGCGAACTGGATCTTCGCGAACTGACCCGAACCACCGGTCTGCTTCTTGTGGGTGTAGTCGTGACGCTCGACGGCCTTGCGGATCGTCTCGCGGTATGCCACCTGGGGCTTGCCGACGTTCGCCTCGACGCGGAACTCGCGCTTCATGCGGTCGACCAGGATGTCCAGGTGCAGCTCGCCCATGCCCTTGATGACGGTCTGACCCGTCTCGGGGTTCAGCTCGGTGCGGAAGGTCGGGTCCTCTTCGGCCAGCTTCTGGATCGCCAGACCCAGCTTCTCCTGGTCGGCCTTGGTCTTGGGCTCGATCGCGACCTCGATGACCGGCTCGGGGAACGTCATCGACTCCAGCACGACGGGCTGCGCCGGGTCGGCCAGGGTGTCACCGGTGGTGGTGTCCTTGAGGCCGATGACGGCGTAGATGTTGCCCGCGGTGACCGAGTCGACCGGGTTCTCCTTGTTGGCGTGCATCTGGAAGATCTTGCCGATGCGCTCCTTCTTGCCCTTGGTGGAGTTGACCACCTGAGCGCCCGAGTCCAGGTGACCGGAGTACACGCGGATGTAGGTCAGGCGACCGAAGAAGGGGTGCACCGCGACCTTGAACGCCAGCGCGGCGAACGGGTCGTTGGCGTCGGGGTGGCGCTCGATGATCTTCTCTTCGTCCTTGGGGTCGTGCGCCTCGATGGCGGGCACGTCCAGGGGCGAGGGGAGGTAGTCCACGACCGCGTCGAGCATCGGCTGCACGCCGCGGTTCTTGAACGCCGAGCCGCAGAGCACGGGGTACAGGTCACCGTTGACGGTGAGCTTGCGGATCGCACCCTTGATCTCGGCGAGCGTGAGCTCCTCGCCGCCGAAGTACTTCTCCAGCAGGACCTCGTCGGTCTCGGCGACGGTCTCGAGCAGCTTCTCGCGGTACTCGGCGGCACGGTCGGCGAGGTCGGCGGGAATCTCCTGCACCTCGTACTTGGCGCCCATGGTGACGTCACCCTTGGAGTCGCCGGGCCATACCAGAGCGCGCATCTCGACGAGGTCGATGACGCCGACGAAGTCGTTCTCAGCGCCGATGGGCAGCTGCAGCACGAGGGGCTTGGCGCCCAGACGCTTGATGATGGTGTCGACGGTGAAGTAGAAGTCAGCACCCAGCTTGTCCATCTTGTTGACGAAGCAGATGCGGGGGACGTCGTACTTGTCGGCCTGACGCCAGACGGTCTCGGACTGGGGCTCGACGCCCTCCTTGCCGTCGAAGACGGCGACGGCACCGTCGAGCACGCGCAGCGAACGCTCGACCTCGACCGTGAAGTCGACGTGGCCGGGGGTGTCGATGATGTTGATCTGGTTCTTGTTCCAGAAGCAGGTCACGGCGGCAGACGTGATCGTGATGCCGCGCTCCTTCTCCTGCTCCATCCAGTCGGTGGTCGAGGCGCCGTCGTGCGTCTCACCGAGCTTGTGGTTGACGCCCGTGTAGAAGAGGATGCGCTCGGTCGTCGTCGTCTTGCCGGCATCGATGTGGGCCATGATGCCGATGTTGCGGACCTTGTTGAGGTCGGTGAGCACGTCTTGTGCCACGGGGTGTCCTTACGTTTCGTTGCGGATGTCGCGGGGTGCTGGCCCCACCGACGGGCCCAGGGGTCGGATCTTCATCCGACCCCCGGACCGTCGACGGAGGTTTACCAGCGGTAGTGGGCGAAGGCGCGGTTCGACTCGGCCATCTTGTGGGTGTCCTCACGGCGCTTGACCGCGGCACCCAGGCCGTTCGAGGCATCCAGGATCTCGTTCTGGAGGCGCTCGGTCATCGTCTTCTCACGACGACCCTTCGCGTAGCTGACGAGCCAACGCAGCGCCAGCGTGTTGGCGCGGTGAGGCTTGACCTCGACCGGCACCTGGTAGGTCGAGCCACCGACGCGGCGGCTCTTGACCTCGAGGGTGGGGCGCACGTTGTCGAGCGCCTTCTTGAGGGTGGCAACTGCGTCCTGGCCGTTCTTGGCCTCGACACCGCGCAGGGCGGTGTACACGATCGACTCGGCGATGGACTTCTTGCCATCGACGAGGATCTTGTTGACGAGCTGGCTGACGATCGGTGCGCCGTAGACCGGGTCGTTGACGACCGGGCGCTTCGGGGCGGGTCCCTTACGAGGCATCTAACTCAACCCTTCTTCGCGCCGTAGCGGCTGCGGGCCTGCTTGCGGTTCTTGACGGCCTGGGTATCCAGGGCGCCACGGACGATCTTGTAACGGACACCCGGAAGGTCCTTCACACGACCACCGCGCACGAGCACCAGCGAGTGCTCCTGCAGGTTGTGTCCCTCACCGGGGATGTAGGCGGTGACCTCGGTGCCGTTGCGGAGCTTGACACGGGCGACCTTGCGCATCGCCGAGTTCGGCTTCTTCGGCGTGGTCGTGTAGACGCGGGTGCAGACCCCGGCCTGCTGCGGGTTCGACTTCAGGGCGGGAGCCTTGGTCTTGACGACCTTCGGCGAGCGACCCTTGCGAACCAACTGCTGAATGGTTGGCACGTTCTCTCCTTGTAATGCTGCACGGTGACAGCGTCGTGGTTTCACCACAGATCCACCGGCGCGGCGGGAATCGCCGAGCGTTCGTGGTGGATATGCCGTGGGGGTGGCCTGTTCGCAGACCGGTCCCTCAGGTGCGGCGCGTTCCGTGCTCGTCCCGTACCACGGCACGACACAGAGCGCGCAATGCGCACACCCGCTCCATGATACGCGCGCGGGGCCAAGCGGTCAAACGGCGGTCACCCGTCGGTGCGCACCAGCCGGTAGGCGGCGTCACCCAGCAGGAACCGCTCCCCCGGCGCGAGCTCGGCGCCCGGCTCGGCCTCGACCTCGGTACCCATGAGGGTCGGCAGCATGACGCCGTTCGTCGAGCCGAGGTCGGTGATGCTCCAGCGGTCGCCGCGCAGCTCGAGCCGCGCATGGGTCTTAGAGACGGTGCGGGTGTCGTCGGGGACGGCGACCAGCTGTGCGCCGCGGTGGGCGGGGTCGGATGCCGGCTGGCGTCCGAGGATCACGACGTCGGCGGTCAGGTCGATCGCGGCGCCCGACGCGGGCTGGAGCGCCCACACCACCCGGCGACGGCGGGCGATCACCGTCTGGTCGACGAAGTCCTCGGGCGCCCCGGCCCGCGTCACGTCGCCCCGGGCCGCGCGCGGCGCCCCCGCGACGGGGGCACCGGCGACCGCCGAGACCTCGTCGTCGGTGTCGAGGGGGAATTCCGGGCCCGGGGTGGCGACGTCGCGCCGCGGTGCGGCGGGCGCACGGGTGACGCGCAGCGCGGGGTCGATGTCGACCGGGGCGGTGCGCAGTCGCGCGCGGGAGGCCGGGGCGACCGCGGCGACCGGCTCCGCGGCAGCGCGCGGCGGCGAAGCGTCACCGGTCCGGGCGCGCTCGGGACCGGTCGCGCCGTCTTCCATCAGGGCGGGCATGCCCGTGGCCACGGGGCGAGCGGGCACCGGCTCGCCCTCCGGCGGTTGGGAGATCGCCGACACCTCGTCGAACCCGCTCGCCCACCGCTGGTCGAACGAGGCGGCGGACGGGGTCGCGGGTGCCACCGGTTCCGGCGTGGGCGGCGGCGCCGGCGCCCACGGAACGGGATCGGCAGACCGGGCATCGGGCTGGGTGGGTCCTGCGGAATCGGTAGCAGGGTCGGAGCCGGAATCGTCGGCGGGCGCGACCGCTGCCGCCGCGACGCGGTCGACAGGGGCCGTCGGCACCCGTGATGGCGGAGCCCACGCCGACGCCGCCGCAGGGGCGGGTGCGGGGGCGCCGACCTCCTCGGCCGGCACGTGCGTCGACGACGGCACGGGCTGCGAGGACGGCACCGGCTGCGAGGACGGCACCGGCTGCGCGGAAGGCTCGTCATCGGCGACGGGGGCCGGCTGCGAGGCGCCCGGCGCTGTGACGGGGACCGGCGCGAGCGCATCGCGGTCCGCGATCGCGTCGCCCGAGGCGGCGTCGCCGATGCGGGCGTAGGCCGGCGCGCTCACGGCATCCGTCCTCTGCCAGCGCGCGACGCCGAACCCGACGACGCTCGCCCACACCGGGAACAGCACGGCGGCCAGCAGCGTCATACCGCCGCCGAGACCGAACGCCCGGTTGATGCGGTGGACGGCGACGATCGTCGCCACCCAGAACGCCACCGCCCCGAGGACCGGGATCAGCACGAGCAGGAACAACCACCCGGACATGCCGGCGACCATCAGCAGGGTCACCTGGTTGACGATCGGGACCCAGGCGCGCCAGGTCTCCTGGCCCATCTTGGCGAAGACGGCGGAGAGGGCCAGGGCGGTCCACACGTACACGGCGACCGCGGGGATCACACCGAGCAGCAGAACGAGCACGAGGGGGGCGGTCGAGAAGCTATCGGACACGATGGTCTCGGACGCGACGCCGCGTCCACGCCTCCTCCCAGACAAGCCGCGCGGGAAGCCCCGCGACGCACGATGCCTCCACCATAGGGCCGGCGACGACCCCGCCGTCACTCGAGCACGTCACGCCGGCTCCGCGCCGTCCAGGTCAGGTCCGAAGGGGGCGTCGAGCGACCGGGTCAGCTCATCGAGCATCGCGGTGATCTGCGGTTCGACGTACTGCGTCACCCCCGCCTGGATGCGCAGGCGATGGCGCAGCAGCACGGCGCAGATCTCCCGGCCGATCATGTTGGCGTAGTCGTCCGCCAGGCCCACCTCCTGTCGGAGCGCGGCCTTGGCCTCGGGGCTGAGAGGAGGCAGCTCCGGCACGTCCGCTTCCGCCTCCTCCGCCATGCCCGCGATGGTGAAGAGGAACGGGGCGCCGGGGACGGGCTCCGGATCCAGCGGCAGCCCTTCGAATTCCGGCTCCAGGTTCTCGGCCGGGCGGTAGCTGCGCGCCCGGTTGCGGGCCGCCTGCTGGTCGAGCTCGGCCTGCAGCATCGGCAGGTTCTGCGAGGTGTATTGCGCGACCGCGTGGTCGACGATGGTCTTGATGCGCGTGGACAACCCGTGCTGCACGCCGTGCGGAACATCGGAGCCGAGTCCCGCCGCCGACAGCACCGGCGAGCCGAAGCACCGCCGGCACGGCGCGATGCGGCCCCGGTGCGTGGCCGGCTCCCAGCGCGGCAGCCAGCGCAGCCAGGCGTCGACGGCCTGGCTGACCTGCGTCTCAAGCGAGCGCTCCACCGTCACATTCTCGCCTGCCGCGGCCCCGGGCGCACTGATCGCCCCGCCGCGGCGGTGGCGATCCGCCCCGTGTTCACTCGTCCTCGTCGTTCTCCCAGGGCCAGCGGGGCCGGTCGGCCCGCGTGCGCACGAGTGCGACGGCGGCCCACCCCGCGACCGCTCCGACGGCGGCGACCACGACGGCGAACCACGACAGCACGAAGCTCCCCGTCAGCGCTGCCAGCAGCCCCGCGTCGACACCGGCGACCACCACCCCGATGACGAGACCGAGGACGTAGCCGAGAAACGCCATGAGCGCGGTCAGTGCCGCGACGCCGTACGACGGACGCGGCGCCCGCAGCGTGATGACCAGCACGAGGGCGACTGCCACGATCGAGACCGCCGCGCCCACGACGCCGGGAATGGGCCCGGCGCCGGGCGCCACGAGCACGCTCCTGTTACTGACGAGGCTCGTCACGCCCAGCCCGCAGACGAGGAGTGCGAAGTATCCGACCAGCGCGAAGACGATCGCCGTAGCCGGCGCCATCCCCTCGCGCTCGGGCATCAGGGGCGGTACAGCTGCGGCCCGGCCTCGAGCGTGCGCTCGTATTCGCGCTGCGCCTCGGCGTTCAGCTCGGTGACGCGCCGACCGCGCGCGGACACCCACGCGCCGAACCAGATGGTCAGTTCGCGTCCCAGGATGAAGGCGACGGCCGCCAGCGGCACCAGCAGCTGCTCGTCGACCAGGTCGCGCGCTTCGCTCGGGCTCAGCAGCCAGAACGGCGCCTGGAAGAGCTGCCCCAGCAGGTGTCCGCCGTACGAGGCGAAGCCCACGAGCAGACCGAAGATCACCCAGTGCGCCCAGCGGCCGCGGTTGATGACGGCGCCCAGCAGCCAGAAGGCGAGGAAGAACACCACGACGGGCACCCAGAACGCCCAGGTGACGAGGATGTCCAGGGTCACGTCGACGAGGCTCTCGGCCGTGACCTCGCCCTCGATCGCACCGAAGCCCAGCCACGCGGCGAGGTACAGCACGGCGAAGGCGACGGCGGCGACGAGGCCGATGGCACCTGCGGCGCCGCGGTTGCCGCGGGGGCGCGGCGCTTCGGGCGCCTGCACGAAGATCGGCTGCGGGCTGCCGGCGAAGCCGACGGCCGGCTCGCTCTGGGTGAGGACGGGCGAGTCGTACGGCACCGCGGCGGGCGGCTGGTACTCGTCAGCGACAGAAGCGCCAGAGGCGGTGGTCTCGGGCGCGTCGTACGTCGTGACACGCTCGGCCGCGACAACCTCGGAGACGTCGTAGACGGGGCTCTGGGCGGCGTCGTAGCCCGAAGAGCTTGCCGGCTGGGCGTCGGTCATGTCGCGCACCGGCGCCACAGGCTCGGCCGGGTCGTAGCCGGCGGCAGCGTAGTCGTCGTCGGTGGGCTCGTAGTCCGGCGACAGCGGGTCGCGGGTGTCGGTCGCCGCGACGGGCTCCGACGCGGCGGGCTCCGTCGCGGACGGTGCCGACGCGGAGTCGGTCGGGTAGCCCTCGGCGGTGGCATCGCGGCCGGCGGCTTCCGCCTCGGCCAGACCCTCGTGGGCGCGTCCGACGACGTCGTCCACCGAGGTGGGTTCCTCCACCGGCTCGCCGTACTTCGGGTCGGTCATGGGATGCACTCCTCCTGCGGAGACACGTGCCACCGCAGTGCCGAGGCTAACGCCCACACCGGCCGGGGCCGCGCAGGCGTGCCGTCGTGTGTCGGACTCGGTGCGCCGATGCCTTCAGACACGGCCTCGATGCGGCAGCGACGAGCTCAGTCGCGCCAGACCGCCTCGGCCACGCGGGAGGCATAGCGTTCGGGATGCCATGCGGTCTCGACCGTCGACAGCCATCGGCCGTCGCCGAGCTCGAGGGTCTCGAAGACGTCGCCCTCCGCCCGCGTACAGCGCATCCGGTCGTCCGTCACCGTTGCGCAGCCGTAGCCGAGGCCGGGCAGCATCGACTGGGCCAGCTCCCCCGCGTCGGTGCCGGCGTCGGCGAGAGTGGTGACGATGGTGCCCGTCTCGGAGGTCCAGGTGCACGTGAAGCGCACTTCCGGGGCCACGGAGTCCACCAGGTCGCCGGCCGTGACAGCCGGCCCGGAGCGGTCCTCCACCAGATCGGACCCGGGCTCCCACGACAGGCCCGCCCACAGCGCATCGGAGTACAGCCTGCGGCAGTCGGCGGGACCCTCCGACAGGTTCTCCTCATCACCGGCCTCGGCGCTCTGCCCGCCCAGCGTGTCACCGGCGGCGTTCACGACGGCCGGAAGCACCGGCCACGCCAGCCACACGAGGCCCGCCACCACCCCCGCGCTCAGGATGCCGAACGTCCACGCCAGCCACGCGCTGCGCTCACCCCTCCTGGACATGGTCACCTCCGTGCCCACGGTAGTCGTCGGCGGCGGTGCGGCGCCATGGGCGCGCGGACGACGAAGCGCCCCCGGAATGAACCGGGGGCGCTTGGTGTCACTGCGCGGGGCGGTGGGGCCGCCGAAGCGGCCCCACCCGCATCAGTTGTAGGTGCCGGGCGTGAAGTCGTCCGTCGAGAAGCTGTCGAAATCGACGTAGCTCAGGTCGGCATCGCTGTACGTGCCGTCCGAGGCGAAGATGCGGTTGGGGTACCGCTCGCTCTTGGCCTCTTCCGTCGCCTCGACGGCGACGTTGCGGTACTTCGCAAGTCCCGTTCCGGCGGGGATGAGCTTTCCGATGATGACGTTCTCCTTGAGACCGACCAGGGGGTCGCTGCGACCCTCCATCGCCGCCTGCGTGAGCACGCGGGTGGTCTCCTGGAACGATGCGGCCGACAGCCACGATTCGGTCGCGAGCGACGCCTTCGTGATACCCATCAGCTCGGGGCGACCCGATGCGGGACGCTTGCCCTCGGCGACCGCTTCGCGGTTCATGTTCTGGTAGCGCTTGAAGTCCACCAGCTCACCCGGAAGCAGCGTCGTCTCACCGTGGTCGACGACCGTCACCTTGCGCAGCATCTGGCGCACGATGACCTCGATGTGCTTGTCGTGGATCGGCACACCCTGCGAGCGGTACACGCCCTGCACGCCGTTGACGAGGTACTTCTGCACCTCGCGGGCGCCCATGACACGCATGACCTCCTTGGGGTCGAGCGTGCCGACCTGCAGGGGCTGGCCGACCGTGACGTGCTGGCCGTCCTCGACCAGCAGCGTCGCGCGCTTGAGCACGGGGTAGACGTGCGGCTCGTCGCCGTTGTCGGGCGTCAGGATGACCTTCTTGGCCTTGTCCGTCTCGTCGATCGTGATGCGTCCGGCGGACTCTGCGATCGGCGATGCACCCTTGGGGGTGCGCGCCTCGAACAGCTCCTGCACGCGGGGCAGACCCTGCGTGATGTCGTCGGCCGAGGCCGAACCACCGGTGTGGAAGGTACGCATCGTCAGCTGCGTGCCGGGCTCACCGATCGACTGGGCGGCGATGATGCCGACCGCCTCGCCGATGTCGACGATCTTGCCGGTGGCCAGCGAACGGCCGTAGCAGTTCGCGCACACGCCGACGGCGGAGTCGCAGGTGAGCACCGAGCGGACCTTGATGGTCTCGACGCCGGCCTCGACCAGCTTGTCGATGAGCACGTCGCCCACGTCGTCACCGGCAGCGGCGACGATCGCGCCCTGGGCGTCGACCACGTCGGCGGCGAGCGTGCGGGCGAACACGGAGTTCTCCACGTTCTCGTCGCGACGCAGCGTGCCGTCGGCACCGGGGGCCGCGATGGTGAACTCCAGGCCCTTGCTCGTGCCGCAGTCCTCCTCGCGGATGATGACGTCCTGCGAGACGTCCACCAGGCGTCGGGTCAGGTAACCCGAGTCGGCGGTACGCAGGGCGGTGTCGGCCAGACCCTTACGGGCACCGTGCGTGGCGATGAAGTACTCCGCCACCGACAGACCCTCGCGGTACGAGGAGATGATCGGACGCGGGATGATCTCACCCTTGGGGTTGTTCACCAGGCCTCGCATACCCGCGATGTTGCGGATCTGCAGCCAGTTACCACGGGCGCCGGAGCTGACCATGCGGTTGATGGTGTTGTCGGCCGGGAAGTTGTCCCGCATGGCCTTCTGCACCTCGTCGGTCGCCTCGGTCCAGATCTTGATGAGCTCCTGACGACGCTCGGCGTCGGTGGTGAGACCCTTCTCGAACTGCGCGGTGACCTTCGCGGCCTGCTTCTCGTAGCCGGCGACGATCTCGGCCTTGTTCGGCGGCGTCAGGATGTCGCTGAGGGCGACGGTGACACCCGAACGGGTGGCCCAGTAGAAGCCGGCATCCTTGATGCGGTCCAGCGAAGCTGCGACCTCGACCTTGGGGTACTCCTCGGCCAGCTTGTTGACGATCTGCGACAGCTTGCCCTTGTCGGCCTGCTCGCGAACGAACGGGTAGCCCTTGGGAAGGGTGTCGTTGAAGATCGCCTGGCCGAGCGAGGCGTCCACGAGACCGTGGCGCTCGTAGCCCTCGGGCGCTTCGCCCTCGAGGAACGACAGACCGCGGATGCGGATGCGGACCTTCGCCTGCAGGTCGAGGGTGCCCTCGTCCTTGGCCAGGATCGCCTCGCCGACGGAGCCGAACACGCGACCCTCGCCGGTGGCGCCCTCCTTGACCGTGGTCAGGTGGTGGAGGCCGATGATCATGTCCTGCGAGGGCAGGGTCACCGGGCGGCCGTCGGACGGCTTCAGGATGTTGTTCGACGCCAGCATCAGGATGCGGGCCTCGGCCTGGGCCTCGACCGACAGCGGCAGGTGCACGGCCATCTGGTCACCGTCGAAGTCGGCGTTGAACGCGGCACACACCAGCGGGTGGAGCTGGATGGCCTTGCCCTCGACGAGCTGCGGCTCGAACGCCTGGATGCCGAGGCGGTGAAGCGTCGGCGCACGGTTGAGCAGCACGGGGCGCTCGCGGATGATCTCCTCGAGCACGTCCCAGACCTCGGGACGGGTGCGCTCGACGGCGCGCTTGGCGGCCTTGATGTTCTGCGAGTGACCCAGGTCGATCAGGCGCTTGATGACGAACGGCTTGAACAGCTCCAGCGCCATCTGCTTGGGAAGACCGCACTGGTGCAGCTTGAGCTGGGGTCCGACGATGATGACCGAACGGCCCGAGTAGTCCACGCGCTTGCCGAGCAGGTTCTGACGGAACCGGCCCTGCTTGCCTTTGAGCATGTCGGACAGCGACTTCAGCGCACGGTTGCCGGTACCGGTGACCGGACGACCGCGGCGGCCGTTGTCGAACAGCGCGTCGACGGCCTCCTGCAGCATGCGCTTCTCGTTGTTGACGATGATGTCGGGGGCACCGAGATCGATCAGGCGACGCAGGCGGTTGTTGCGGTTGATCACGCGGCGGTACAGGTCGTTCAGGTCGCTGGTCGCGAAGCGGCCACCGTCCAGCTGCACCATCGGGCGCAGCTCCGGCGGGATCACCGGGACGACGTCGAGCACCATGGCGGCCGGGCTCATGCCCGTCGACAGGAACGAGTTGACGACCTTCAGGCGCTTGATCGCGCGGATCTTGCGCTGACCCTTGCCCTCGGAGATCTGCAGGTGCAGGTTCTCGGCCTCAGCGGCCAGGTCGAACTCCTCCAGGCGACGCTTGATGGACTCTGCGCCCATGTGCGCCTCGAAGTACTGGCCGAAGCGGTCCTGCAGCTCGTAGAAGACGTCGTCTTCCTGCTTCAGGTTTCCGACCTCGAGGGTGCGGAACTCCTCCCAGACCCGCTCGAGCTTCGAGATCTGCTCGTCGAAGTTCTTGCGGATGGATGCCATCTCCTTCTCGGCGGCATCCTTGACCTTCTTCTTCTGGTCGGCCTTGGCGCCCTCCGCTTCCAGCGCGGCGAGCTCCTCTTCCAGCTTCGCCAGGCGGGTGGCGACGCGGGAATCGCGGCGGTCGCCGAGGTTCTTCATCTCCAGGCGCAGGTTCGACTCGTGCGTCGGCAGGTCGCGGTGGCGCGCGTCCTCATCGACCGAGATGACCATGTAGGCGGCGAAGTAGATGACCTTCTCGAGGTCCTTCGGCGCCATGTCCAGCAGGTACCCGAGGCGCGAGGGAACGCCCTTGAAGTACCAGATGTGGGTCACGGGAGCGGCGAGCTCGATGTGGCCCATGCGCTCGCGACGGACGGAGCTCTTGGTGACCTCCACGCCGCAGCGCTCGCAGACGATGCCCTTGAAGCGGACCCGCTTGTACTTGCCGCAGGCGCACTCCCAGTCGCGGGAGGGACCGAAGATCTGCTCGCCGAAGAGGCCGTCCTTCTCGGGCTTGAGCGTGCGGTAGTTGATGGTTTCGGGCTTCTTGACCTCGCCGAAGGACCAACGACGGATGTCGTCGGCAGTGGCAAGACCGATGCGAAGCTCATCGAAAGATGTTGCGTCGAGCACTAGTTCTCCTGTGTCTCAGAAAGTTTTCGGTGATCGAGGGGCCGCAGGGCGGCCCCTCGGGATCGTCCGGGTCAGATCTCGTCGATCGACGTCGACTCGAACCGGGTGGAGATGTTGATTCCGAGCTCCTCCGCGGCGCGGAACGCCTCGTCGTCGCCGTCGCGGAGATTGACCGCCGTGCCGTCTGCCGAGAGGACCTCGACGTTCAGGCAGAGCGACTGCATCTCCTTCATCAGAACCTTGAAGGACTCGGGGATGCCGGGCTCCTGGATGTTCTCGCCCTTGACGATCGCCTCGTAGACCTTGACGCGGCCCACGATGTCGTCGGACTTGATCGTGAGGAGCTCCTGCAGCGCGTAGGCGGCGCCGTAGGCCTCGAGGGCCCACACCTCCATCTCACCGAAGCGCTGGCCACCGAACTGTGCCTTACCACCCAGCGGCTGCTGCGTGATCATCGAGTACGGGCCGGTGGAGCGCGCGTGGATCTTGTCGTCCACGAGGTGGTGCAGCTTCAGGATGTACATGTACCCGACCGAGATCGGGGCGGGGAACGGCTCTCCGGAGCGGCCGTCGAACAGCAGCGTCTTTCCGGTGGAGTCGATGAGACGCTCGCCGTCGCGGTTGACCAGGGTCGAATCCAGCAGACCCGCGATCTCCTGCTCGAACGCACCGTCGAACACCGGGGTGGCGACCTTCGTGCCGGGGGCTGCCTCGAAGGCCTCCTGCGGCAGGTTGGCTGCCCACTCCGGGGTGCCCTCGACCTTCCAGCCCTGCTGGGCGATCCAGCCGAGGTGAAGCTCGAGCACCTGGCCGAAGTTCATTCGACCGGGGATGCCGAGCGGGTTCAGCACGACCTGCACGGGCGTGCCGTCCGCCAGGAACGGCATGTCCTCGACGGGGAGGATCTTCGCGATGACGCCCTTGTTGCCGTGACGGCCGGCGAGCTTGTCACCCTCGGTGATCTTGCGCTTCTGGGCGATGTAGACCACGACCCGGCGGTTGACGCCCGAGCCGAGCTCGTCGTCGCCGTCCTCGGCGTTGAACTCCTTGACGGCGATGATCGTGCCCTGCTCGCCGTGGGGAACCTTCAGCGACGTGTCGCGCACCTCGCGGCTCTTCTCGTTGAAGATCGCGCGCAGCAGACGCTCCTCGGCGCTCAGCTCGGTCTCGCCCTTGGGCGTGACCTTGCCGACGAGGATGTCGCCGGGGCGGACCTCGGCGCCGATGCGGACGATGCCGCGCTCGTCGAGGTCCTTCAGCAGCTCGGGGCTGACGTTGGGGAGGTCACGGGTGATCTCCTCCTTGCCCAGCTTCGTGTCGCGGGCGTCGACCTCGTACTCCTCGATGTGGATCGAGGAGAGGGTGTCGTCCTTCACCAGGTCCTGGCTGAGGATGATCGCGTCCTCGAAGTTGTGACCCTCCCACGTCATGAACGCGACGAGGAGGTTCTTGCCGAGCGCGAGCTCGCCGTTCTCCGTCGCCGGGCCGTCGGCGATGACCTCGCCGGCCTCGATGCGGTCGCCCGCCGAGACGATGACGCGCTGGTTGTAGCTGGTGCCCTGGTTGGAGCGGTCGAACTTGCGCAGGAAGTAGTCCTGCGTGCCGCCCTCGTCCAGCTGCACGGTCACGACGTCGGCCGAAACCTCCATGACCACGCCGGACTTCTCGGCGGTGACGACGTCACCGGCGTCGATGGCCGCGTAGCCCTCCATACCGGTTCCGACGACGGGCGACTCGCTGCGCAGCAGCGGGACGGCCTGACGCTGCATGTTCGCACCCATGAGGGCGCGGTTCGCGTCGTCGTGCTCGAGGAAGGGGATGAGCGACGTCGCGACCGACACCATCTGGCGCGGCGAGACGTCCATGTAGCCGATCTCGTCGGCGGGGAACAGGTCGACCTCGCCACCCTGACCGCGACGGGCGAGCACGCGCTCGTCGGCGAAGGCGCCGTCTTCCTCGAGCTCCACACCGGCCTGGGCGACGATGTAGTCGCTCTCCTCGCTGGCGGTGAGGTAGTCGATCTGGTCGGTGACCCGGCCATCGACGACCTTGCGGTACGGCGTCTCGATGAAGCCGAACGCGTTGATGCGGGCGAACGACGCGAGCGAGCCGATCAGGCCGATGTTCGGGCCTTCCGGGGTCTCGATCGGGCACATGCGGCCGTAGTGCGAGGGGTGGACGTCACGGACCTCGACGCCGGCACGCTCACGGGACAGACCGCCGGGGCCCAGCGCCGACAGGCGGCGCTTGTGGGTGAGCCCTGCGAGCGGGTTGTTCTGGTCCATGAACTGCGACAGCTGCGACGTGCCGAAGAACTCCTTGATCGCGGCGACGACGGGGCGCACGTTGATCAGGGTCTGCGGCGTGATCGCCTCGATGTCCTGCGTGGTCATGCGCTCGCGGACGACGCGCTCCATGCGCGACAGACCGGTGCGGACCTGGTTCTGGATGAGCTCGCCGACCGCGCGGATGCGACGGTTGCCGAAGTTGTCGATGTCGTCGACGTCGAGACGGATCTCGGCGGGCTGGCCATTGCGGATGCCGTCGAACGTGGCGTCACCGCGGTGCAGGCGCACGAGGTACTTGATCGTCGCGACGATGTCGTCGACGGTCAGCACCGAGTCGCTCAGCGGCTTGTCCAGGCCCAGCTTCTGGTTGATCTTGTAGCGACCGACCTTCGCCAGGTCGTAGCGCTTGGAGTTGAAGTAGAAGTTGTCCAGCAGCGCGCGGGCGGCTTCGGCGGCGACCTGCTCGCCCGGACGGAGCTTGCGGTAGATGTCGCGGAGGGCGTCTTCCTTCGTGAGGATCGTGTCCTTGGACAGCGTCTCCTCGATGGAGTCGAACCCGGCGAACTCCGCCATGATGTCCTCGCTGGAAAGGCCGAGGGCCTTCAGGAACACCGTGACGGACTGCTTGCGCTTGCGGTCGATGCGCACGCCGACCTGGTCGCGCTTGTCGATCTCGAACTCGAGCCAGGCACCGCGGCTGGGGATGACACGAGCGGAGACGATGTCCTTGTCGGACGTCTTGTCGGGCGTCTTGTCGAAGTAGACACCCGGCGAACGCACGAGCTGCGAGACGACGACGCGCTCGGTGCCGTTGATGATGAACGTGCCCTTGCCGGTCTGCAGGGGGAAGTCGCCCATGAAGACGGTCTGGGTCTTGATCTCACCGGTGAGGTGGTTCATGAACTCGGCCTCGACGTACAGCGGGGCGGCGTACGTCTTGCCGCGCTCCTTGCACTCCTCGATCGAGTACTTCTCGGGCTCGAGATACGGGTTCGTGAACGACAGCTGCATCGTCTCGCCGAGGTCCTCGATCGGCGAGATCTCCTCGAAGATCTCCTCCAGACCGCTGATCTCGGGGACATCGGTGCGGCCCTGGGCCTGCGCGTCGGCGACGCGGGCCTTCCAGGCGTCGTTGCCGACGAGCCAGTCGAAGGACTCCGTCTGAAGCGCCAGGAGGTCGGGGACCTCCAGCGTGTCGGAGATCTTCGCGAACGACAGGCGGGATGCGCCGCGTCCGTTCTTGAGGTTGGTGGTGGGGTTGGATGCGTTGCGCGCAGCAGCCAAGGGGATTACCTCCGTGGGCCCGGGAAGGGCTCGTTTTCCTTGTCGTCAGGTGGAGTGCTCCCCTCGAATCCCGAAGCCTGACGACCGCACGCCGCGGTGAAGCGGGGGAACGCAGGCACAGCCGACCACCATATGAGGGCAAGGGGAAGGGAGCGCAAAGAACAACTATATGCCGCACGACGCGCCATGTCCAGCCGGATTCTTGACGAGGTGTGCATGCTGCGGTATAACCGCGCGGCATCCCTCTGATTCTGGGGGGTGAACCTGGTGTCCGGCTGGATGTCAGGCGCCGGGGTTGCGCTCGGAACAGGAGATATCGCGCAAACAGGACGTTCTGGCGGCATGCGTCCTGTGCCGGGGAGGTCTCCTGTGGCGGGGCGCGGGGGAAGCGCCCGTCAGCGGACGGGGCGCGCGTGCCGGAAGCGCACCTGGCGGCCCGGCAGGGCCTGGGCGAGGGCGTCGAGGGCGGCATCCGTCGCGACGGCGATGACGGGGTAACCGCCGGTGACCGGGCCGTCGACGCCGAGGATCGTGGGGCGCCCGCCCGGAGGCACCTGCAGAGCGCCGGGCACCATGGCCTCGCTGGGGAGCTCCCCCGAACGCAGGCGGGCAAGGGCGGGTCCGTCGAGGCGGATGCCGACGCGGTCGGCATCGGCGGTGACGGTCCAGGTGGTCTCGTACAGGGTGTGAAGCGCCGTCGGCGCGAACCAGTCGGCGCGGGGGCCGGGCGCGAGGTCGAGCTCGAGCACCCCGGCTGGGGGCGGCCCCCACGGATGCAGGTCCAGCGGCGGGATGTCGCCGGCGGCGTCCGCGGCGAGCGCGAGCACGTCGCCCGCGGCGAGCGGGGCCGGTCCCAGCCCGGCGAGCACGTCCGTCGACCGGGAGCCGGCCACCCGGGGGCCGTCGAACCCGCCCCGCACCGCGAGGTACGCCCGCGCCCCGGCCGTGAACCGTTCGACGTGCAGCTCTTCGCCCGCCGGCCACGGGAAAGGCACGTACGGGTCAACGGCGCGCCCGGCCACCGCGATCGGGCCCCACGCGCCGGTGACCACGGCGACGAGGTCGCGGGCGGCGCGCAGCCGGCATCCACCCATCGTCACCTCGATCGCCGCGGCGCGCTCGTCGCCTCCGACCAGCCGGTTCGCGGTGCGCAGCGCCCCGCGGTCGGCGGCGCCCGAGCGGGCGATGCCCTCGGCCGCGTGACCCGGACGTCCCAGGTCCTGCAGGGTCGCGAGCGGGCCAGGCGCCACGACTTCCACGGCGGCCGGCTCCCCGTGAGACCGCATCTGACGGCCGAGGCGTGGGGAAGTTTCCGCTGTCTCGGCCACCGGATGCGGTTTCAGCGACGGGGCGGGGGCGGCGGGGGCGAAGCGCACGCGGCGACCGGGCGTCAGGAGCACGGGGGATGCCGCGGCGGGGTCGAACAGCGTCGCGTCGGTGTGGCCGATGATGCGCCATCCGCCGGGTGTCGCGCGGGGGTAGGCGCCCGAGAAGCCGCCGGCCAGCCCGACGCTGCCCGCGGGCACCCGCGTGCGCGGCGTCGGCAGTCGCGGCACGTCGAAGGGCCAGTCGTCGCTGACGAGGTAGCCGAAGCCCGGCGCGAAGCCGGTGAACGCGACCGTCCACCTCGCCTCGCGGTGGCGGCGCACGACTTCGTCCACGGTGACGCCCAGGGCCTCGGCGGTCTCGGCGAGGTCGGGGCCGTCGTACCGGATCGGCACCACGACCTCACCGGCATCCACCGTCGCGGTCGGAGCCGGCGGCGCGTGGGCGATCCACGTGCGGGCCGCCGCGAGCGACAGCACCGCCGGGTCCACCTGCACGAGCACGGTGCGCGCCGCGGGCACGACGTCGACGACGCCGGCGGGGCGGGACGCGTGAAGCCGGGCGTGCAGGTCGCGGGCGGCGGAGGGGGAATCGACCTCGGCCAACAGCGCCGCCCGGCCGAAGGGAAGGATACGCGGCGGGCTCACCACGGCGCGCGCACCGCCACGCCTTCGGCGGTGAGCGCCCGTCGCGCGGCGAGGGCCATGGCCACCGCGCCCGGAGAGTCGCCGTGGACGCAGAGCGACGCGGCATCGGTCACCACCACCGTGCCGTCGACGGCCACCACCGTCCCCTCGACGGCGAGGCGCACCGCGCGCTCGGCGACCTCCGCGGCGTCGTGCAGCAGCGCTCCGGGCTCGCCGCGGGCGACGAGCGTGCCGTCGGCACGGTAGCCGCGGTCGAGGAACGCCTCGCGCACGAACGCGAGTCCTGCCGCCACCGCGGCCACGGCGATCTCGCCGTCGAGCCCCAGCACCGGCACGGCCCGCCCCAGCCGCGCGGAGAGCTCGGCGACGGATGCCGCCACGGCCTCGGCCGCCGCCCGCTCGGCGGACACCGCGTGTTACAGGGCGCCGTGCGGCTTGACGTACCGGATGTCGGCCCCGGCCGCGGCGAGCGCGTCGAGCTGCGCGGTGACGTCGGCACGCAGCTGGGCGGCGCCGACATCGATGCGCACGCGACCGAAGTTCGCCGTGTCGCGGAACGACGGGTGCGCCCCCACCGCGACGGCTCCGGCTTCGGCCGCGGCCACCGCCACGCGCATCGAGGCGTCGTCTCCGGCGTGACCGCCGCACGCGATGCTGGCGCTGGAGACCACGGTGAACATCGCGGCGTCGTCGGCCGTGGGCTCGCCCCGGACCGTCTCGCCGAGATCGGCGTTGAGGTCGATCGCGTGCATGCGACCACGGTAGTGCGCGCGGCGACGGGCCACCGCGCGTTACGAGTGCGTAAAGGCTGGCGCGCGGGCAGTGCGCCGCACCCCCGGGGCACGGCAGGATGGACCGCATGCCCCAGGATGCCGCGCCGCTGCTGCAGGTCCGCGATCTCGCCGTCGACTTCCGCACCATGGACGGCTCCGTCCGTGCCGTCGAGAACGTCGAGTTCGACCTCGCCGCCGGAGAGACCCTCGCCATCGTCGGTGAATCCGGTTCCGGCAAGTCGACGACGGCCATGGCGGTCATCGGGCTGCTGGCAGGCAACGGCCGCGTGGCCGAGGGCAGCATCGTGCTGGACGGACAGCAGCTGGTCGGCGCGTCGGAGTCGGTCATGCGCGACATCCGCGGCAAGTCGATCGGCCTCGTGCCGCAGGACCCGATGTCCAACCTCAACCCGGTGTCGAAGATCGGCACGCAGATCGCCGAGACGCTGCTGGCCCACGGCATGGCCACCCGCAGCGATGTGGACCGCAAGGTCGTCGAGACCCTCGCCGCTGCCGGTCTTCCGAACGCCGAGAAGCGCGCAAAGCAGTACCCGCACGAGTTCTCCGGCGGCATGCGCCAGCGCGCGCTCATCGCGATCGGCCTGGCCTGCAATCCGCGCCTGCTGATCGCCGACGAGCCCACGAGCGCACTGGACGTCACGGTGCAGAAGACGATCCTCGACCAGCTCGGCCGCATGACCGGGGAGCTCGGCACCGCCGTCATGCTCATCACCCACGACCTGGGACTCGCCGCCGAGCGGGCGTCGCGCGTGATCGTGATGCACCGCGGCCGCATCGTCGAGCAGGGACCGGCGCGGCAGATCCTCGAGGACCCGCAGGCCGAGTACACCAAGGCGCTCGTCGCCGCCGCACCCTCGGTGGCGGCGGTGCGCCTGCGGCCACAGGTCTTCCGGCAGCCGGATGCCGCAGGCTCCGAGCCCGGCTCGGCCACCGGACCGACACCGATCCCCACTGCGCGGCCCACTGTCGTCCCGAAGGCGACGAGCACCCCGGCGACCACGACGCCGCGCACCCCGGCATCCGATGGCGCCCCGTCCCCTGTCGACAACATCCTCGAGGTCGACGGCCTGACGAAGGTCTTCCCGGTGCGCGGCAGCAAAGACGACTTCGTCGCGGTGAAGGACGTCTCCTTCGCGATCCCCCGCGGCGAGACGGTGGCCGTGGTGGGCGAGTCGGGGTCGGGCAAGACCACGACCGCGCGCATGGTGCTGAAGGTCATCGATCCGACGTCGGGGTCGATCCGCTTCGACGGGCAGGACGTCGCCTCGCTCAAGGGCCGGCAGCTGCGCGACTTCCGCCAGAAGGTGCAGCCGATCTTCCAGGACCCGTACTCGTCACTGAACCCGATGTTCACGATCGGGCGCATCATCGAGGAGCCGCTGACCTTCTACAAGCGCGGTTCCGCGAAGGACCGTGCGGCCCGCGTGCGGCAGCTCATGGACGACGTCGCCCTCCCCCAGTCCATGCTGCGCCGCTACCCCGCGGAGCTGTCGGGAGGCCAGCGGCAGCGCGTCGCGATCGCGCGGGCGCTGGCCCTGTCACCGGAACTCATCGTGTGCGACGAGCCGGTCTCGGCGCTGGACGTGCTCGTGCAGGCGCAGATCCTGACGCTGCTGGGCGACCTGCAGCGCGAGTACGGGCAGAGCTACCTGTTCATCTCCCACGACCTCGCCGTGGTGCGCCTGATCAGCGACTACGTCTGCGTGATGAAGGACGGCGCGCTGGTGGAGGCCGCCAGCTCCGAGGAGATCTTCACCAACGCCCGCGACCCGTACACCCGCAAGCTGCTGGCATCCATCCCGGGCAACGAGCTCGACATCGCCGTCTGACCTCGGCGGATGCCGCGCGAGCGGACGCCGGCCTCCGGCCCGACCGGGGTCAGCGTGCCCGGGTGCGGGGGTCCATCGCCTCGCGGAGCGATTCGCCCAGCAGGGTGAAGCCCAGCGCCGTGACGGCGATGCAGATGCCCGGGAGGAACGCCAGCCACGGCGCGATGGCGAGCTCGGCCTGCGCGTAGGTGAGCATGCGGCCCCACTCCGCCGTCTCGGGGCGCCCGCCGCCGAGGCCGAGGAACGACAGCGCCGCAGCGTCGATGACGGCGGTGGCGAGCGTCAGGGTCCCCTGCACGATGACCGGGCCCACGCTGTTGGGCAGCACGTGGCTCATCGTGATGCGGCCTCGGCCCAGGCCCAGCGTCTGGGCGGACAGCACGTAGTCGCTCGAGCGCTGCTGCAGCATGGAGGCGCGCAGGAGCCGCGCGAAGATCGGCACCTGCGACGCTCCGATGGCGATCATCACCGCGAGCTGCGACTGACCGAGCACGGCGGCGATCGACACCGCCAGCAGCAGGGTCGGCACCGACAGCAGGATGTCGACGAAGCGCATCACGACGTTGTCGACCCAGCCGCCGAAGGTGCCGGCGATGAGCCCCAGCAGCGCGCCGCCGGCGAGGCCGAAGGCCGTGGAGATCACGCCGATGAGCAGCGACGCCCGCGCACCCCAGATGAGCTTGGAGAGCACATCGCCACCGAAGCGGTCGAGCCCGAGCGGGAACTCCGCGATCTCGCCGGGGCCGGGGATGGAGGTCGGGGTGATCGAGCGGGCGCCGGGAAGCGCCGTCTCGGGGTACGGGGCGAGCCACGGCGCGAGCACCGACACCGCCACGAAGAGGAAGATGATCGCCGCGCCGATCCAGGCGGTGGGGTTGCGCCGCAGCCGCCGGAACACGTCCCGCCAGAAGCCGCCCTGGGTCTTGGCGGCGAGCAGTTCGTGGTCGACGACGAGGTTGTCGTCGACGGGTCCGCCGCTCGGGGCGGGGGGCAGGATGGCGGAACTCACGAGACCCTCACTCTCGGGTCGATGAAGCTGTACGAGATGTCTACGAGCAGGTTGATCAGCGCGTACGCGATGGCGATGAAGATGATGAAGCCCTGCAGCACGGGGAAGTCACGGGTGAAGATCGCGCGGGAGAGGAACGACCCGATGCCCGGGAAGGCGAACACCGTCTCGGTGAGGATCGCCCCCGACAGCAGCAGGCCGACCTGCAGACCCACCGTGGTGATGACCGGCAGCATGGCGTTTCGCAGGATGAACCGGTCGCGCAGCGTCTGCCGCGACACGCCCTTCGCCTTGCCGGTGCGGACGTAGTCGGCGTTCTGCACCTCGAGCACCGAGGCCCGGGTGATGCGCACGATGATCGCGAGCGGAATGGTGCCGAGCGCGATGGCGGGCAGGAGCAGATGCAGCAGAGCGTCGCCCGCGGCATCCCATTCCCCCGTCAACAGCCCGTCGAGCACGTAGAACCCGGTGTAGTGGGTCGCGTCGATGCGGGGGTTCTGCCGGCCGTCGCTGGGGAGCCAGCCCAGCTGCACCGCGAAGATGTACTTGAGGATGAACGCCAGGAAGAACACCGGGATCGTGATGCCGACGAGGCTGAACACGACCGCCGCGTGGTCGGTGAACTTGCCGTGGCGGCGGGCCGCCCAGTACCCGAGCGGGATGCCGATGCCGACGGCGATGATCAGCGCCAGCAGCGACAGCTCGATCGTGGCCGGGAAGCGGCGGAAGAACTCCTCGGTCACCGGGCGACCGGTCTGCAGCGAGACGCCGAAGTCGCCCGAGAGCAGCCGACCCATCCACACCAGGTACTGCTCGAGGATCGGCCGGTTGAAGCCGTAGAGCTCGTTGATGCGCTCGACGGCTTCGGGCGTGGCCCTCTCGCCCAGGAGGGCCAGCGCGGGGCCGCCGGGCAGGGCCCTGACCCAGAAGAACAGCAGCAGGCTCAACCCGAAGAGCGTGGGGATCAGAAGCAGCAGCCTCTTACCGATGGTGCGCAGCAAGGCGTGGGTCCTTCGTCGTCTCGGCGTCGGAGTGCGGTGCGGGAGGAGGGGATGCCTCATCCCGCACCGCACATTACGGCACAGGCCGCGCTTACTCGGTCAGGACGATCTCGCTGAAGACCTCGTCGTTGACCGGGCTGGCCGGGTAGCTCTCGACCCGCGGGTCGAAGGCCAGCGTCGGCGCCGGGTGGGCCAGGGGCACGCCCGGGATGAAGGTCGCGACCATCTCGTTGATGTCCTCGTAGAGGGCCGACTGCTCCTCGAGGCTCGGGATGCCGCGGGCCTCCTGCAGCGCCTGGAACAGCTCCGGGTTGTCGAAGCCCCACTCGGCCGACTGCGCTCCGAAGAACACGCCCACGAAGTTGTCGGTGTCGTTGTAGTCGCCCGTCCAGCCCAGCAGGTGGATGCCGTGCTCGGTGCCGCCGGTGATGAGGTCGAGGTAGTCGCCCCACTCGTTGGAGACCGGGTTGGTGACGACGCCGACCTCACCGAGCTGAGCCGAAAGCACGGTGAAGATCTGCTCCGGGTCCGGCATGTAGGGGCGCGAGACGTTGACGGGGTAGTTGAACGTCAGCGTGAGCGGGTTCGCCTCGTCGTAGCCGGCCTGCGCGAGCAGCTCCTGCGCCTTCGCGGGGTCGTACTCGTAGGTGGTGACGTCGCTGTTGTAGCCGTTGACGGTGTCTGGCATGAACTGCGTCGCCTTCTCGGTGCCCTCAGGGAGCACCTGCGAGATGAGCGCGTCCTTGTCGATCGCGTACGACAGCGCCTCGCGCACGACCGGGTCCTGCAGCTCGGGCACGGCCTGGTTGAACGCGAGGTAGAGGATGGTGAACGGCGGCCGCGAGACCATCGTGAAGCCGTCCTCTTCGAGGGCGGCGGTGTCGGCGGGACCGACGAGGTCGTAGCCGTCGATCGAGCCGGCCTCGAGCGCCTGACGGCGGGCGGTCGGGTCGTCGATCACGCGGAAGATGATCTCGTCGATCTGACCGGTGTCGCCCCAGTAGTCCTCGTTGGCGGTGAGGGTGAGCTGCTCGCCCGGCGCCCACTCGGAGAAGACGTAGGGACCGGTGCCCGACGGGTGGCCCATCGCGTACTCCGAGAGCGTCGGGGCCTCGGCGGTGCCGCCCACCTCGTCGGCGGCGAACTCCTCCATCGCGGCAGGGCTCTGCATCGAGAACGCCGGCAGCGACAGCGCGGGGATGAACCCGGCGAAGGGCTGGTTCAGCGTGACGGTCGCGGTCGTGGCGTCATCGGCGGTGCACGAGGCGTAGACCGCCTCTTCGGGGCTCGACGCGTAGCCGCGGAAGAGCTTGTTGTAGTAGTAGCCCAGCGCCTCGCTGGCCGCCAGACCCTCCCAGTTGTACCAGCGGTCGAAGTTGGCGCAGACGGCCTCGGCGTTGAACTCGGTGCCGTCGTGGAAGGTCACGCCCTCCTTCAGCGCGAACGTGTGCGTGAGGCCGTCCTCGGAGGACTCCCACGACTCCGCGAGCAGGGGCGCGGGGTCGGCGGTGCCGGGCTCGGTGCCGACGAGACCCTCGAAGATCTGACGCGAGACACGGAAGGTCTCACCGTCCTGGGCGAAGGCGGGGTCGAGGCTCGCCGGGTCGGCGGAGGCGCCGAAGACGAACGTGCCGTCGACCTCGGCGTCGGCGGTCGCGTCGTCGGTGCCGGCGTCGCGCTGGCTCGAGCAGCCCGACAGCACGAGCGCGGCCAATGCCACGCCCGCGGCGGCCGTCAAGGCTCCGCGTCGGTTTCGTGAATGGAGCATGGTGGTGCACCTTCCTGGAAGCAGGGCCGCCGAGCCGTTCTGGGCGACGGGTCGGCGGGTGATGATCCTCGACGCTACCGGTGCGGCGCGTCGCGGTTGATTACACCTTTGTCTCGATCCTGTTTCGGAGGCGGCGAGCGGGGGCGCCGGTAGCGTGGAGGCATGGCGCGCGCAAGCATCGAGGAACCGCCCCCGCAGGCACGGCTGTCCGACGGCACGATCGCGCGCATCGTGCCGTCGCGATACGTCTCGGGCTTCGAGCTCGACGTCGATGGCACCCCGCAGTCCCACGTGGACCTCGACGACCCCACGCACCTGCATTTCGAGTACGTCGCCCGGATGGGCGCGGTCATCGACAGGCTGCGGATGCCGGGGCAGCCCCTGTCGGCGGTGCACCTGGGCGCGGGGGCGCTGACCCTCCCCCGCTACATCGAGGCGACCCGGCCGGGGTCGCGTCAGCAGGTGATCGAACTCGAGCAGGCCCTCGTCGACCTCGTGCGCGCGGAGCTGCCGCTCCCCCGCGGCGCGCAGGTGCGCATGCGCATCGGCGACGCCCGGGCGGGTCTTGACCGACTGCCGCCGGCCCTGCGCGGCAATGCCGACCTGCTGGTGTCCGACGTCTTCGCCGGCGCGCAGACCCCCGCGCACCTGACGACGGTGGAGTTCTACCGCGCGGCATCCGCCGTGCTCGCGCCCGACGGCGTGCTGCTGGTGAACGTCGCCGACGGCTCGGGCCTGGCCTTCGCACGCCGTCAGGTCGCGACCGTGCGCGAGGTGTTCGCCCACGTCATCGTGCTCGCCGAGGTGCAGCTGTTCAAGGGTCGCCGGTTCGGGAACCTCGTGATCGCCGCCTCGGCCTCGCCCCTTCCCACCGAGTGGCTGCCGAGGCTCATGGCCGCCGGTCCCCACCCCGCCAAGGTGGCCGAGGGCGGGGAGCTCGACGAATTCGTCCGCGGCGCGCGCATCGCCACCGACGCGGATTCGACGCCGTCGCCGAAGCCGGCAAGCTCGGTGTTCGACCGCTGACCGGCACGGTCAACAGCACCGGGATGCCGGCGCCTCGGCGTGGCCTCAGGCGCTCGGCGCCCCGGCGGGTGACACTGGACAGCGCGAGCCGCGCACGGAAGGAGTCGATCGTGAGCTACATCCTCGGGTACGACCCGGACACCCTGCGCGAGCAGGTGGATCTGGACCGCTGCCAGGAGCGTCTCGACGAGATCGGCGAGCAGCGGAGCCTCGGCGCGCTGCTGGAGCGGGTGTGGCTGCTGAAGGTGCTCGACCGCCTCGACGAGGCACTGCTGATCTCCGAGCAGTCGGTGCGCCTGGCGCGCATGGCCGGCACCCGCAAGGACCTGCTGCGGGCCCGCGTGCTGCACGCGACGATCCTGCAGTTCCGGGGCGCCTACGCCGCCGCCGAGCAGGAGCTGACCACCTGCGCCGAAGAGGCCGACGGGCAGGGCTGGGCAGCGGTCGGCGCCTTCGCCTACCAGCACCGCGGCAAGGTGCACTACGACGCCGGGGACTTCGTCTCGGCCCGCGCGGACTTCAAGCGCGCCCTGTTCCTGCGCCAGGAGGCCGGGGCCCCCGAGGACCAGCTCGAGTCCACGCTCATGGCGATCGACGCCGCGGAGCGGCGCCGCGGACGCGTACTCACGGCCTGAGTGTCGTAGGTACGTTCTACTCTTCGGTCATGTCAGACCTGCAAGACGTGCGCCACATGGCGCAGCAGCTCATCGCCGAGCACCTCGACGATTCGTGGTCGTTCGCGTTCGACCACGCCAAGCGGCGCGCGGGGCTGTGCAACTACGGCGAGAAGCGCATCAGCGTCTCGCGGTACCTCTCTGCGCGCTACGACGACGACACGAACCGGCAGACCCTGCTGCACGAGGTCGCCCACGCCCTCGCCGGCGCGTCGGCCGGTCACGGCGCGATCTGGCGGCGCACCGCGCGGCGCATCGGCTACACCGGCGGCACCACCCACCACGGCGAGCCGGCGAACGACCTCGCCCCCTGGGTGGGACTGTGCCCGGCCGGCCACACCGCCTACCGACACCGGCGCGTCACCCGAGCCACGTCGTGCGCGAAGTGCGCGCCGACCTTCGACGAGCGCTTCCTGTTCCAGTGGCGACGGCGCGAGATCTCCCCAGCCACGCGGCTCGCGGCGCTCACGCCGCGCTGACCCGCCCGCCGGCTCAGTACCGCTCGAAGACGCCCGCCCGCAGCACCGGCACGACGGCGACGGCGTCGATTTCCGCAGCCCTTCGCACCTCGTCGCCGCTGCCGCGCTCGAGCAGCTCCTGCCCGGAGCCGCTGGCCGTGAGCAGGTGACGCACGGCACCGCGCAGTCCCCGCAGCGACTCGCACGCGGCTGCCGCCTCGGGTGAGGAATGGTCGAGCCCCCGCAGGGCGAGCGCGTCGATCACGGCGCCCGCACCCAGCTGGTCCTCGACCGCGAAGCGCAGCGACGCCGCCGGGTCGGATCCCGCGAGCTCACCCGCGGCGAGCACGGCGACGCTCGTCCGCGCGCCCCGGTGAATCTGCTCGGCCAGCACGGCGTCGGCCACCGCCGACGCGTTGCGCAGGCACCCGAGCATCACGGTCGTACCCGTCTGGGCGAGCGCAGCGGCGAGCGCAGCTCCGTTCCACGAGTCCGCATGCGCCGCCTCGTCGAGCGCCACGGACTCCCCCGCCGCGACGCGATCGGTGACGGTGGAGCAGAACCGCAGCACGTCGACCACGACGGTGACGTCCGCAGGCTGCAGCCGCTGCCGCCCGGCATCCCCCCAGTCGAAGCGCACCTGATAGCGGGACTGGTCGAACGGGTTCGGCATCGCTCCAGGCTACGCGTCGGCGTGACGGCCCAGCACCGGGGCCAGTGCCAACGCGAGCCCCAGCACATTGCGCGCGCCGCGCTGCAGCTCGCCGATCGTCAGCCCGTCGGGGCGCGAGAGCGACTGCAGGATCGTCTGGTCGGCGTAAGCCTGCGGACCGTCGGCCGTCTTCACGCCGCCGGGCATGAGCACGTCGACCTGGGCCCGCACCCGGTAGGCGTTGTCCTCGAGCGCGGGGAAGTCGGGATCGACGGCGTCCTCCATCCACCAGTCGGTGATGACGCAACCGGTGTAGCCCCACTCGCCGCGCAGGATCGTCGTCACCAGGTCGTGGTGGTAGTGCGCCCACACGCCGTTGACCTTGTTGTACGAGGTCATGATGGTGCGCGGCTGGGCCTCGGCGACGCACAGCTCGAAGCCGCGCAGGTAGATCTCGCGCAGCGCCCGCTCCGAGACCCGGGAGTCGTTGCGGGTGCGGTTGGTCTCCTGGTTGTTGGCGGCGAAGTGCTTGGGGCATGCCGAGACGCCGACCGACTGCACGCCCTGCACGATCGCGGCGCCGAAGCGTCCGGTGACGAGGGGGTCCTCGGAGAAGTACTCGAAGTTGCGGCCGCACAGCGGGTCGCGGTGGATGTTCATGCCGGGGCTCAGCAGCACGTCCGAGCCCTTGCGCAGCATCTCCTGGCCGTGAAGGGCAGCGAGCTCACGCACGAGCGCGGTGTTCCACGTCGACGCCAGCGCGGTGCCCGACGGCAGCAGCGAGGCATACGCCGACAGCCGGATGCCGCTCGGACCATCGGTCGTCGTGATCGGCGGGACGCCCTTGGCACGCAGCGACTCGGACACCCCGCCGAGAACGCCCGCGTTGCCGGGAGCACCCAGCGGGCTGTGCATGGTGACGTCGCCGCGGGCGAGGAGCGACAGCTCCTCCGCCGTCAGCTGCGCGATGAAGTCGTCGAGGGTCGCAGCGCCCGCCGCGACATCGTCGAGGGTGATCCCCCGGTCCCCCGTCAGCGGGATCTCGGCTGGCAGTCCCGCGAGCACCCGCTCGCGGCGGTCGACGGTTGCCTGCGGCACGTCCTCCCATGCGACGACGGCGGCGCCCGACTCGTCACGGGCCAGCGTCATGCGTGAGAAGGGATCCCGGGCGGCGGCCGCCTCGGTCACCTGCCGCACGACCCGCAGGTCGTCGATGGGCACGGTGAGGGCGAGGGATGCCGAGCGCACGTCGGTGCCGACGAAGACGCCGTAGTCGCCCGGCTCCAGCACGAACGCGCTGCGGTGGCCGGTGACCCCGGAGTCGTCGTACGACGCGAGGTCGGCGAGGCGGAATTCCAGCGTCACCCGCTCGGATTCACCCGGTGCCAGCAGCCCGGTCTTCGCGAACGCCGCGAGCGATCGGGCGGGCTTGCCCAGGCGCCCGTCGGGAGCGGCGAGGTAGGCCTGCACCGTCTCCTTGCCGGCGAAGACGTCGTCGGTGTTGCGTACGTCGACGGTCACCCGCACGGTCGCGGCGTCCGTCGTCGCGGCATCCGTCGTCGCGTCGACCACCGTGACCTCGAACGCGGCGTAGCCGAGGCCGAAGCCGAAGGGGAACTGCACCCGGTCCTGCGCGAAGGTCTCGAAGTAGCGGTAGCCCACGAAGACGTCCTCGGCGTAGACGTTGACGTCGGGGTCGCCGAAGTGGGGGGCGCTGGGGTAGTCCTCGTACGAGCGGGCGATGGTGTCGGTCAGCTTGCCGCTGGGGGCGATCTCGCCCGCCAGCACGCCGGCGACGGCGCGCGCCCCTTCCATGCCGCCCTGCCACGCGTAGAGCACGGCACCGATGCGGTCACCGTAGGCATCGACCCACGACAGATCCATGACGTTGCCGGCGTCGACCACGACGACCGTGCGCGCGAACGACGTCGTCACGAGGTCGAGCATGGTGCGCTCGTCGTCGGTGAGATAGAAGCTCCCGGGCTCCCGCACGCTCTCGCGCGCTTCACCGGCCGCGCGGCCGATGACGACGACCGCGGTGTCGGCGCGCGTCGCGGCGGCCGCGACGACGTCGGCATCCAGCGGCATCTCGGGGAAGTGGTGCGGCCACTGCCCCCACGTGCCCTCGTACGACGGGCGGTTCTCGGCCGTCCACGCCGCGTAGCGGTCGGCGACCTCGTCGTCGACCTGCACCCCCGCGTCGCGCAGGCCCGCCAGCAGGTTCCAGACGTACGGCACCTTCACGTCGCCGCCCGAGCCGTAGCCGACGGCGAACCAGTCGATCTGCACGCGCCCGAACACCGCCACCGGGCGCTCGGCCCCCAGGGGCAGCACGCCGTCGTTGCGCAGCAGCACGGCACCCTCGGCCGCGGCCTGGCGGGCCACGCGGGCGAGTTCGGGATCGAGCGTGGGATCGGTGTCCAGCAGCAGCGCCGAGATCTGGGCGACCGACTCGACGGGCGGCTGCGCGTGGGAGCGGTCGCCGGACTCGGTGGCGGGATTAGTGGGCATCGGTGTCCTCAGGATCGCATCGTGGCGTGGGAGCGCTCCCACAACGTCTGATGGAAGACTACCCGAATGCGCATCCTGTTGAAGCTGGTTCTGGACTGCGACGCCGACGCCGCCTGGCGGGCGCTGCACTCCCCCCGGGCTGTTGCCGAGCTCTACGGTCCGTTCCTCGAGATGACACCGATGGATGCCGCGGGCCTGCCGACCCGGCTGGAGCCCGGAGCCGACGTGCCGGTGCAGCTGCGCACGGCCGGGGTCGGCCTCGGACAGCAGCTCATCCACGTCAGCGACCGCCGCACCGAGGATTCCCGCGGCGAGGTCCGGATCCTGCGCGACAGCGGCATCCCCCTCACCGGGCCCCTGTCGGCCCTGGATGTCTGGGACCACCAGATGGCCGTCTCGCCCGCACCCGGCGACCCCGACCGCACCCTGTGGCGCGAGCGCCTGGTGATCGGCGGGGCGGCCGCTCCCGCGCTCTGGCCGGTGCTCTGGAGCGTCTGGCAGTGGCGGGCGGCCCGCCTGCGCACGCTGGCGCGCACGTGGGCCTTCGACCCGCCCGCGGCAGAGGCTCCCGCCACCGAGGCGGCCACCCCCGAGGCCTGACGCCTTACTCCGCGAGGGCGGCGACCGGCGCCACGCGGGTGGCCAGGCGCGTGGGCACCACGGCAGCAACGAGCGTCAGCACCGCGGTCGCGGCCACCACCACGAGCACCGGCAGCAGCGGCACCGCAGGGGCGATGAATGTCGGCGCCGACCAGTCGGGCGGGATTCGCACCGAGCCCAGCAGCGACTGCGCACCCACCCATCCGTAGGCGATCCCGAGCACGAGCCCGAAAGCCAGCGCCGTCACCGTCACGTGCGCCGCCTCGAGCAGCACCATGCGCCGCACCTGGGCGGCGCTGAGGCCGAGGGCCCGCAGCAGCCCCAGCTCGCGCCGCCGCTGCACGACCCCGATGGTCAGCAGGTTCACCAGGCCCACCGCCGCGATCACGGCGCTCACTCCGACCAACGCCATCATCACCCCCGCGAACGAATCCATCATCCCCGCGAACATCGGGTCGACCTCGCCGCCGGCCGAGGCCGCCACCAGCACCTTCACGGATTCGGCCGCTACCGCGAACATCGTCACGAGGGCGACGCCCATCACGACCCCGATCGCCATGCGGCTGGACCGCTCTGGGTAGCGGAGCGCATTCTCGGCGGCGAGCCTCGCGGGCACCGAGCGCCCGAATGCGCGGGCGGTCAGCCGCAGGAGCGGCGGCATGACCACGGGTGCGGCGAGGGTCAGCCCGGTGAACGACAGCAGACCGCCGAAGAACGCGATCACGACGCCCAGCGGTGTGATGAACCCGGCGGCCACGCCCAGCGCGAGCAGCGCCACGCCGAGGCCCAGCAGGGCCAGCGCGACGGCGGTGCGGCCGCGCCGGCGTGCGACCTGCTCGCGCGTCGCCTCGACCGATCCGCCCAGCGCCTGCAGCGGCGTGACCGCGAGCACACGGCGGGACCCCGCCCACGCCGCCGCCCAGGTGGTCAGCGCCACCGCGAGCGTCGGCAGCAGCAGCACCGGCTGCGCGACGACGTAGCCGCTGTCGATGCCGACCAGCCGGTCCAGCAGCGGCACTGCCGCGATGCACGCGCCCGTCCCGAGTGCGAGTCCGAGGAACGCGCCGAGCGCCCCGACGACGAGACCCTGCCCGGCCACTTCGGCACGCTGCGCGCGTGCCGAGGCGCCGATCAGCCGCATCAGCGCAATCGTGCGGGTGCGCCCCGCCACGATCGTCGCGAACGTGTTGGCGGTGACCATCGCGCCTACGTACACCGCCACCGCCACCAGCAGCACACTCAGAATGCCGATGACGATCGCCAGTGTCTCGGAGTCGCCGAAGTAGGGGTCTGACCGCAGCGCCGCGGCGAGGTAGCCGGTGGCCGTCAGCAGTGCGACGCCGAACGCGGCCGAGATCGCCGCGACCAGCACAGTGGCGCCCATGCCCCGCTCGCGCAGCCAGGCCAGGCGACCGGATGCCGGCCTCGACGCGGCCCCGGGGCCGCGCCCCGCCGCGCGGTCGGCGACCCCGCCGCCCGCGCCGGGCTCGGCGACGACCGCGGTCACGCCCGCACCCCGGCATCCGCGTCGGCATCCGCACCGGCGCCGCCGAGCTCGGCGGCCAGCATGAACGCCGAGATCTCCTCTGCGCTCTGCCGGGGCTTGTCGGCGACGATGCGGCCGTCCGCCAGGTGCAGCACACGGTCGGCGTGGGAGGCTGCGACGGGGTCGTGCGTCACCATGGCGATCGACTGACCGTGCGAGCGGGCGGCCGTGGCCAGGAGCGCAAGCACCTCGCGGCCGCTGCGCGAGTCGAGGTTGCCGGTGGGCTCATCGGCGAAGACGAGGTCGGGCGCGGTGGCGAGCGCCCGCGCGATCGCCACGCGCTGCTGCTGACCGCCCGAGAGCTCGTGCGGGCGGTGGCCGAGGCGGGCGCCGAGCCCGAGCGTCTCGACGAGGCCGTCGATGCGTGCCCGCTCGATGGCGCTCGGCTTGCGGCCGTCGAGGTCGAAGGGCAGCAGGATGTTGCCGATGGCGTCGAGAGTGGGCACCAGGTTGAACGACTGGAAGACGAACCCGACGCGTCGACGGCGCAGCACCGTCAGCTCGAGGTCGCTGAGCCCGGTGATCTCGGTGTCGCCGATCCAGGCGCGGCCGGCGGTCGCGGCATCCAGCCCCGCCATGATGTGCATGAGCGTGGACTTGCCCGACCCGCTCGGCCCCATGATCGCGGTGAACTCGCCCCGGCGGATGCCGACGCTCACGCCGTCGAGGGCGCGCACCGCGGTTCCCCCCTGGCCGTAGGTCTTGGTGAGGCCCTGCACTCGGGCGGCGAGCCCCAGGTCTGTCGTGGTGATCTCCATGCCATCGACGCTACGGACGCACCCCCGGTTGCCGCGTCGGCCGCAAGACTGCCGCGGCGTACATCGCGAGGATGATCCATGCGGACCGGCGATCAGCGGAACCGTCGCCCTTCGTCACGGCGGAAGACGACCAGCGCCAACACGAGCAGCACAAGAGTCCACGCGATCGCACCGACAGCTGCCCACCAGGGCAGGTCTCCGCCCTGCACCGCCCAGATCACGACCTCCCGCGCGTGGCGCGAGGGGAACCACATCGACAGCGAGTCCAGCCAGTCCGCGAACAGCACGGGCGGCAGGAACAGCCCGCCCCCGAAGGCGAAGCCGAACATCGCGATCTGCACCACCGCGATCGCAGCCTTCATCGGCATCGTGTAGCCGATCACGGTCCCGAGCAGCATGAACGGCAGCGCGGTGAGGGTGAGGGCGGCGAACCCGGCGAGAAGACGCACCGGCGACGCCGTCGCCGCGGTCGCGAGTGCGCCGACCACGATGACCGGGAGGATCGCGACCAGTCCCAGTGCACCCGTGGAGCAGATCTGCGCGAGCACGCGCGCCAGCCCGCTGGCGGGGAGGGTGCGCAGATACGGGTCCCAGGGCTTCTCGCGGTTCTCGGCGATGGTCAGCCCGAAGCTGAACAGCCCGTTGGTCATGACGGCGAACACCGACAGCGAGATCACCGCCTGCGTGGCCATCACCGGGTCGTCGGCGACCACGCGGTTGGGCACGACGAAGAACAGCAGCGCGAGGGCGGGGAACACGAGCGATCCGATCAGGGCGATCGGTATGCGGATGGTCTCGATGATCGAGTACTTCGCGTGCAGCGCGGTGATGCGCGCCAGTCCAGGCGGGCGCAGCGTGGTGTCCGTCATGATCGGGTCGCTCCATCGTCGGGTGAGGTCAAGGACAGGAACGCCTCTTCGAGGGTGGCACCACGGACGGTCAGGTCGTGGAACGGGGTGCCGCTGCGCACGAGCGCCCGCACGAAGCCGTCCGCGTCCGCTGTGGTGAAGACATGGGCGTCGTCGTCGTGGTCGTGATGCGCGGTGGGCTCCAGTGCCGCCACCGCGGCGGCATCGGTCGTCCGCAGCCGCACGCGGGCGCGCCCCACACGGCGCAGCACAGCGGACAGGACGTCGTCGGCGAGGATGCGCCCCTGCCCGACGACCACGACTCGCTCGGCGAGCGCCTCGATCTCCTCGAGGTAATGACTGGTCACGACGACCGTCACCCCCGCGGCGTGCTGGGCGCGGATCGCCTCCCACAGCGCCCGCCGGCCGTCGACGTCGAGCCCGGTGGTGGGCTCGTCCAGCAGCACGAGGTCGGGCGCGCCGACGAAGGCGAGCGCGACACTGACCCGCCGCTTCTGCCCGCCGGACAGGGATCCCGTCTGCCGCCGCAGCAGGTCGGCGAGGCCGAACTGCTCGGCCAGCTGCGCGGTGGGCACCCGCTGGGCGAAGTGCCCGCCCACGAAGTCGATGACCTCACCCACCCGCAGCGCCTCCGGCAGGGCCGTCTCCTGAGGGGTGGAGCCGAGCCTCTGCCTGTGGCGCTGGTCGCGAGGGTCGCCACCGCGGAGCCTGACGGTTCCTGCCGTGGGCCGGCGGAGCCCTTGGAGCATTGCGAGGAGGGTGGACTTGCCGGCACCGTTCGGCCCGAGGAGCCCGACGATCTGACCGGGGTGGATGTCGAGGGTGACGTCGTCGACGGCGACCAGGTCGCCGTAGCGCCGCGTGACGCGGTCGAACGAGGCGAGGGGCGCGGTCATGACGGCGCACCGAGGAGGGCGCGGAGGGCGTCGGTGTAGTCCTCGAAGGCGCGACGGCCTCGACGCGAGAGCGCCACATAGGTGACCGGAGTGCGACCCTTGTGGGTCTTCTCCATGACGACGTACTCGGCTTCTTCGAGCCTGCGCAGGTGCGTCGACAGGTTGCCCGCGGTCATCTCGAGCAGACCCTGCAGCCGAGGGAACGAGATCTGGTCGTCGGGCGTGAGGGTGGCCAGTGCCGCCATGATGCGCAGCCGCGCCTGGGCGTGGATGACCGGATCGAGCTCATCCATTGCGCACCGCCCGCGTCACCCTGCGCCGCAGTCCGGCCAGGTGCACGAAGGATGCTGCGGAGAGGAGCAGCAGTCCTCCGCCGCCTGCCAGGGCGAGCACGAGGTAGTGGGTGGGAGCGCCGAAGAACGGGGCCGCCACACCGACGACGAGCATCCACACGCCGAGCAGCAGCATCGGCGCGGCCCGCCAGATGGCGGCGGAGAGCATGTACATCACACCGCTGAAGATCACGAAGGCCGCCGGATAGTACAGACCCGCCAGCGCGCTGCTCATGCCGTTCGCGATCAGGCCCTGTCCGAGGCCGGCGACGGCCAGGCTGCCGATCATCCACGTCGCGCCGTACGCCGCGCCCGTGAATGCGTCGCCGCTGGTGCCTCGAACGCCCCTGCCGGAGCGGATGCCGAGGACGGTCGACAGAGCGATGGCGGCGCCGAGCAGCGCGACGAAGATGGTCACCGCCACCGGCGCCGGGAGGGAGAAGGCCGGAGCGAGACCGTCGATCAGCCACAGTGCGCCGAAGCCCGCGACCCACGCGACGCCCCACGCCCCGACGATCACCGGCACGAAGGCGGCCATCTGCGATTCGACGCTGCGCTGCTGGTCGTCCAGCAGCGCGAGCATCTCGGGCGCGGAGAGCGGCTGATCGTCGGCGGACGGTGGTCGAGCTGCAGTTGCCATGGATACTTTGTACCGCAAAGTTGTCTGTGTAGACAAGGACTTTGTGGCTCGATGGCAGGATCGCGAACACTGCGACCGCGGGCCGTACCGGCGCGAACGCGGTCAGACCAGGCCGTGCTCGAACGCGAAGACCACCAGCTGCACGCGGTCCCGCAGGCCCAGCTTCGCGAGGATGCGACTGATGTGGGTCTTCACCGTCGCCTCGGAGAGGAACTCCCGACCGGCGATCTCGGCGTTGCTGAGCCCGCGGGCGGCGAGCGCGAAGATCTCCTTCTCGCGGTCGGTGAGAGAGGCGAATTGCGGCGGCACCGCGCGGGCGGGCTCGGCGAAATGCGTGAACAGCTGCTGGGTGGCGGCGGCGGCGATGACGGCGGAGCCGGCGTGCACTGTGCGGATGGCCGCGAGCAGGAACTCGGGGTCGGCATCCTTCAGCAGGAATCCGCTCGCCCCCTGCCGGATCGCGCGGGCGGCCGCCTCGTCGAGGTCGAAGGTCGTGAGCATCACGATGCGCGGCGGCGCCCCGTCGAAGACCGGATCGACCAGCAGCTGGGCGGTCGCCGTCAGCCCGTCCATCACCGGCATGCGGATGTCCATCAGCACGACGTCCGGACGCGTGCTGCGGATGACTCCCAGCGCCTCGCGCCCGTCGGACGCCTCGCCCACCACCTCGAGGTCGGGCTGGGAGTCGACGAGCATGCGGATGCCGGCGCGGAAGAGCGACTGGTCGTCCACGAGCACGACGCGGATCGGCCCGCCGCTCACGCCCGGCCCCCGATCGGAAGCGATGCGCGCACGACGAACGACGCGCCCTCACGGCCTGCGTCGAGCGTGCCGCCGGCCAGCAGCGCGCGCTCGCGCATGCCGATGAGTCCGTGCCCGCGGGCGGGGTCGTCGGTCGCGACGGGCGGGCCTACGGGGTTGTCGACCAGGATCGTCACCCGATCAGGATGCCATGCCAGCTTCACCGTGACCGCGCCGCCCTCGCCGTGACGGAGGGCGTTGGTGAGGGCCTCCTGCAGAATGCGGTACACTGCCAGCTGGATCGCCGCCGGCGGCACTCCTGGCGGCGCCGGGTCGACGTCGACCCGCAGGTCCACGCCCGCCGAGCGCACCTGCGCGTACAGCTCTTCGAGGTCGGCGATGGTCGGCTGGGGCCCCTCGCCCTGGCTGTGCCGCAGCTGGGTCAGCAGCAGCCGCACGTCGGCCAGCGCCGAGCGCGCGGTCGTGGAGATGGTCGCCAGCGCCGTCGTGGCCGCCTGCGGATCGGCCGCCGCGGCGTAGCGGGCGCCATCGGCCTGCGCGACGACCACGGCCAGTGAGTGCGCGACGACGTCGTGCATGTCGCGGGCGATGCGCAGCCGCTCCTGCTCGGTGACTGTCTCGGCCTCGGCGGCCTGCTGCGCCTTGCGGTTCTCACGGGCGCGGATGCCGGTGCGCACGAGCGCGCCGATCGTCCACCACAGCCCCAAGCCGAACGCCGAGGCGATCCCCACCGCGATGGCGGTGGGGATGTTGCTGGTGCTGAGGTCGTTGAAGCCGGGCAGCGGGCCGAAGAGGTACACGGTGATGACGACCGCGCCCAGCAGCGACGACGCCAGCCCCGCCCAGAACACCCGCCGGGTGCCGTAGGCGGCGGTGGCATACAGCACGGCGAAGATCGCGACGTCGGCCAATCCGGGCGGGCGCTGAAAAGCCATCTGCAGGACGGCGCCGGCCCAGGCCAGGCCGAGCGACGGGCCGGGAGCCAGCCGTCGCGTCGCCAGCGCCGCGGCCATCGCCAGCACGAGCAGCGTGGACGAGAGGTCGTGGTAGGGCCCGGGTGTGCCGCTGACGAGCTCGTAGGGCAGCGCGATCAAGGCGAACAGCCCCGCCACGACGACGTCGACGACCAATTGGTAAGGCTTCACGACACGCAGCACTCTTCGACGGTACGGGACGCGCCCGGGCCGCCGCGTCCGTCGCGCGATGTATCCGGCGACGGCGCCCCGGGTGTCCAGTAGCATCGCCGTACCGGAGACCGGTCGACGAGGACCGACGCCCGCCGCAGCACGCGCTGCGCCGACCACCCGTCCGTCCTCTCGCCGCCGCCGGCCTGTCGGAGCCGACAACGCTGCTCCGACCCGACGCGGATGCCACACCCCGGCATCCGGAAAGGACAGGACGTGACCGACATCCTCGACCACTGGGTCTCCGGCAGCACCTGGGCGGGCGCCTCCTCGCGCACCGCCCCCGTCTACGACCCGGCCCGCGGGGCCGTGCAGACGCAGGTGCGTCTGGCCACCGCGGCCGACGTGGACGCCGTGGTGGCCGCGGCATCCGCCGCCTGGCAGGACTGGCGGGATGCGTCCATCGCCCGGCGTACGGCCGTGATGTTCGCGTTCCGGGAGCTGCTGAACGCCCGCAAGGACGAACTGGCCCACATCCTCACCCGCGAGCACGGCAAGGTGCTCGCCGACGCCCACGGCGAGATCGCCCGCGGCATGGAGGTCGTGGAGTTCGCGTGCGGCCTGGGGCACCTGACCAAGGGCGCGTACTCCGAGAACGCCTCCGGCGGCGTCGACGTCTACACGCTGCGCCAGAGCCTCGGGGTCGTGGGCATCATCAGCCCCTTCAACTTTCCCGCGATGGTGCCCCTGTGGTTCTTCTCGGTGGCGATCGCTGCGGGCAACGCCGTCGTGCTCAAGCCGAGTGAGAAGGACCCGACGGCGGCGAACTGGATGGCGGCGCTGATGCGCGAGGCGGGCCTGCCCGACGGCGTCTTCAACGTCGTGCACGGCGACAAAGAGGCCGTCGACGCGCTGCTGGTGCACTCCGACGTGCGGGCCATCTCCTTCGTCGGATCCACCCCGATCGCGCGGTACGTGTACGAGACCGCCACCGGCCAGGGCAAGCGGGTGCAGGCGTTCGGCGGAGCGAAGAACCACATGCTGGTCCTCCCCGACGCCGACCTCGACCTGGTCGCCGACGCCGCCGTCAACGCCGGGTTCGGCTCTGCCGGCGAGCGCTGCATGGCGGTGTCGGTCGTGCTGGCGGTGGACTCGGTCGCCGACGATCTCGTGGACAAGGTGCGCGAGCGCATGGCGACCCTGCGCACCGGCGACGGGCTGCGCGGCTGCGACATGGGTCCGCTCATCACCGGCGCCCACCGCGACCGTGTCGCGTCGTATATCGACCGGGCGCCGGCCGACGGCGCCACCGTCGTCGTCGACGGCCGGGGCGTCGAGGCCGACGGCGATCCCGACGGGTTCTGGCTCGGGCCCACCCTCATCGACCGCGTGCCGACGACCTCATCGGTGTACCGCGACGAGATCTTCGGCCCGGTGCTGTCGATCGTCCGCGTGTCCGGCTACGAAGAAGGGCTCGAGATCATCAACGCCAGCCCGTACGGCAACGGCACCGCGATCTTCACCAACGACGGCGGCGCCGCTCGCCGGTTCCAGCGCGAGGCGCAGGTGGGGATGATCGGCATCAACGTGCCGATCCCGGTGCCGGTGGCCTACCACTCCTTCGGGGGCTGGAAGGCGTCGCTCTTCGGCGACGCCAAGGCGTACGGGCCGCACGGGTTCGACTTCTTCACCTCGGAGAAGGCCATCACCAGCCGCTGGCTCGACCCGTCCCACGGCGGGCTGAACCTCGGCTTCCCGCAGCACGACTGAGCGCACGGCGCGACGCTGCGCGGCTCGGCTCGGCTCGACGCGGGCTCAGGGGGCGTAGACCTGCAACCCGGCGGGCACGGCCCGCACATCGAGCGTGAAGCCCGACGGCGGGGCCTCTTCCAGTTCACCGTCGTGCACGTACGAGGCGGGGGCCTTGCCCGGCTGCACGCGCGCCCGCCAGTGGCCCGTGACCTGCCGCTCGAAGTGCGACGCCGGCGGCACCAGATGCAGCAGCCGCAGCAACCGCAGCGTGCGGCGCCCGAACGCCAGGGATGCCATGGCGCGCAGGCGGGAGCCGCGGGCGTGATGCAGGCGCACGTCGAGCACCGGGTCATCCAGCGTCAGGCGCTGCATCATCGCGTGCCGATGCGGGTCGTTGCGTCCCACGCCGACGAACACCGACCACACCGTGGCGGTGCGCCCCTCGTGGGTCACGCGCACCGGGTGCGCGGCCCGCAGGGCGGCGACGATCGCGCCCAGCCCGCCGACCCACTTGCCCAGGCTCGCGCGTTCGGTGCGCTCGGCGAGGAACTGCGGGTATGTCCCGAGCGACACCGCGTTGAGCACCGTGATCGGCTCACCGTCGTCGACGGAGACCTCCGCGACCACCACTTCCCGCAGCAGCCCCGCGGTGAAGGCGGCCAGCGCGGCATCCACGTCGTCGATTCCAGCGGCGCGGGCGAAGTGGTTGTAGGTGCCGCCGGGCACCACGAGCAGCGGCACGCCGTGGCGCCGGGCCAGATGCGCCATGCGCGAGACCGATCCGTCGCCGCCGAGAACGCCCAGCGCGCGCGGCCGGTCCTCGCCGGCCATCGCGGCCGCGACCACGTCGCCGAGGTCGTCGTCGGGGCCCAGCTCCTGCACCCGCGCCCGCGGGAGTCGCTCGCGGATCACCGGCAGCGGGTCGGCACGCAGCACCGCTTCGCCGGCGCCGCTGTTGGCGAGCAGCAGCAGCCCGTCGCCGTCGGGACGGGCGGGCGAGCTGTTGCCGGGCATGACCGCGACGCTACCCCTGGCGCACGATCTACGAGGCCGCTTGACAGCGGATGGATAGGCTGGGCGCCACCCTGCCAATCGTCGACGCACCGAGGCGTCGGCCGACCCCGAAGATCGGAGGTTCCCATGTCCATCAAGGCCGCCACCACCCGTGAGCGCAAGGCCGTCGTCGGCGAACCCGAGGTCGTCGAGGATGGGCGGGCCGTCGGGGTCGAGAGCTCAACCGAGTGGCTGACCCTCAAGCGCGCCGCCACGGCGCTGCAGGGCCTGCAGGCGCAGGACGGATCGGTCCCCGACGCGGCGGACCACGCCGCGGCGGACCTGCTCGTCACCGAGATCATCGACGCGGTCGACGCCCTCGCGCCCCTGTTCCCGCACGATGCGGAGTACCTCGCCGCTCTGGTGGACGACTTCGATCGGTGGGTCGCGGGCGGGTTCGGCGTGCCGGACTTCCTCGACTCGCTGGTGGCGTTCCAGCCGCAGCGGCAGCGGGTCGACGGCATCCGCCATCTCGTCGTCTTTCCGATGTACACCCAGAACGGCTCGCGCAGCCGATTCGTCGAGGCGGTGCTGGCAGAGGTCATCTGGCCGGAGTTCATCGCCGACCTCGAGACCCGGTACAGCAACGGCCTGTTCGTGTCGCTGCGCCTCGTGGACTTCACCCCGGGGTACGACACGAACTCGGCGGTCCTCTTTCCCGAGACGGTCGCGATGCGGGAGATCCCGCCGTTCACGTGGGGCGCGATCTTCCAGGATCGCGAGGCGGCCCGGTACCGGCGCGTCGTGCGCGCGGCATCCGAGATCACGAAGCTCGACCTGCCCGCCGAGGCCGCCCGGCTGCTGGAGGACCAGCAGCTGGCGGAGAAGACGTTCGTCATGTGGGACCTCATCCACGACCGCACCCACATGCGCGGGGATCTGCCGTTCGACCCGTTCATGATCAAGCAGCGGATGCCGTTCTTCCTCTACTCGCTGGAGGAGCTGCGCTGCGACCTCACCGCCTTCCGGGAGTGCGTCGACATCCAGCGGGAGCTGCAGGCGCGGGTGGATGCCGGCGAGCACCTCTCCGCGGCCGAGGCCGAGACCCTGGAGCACGCGGGGCTCGTGCAGTACGCGGTGATCTTCGACCGGATCTTCCGGTTCGCGATCACCGGAGGCCGCGTGCGCAACTACGACGGCCTCGGCGGCCAGCTGCTGTTCGCGTGGCTGCACCAGCGCGGCGTGCTGCACTGGACCGACACGGCGCTCGCCTTCGACTGGGATGAGGTGCCGGCCGCAGTCGTGGCGCTGGGGGCTGCGATCGACGACCTGTACTGGCAGTCGATCGACCGACCCAAGGTCGCCCACTGGCTCGCCGCCTACAGCCTCGTGAGCTCGGTGGTCACGCCGCACCCCGCTTCGGCGTGGGCGCGGGGTCTGCCGCAGGACGTGCTCGCCGGGCCGCCGAAGGGCTACACCGACGCGGTGCTGGACGACGAGTTCCCGCTGTCGATGTTCTACGAGGCACTCGAGAAGAAGATGCGCGGCGTGATCGCCTCGACCGCCGGCATCCGCGGCACGGACTGACAGCCGCCCGGGCCGGCTGCCCCGCCCGGCCCGAGAAACCACTTTTCGGATGAGAAACCGCGCAACGCGGTGTTTCTCATCCGGGTTGTGGTTTCTCGGCGGGCTGCGGCGCGGGCGCGGCGGGCGCGGTGGGCGCGACGGGGTCGGTGGGCGCGGCGGGGTCGGGAACGTCGGTGGCCGGCACCGACTCGGGCGCGCCGGCGTAGAACGCGGACAGGCGGCGGTACGAGCGGGTCGTGAAGGCCAACAGGGCCGCGACCACCATCACCAGACCCGCCACCAGGAAGACGAGGGCGATGCCGCGCGCCTCGCCCTCGCCGAGCACCGGGCGCCACGCGCCCTGACCGGCATCCGTCGCCAGGTACGGGACGATCCAGAACTGCGCGATCGGCGCGATGAGAAAGGCCGTCACCGGCGCCGATGCCGACTCCAGTGCCTGCGCGAACCCGAAGACGCGCCCCTGGCGCTCGAACGGCACGACCTTCTGGATGACCGTCTGCTCCGCCGCCTCGGCCGCCGGGATCAGCGCCATGTACAGCAGCATTCCCGCGGCGTAGAGCCACCACCACTCGCGGATCGTGAAGAGCGCGCCGATCACCCCCATCGCGACGACTGCCAGCAGGAGGGTCCGCACCGGATTGCGACCGAGGCCCCGGGCGGCGATGACGATGCCTCCCAGGATGAACCCGATCGAGCTGACGCCGAGCACCACGCCCCACAGCTCCACCGGGAAAAGCGTCAGGCCGTACGGGTCCATCAGGGCCATGTAGACCCCGCCGATGAGGTTGTTGAAGGTGGAGAAGACGATGAGGGCGAACAGCCCCGGCACCCCCGCGATCGCGGCGATGCTGCCGCGGATGTCGACCTTGGGCGCGTGGCCGCCGACGTCGGCGGGCTGCGTCTCGGGGATGCGCAGGAACGCCAGGTGCACGAGCGCTGCCGCGGTGACCACAATGGCGATGAGGATCGTCCACCCCATGCCCAGCAGCCCGATCGCCAGGCCCGAGAAGACGCTCGTGACGACGAACGAGATGCCCTGCACCGTGCCGACCATGCCGTTGGCGTTCGCGTGCCGCTCGGTCGGCACGAGCAGGGTCACGGTCGTCGACAGCGCGATGTTGCGCATGTTCTCGATCACGCCGCCGAACAGCACGATCGCCGAGAACACCCAGAACCACGGCCGGCCGAGGTCGATGAGGGTGGCTTCGGGGAAGAGCAGATAAAGGATGCCGGCGACGAGGAACGCGGTGAGGGTCACCAGGCTGGAGCCGACCATGACGCGGTGCTTGCGGTGCCGGTCCACGAGCGAGCCGAACGGGATCGAGAACACCGCGACGAAGAGCATGTAGGCCCCGCCGATCAGGCCCGTCGCCAGCACCGACCGGGTCTCGAGGTACGCCCAGAAGACCAGCGCGAACCACAGGAAGCTCGTCGTGATGTTCGCCACCGCGGTGTTGACGAGCACCTGCACGAACACGCGCATGCCGCCGGGCGGCGCGAGCGGGGAGGCGTTCCCGGCAGGCCCAGCCGGGACGGCGTTCTCGGCCATGGGGCGAGGGTAGTCACCGCAGCCGCCGCGCAACAGCCCCACCGCGGGCGACAACTAGGCTGAGGAACCGTGACGACCCTCCACGACACCGCCGTCCGCGGCTTCGCCAGCGACAACTACTCCGGCGTGCACCCAGAGGTGCTCGCCGCCATCGCAGCGGCGGGCGGCGGCCACCAGATCGCCTACGGGGACGACGACTACACCGCTGCCCTGCAGCAGGTGTTCGCCCGGCACTTCGGCGATGGCGTCGAGGCGTTTCCGGTGTTCAACGGCACCGGCGCCAACGTCACCGGCCTGCAGTCGATGCTGCCCCGGTGGGGCGCCGTGATCGCCGCGTCCACCGCGCACATCAACGTCGACGAGGGCGGCGCTCCCGAGCGGGTCGCGGGCATCAAGATCCTCACCGTTCCGACCGACGACGGAAAGCTCACCCCCGAGCTGGTCGACCGCGAGGCATGGGGATGGGGCGACGAGCACCGCGCCCAGCCGCTGGTCGTCTCGATCACCCAGTCCACCGAACTCGGCACCCTGTACACCCCGGACGAGATCCGCGCCCTGGCCGACCACGCCCACGCGCGCGGCATGCGCCTGCACCTCGACGGCGCCCGCATCGCCAATGCCGCCGCTGCGCTGGACCTGCCGCTGGCGGCGTTCACCCGCGACGTCGGCGTCGACGTGCTGAGCTTCGGCGGCACCAAGAACGGCGCGATGATCGGCGAGGCCGTCGTGGTGCTCGACCCCGCGGCATCCGAGGGTCTGCGGTACCTGCGCAAGCTCAACATGCAGCTGTCCTCGAAGATGCGCTTCATCTCCGCCCAGCTGATCGCGCTGCTCGACGGCGACCTGTGGCTGCGCAACGCCCGCCACTCCAACGCGATGGCCGCGCGGCTGCGCAGCGCCGTCGAGGCGGGCATCGCCGACGGCACGATCCGAGGCGTGGAGTTCACCCAGCCCACCCAGGTCAACGGGGTGTTCGCGACCTTGCCCGAGGGGGTCGCCGACCGGCTGCGCGAGCGATTCCGCTTCTACGACTGGGATGCCACGCGTCGCGAGGTGCGCTGGATGTGCTCCTTCGACACCGAGGCCGAGGACGTCGACGCCTTCGTCGCCGAACTGTCCCGCCTGACGCGCGACTGACCGCGGTCCGGGCGCGCGCTACGGCGCCGCGGGCCGGGTCATCGGGATGTGGGGGATGTCGTCTTCGACGAAGACCTCCCCGGAGCGGGCGAACCCGAAGCCCTCGTACCAGCGCTCGAGCTGCAGCTGCCCGTCCAGCACGATCTGCGCTCCGGCGCACGCGGCGACCGCGCGCCGCATGAGCTCCGCGGCAAGGCCTCGACCCCGTGCCACCGCTGCGGTCGCGACGCGTCCGATGCGCCGGCCGTCCGCCTCTCTGAGGACCCGCAGCGTGGCGAGGACCTCGCCGTCCTCCTCCGCCCAATAGAGGCGCGCGCCCGGCTCGACGTCCCTGCCGTCGAGCTCGTCGTATGCCGCGCGCTGCTCGACGACGAACACATCGACGCGGAGCTTCAGAATCGAATACAAGCGGATGGGGTCCATTTCGGCGGGGGCTGCCTCATGGAAGCTGACGGGCACGTCGAATACTCCTTCTTCGCCGGGGGATACTCCCGATTATTTCAGGTCTGCGCGCAGCGCCGGGCGGGCGGATGCCGCGACACGCGACGGACCCCGGGTCAGTGCCCGAGGGCCGCAACCACGTCGAGAAGGGTCGACGGTCCGCCGACGTTTCCGGGGACGACGACGTAGAGGCGGTCCTCGCCGTCGGCGGAGACGAGGTCCCACACCGACACCCCCGGCAGCACCTGTCCGCGCACGCGGGCGCGCGTGGCGCCGACGCCGGTGCGGGCGAGCTCCGCCGAGGTGATGCCGCCCTTGGCGACGACCGCCTCGACGTCGGGGACGAGCGTCTGCACCGCTTTCGTGAGGGCGCGCATCACGAGCTCGCCGTGGCGCAGCGTGTTGTGCTCGGGTCGGCGGGTGCGCTCGGTCGCAATGATGGCCAGCCCGGTCTCGGCGAGGCGCTGGCGGGCTTCGGCCGCCGCCGCGCGCCCGGCGGCATCGGGGTCGGCGAACGCGTCGGCGGTGGCGATGACGACCGCGGGGCCGTGCCGCACCTCGAGCGGAGCGAGCTGCGCCGAGGCCCCGGCGGTGTGCGATCCGCACGCCACGAGCGTCGGGGCGGGGTGCGCCGTGAGCGGGGTGGGCAGGAGCCTCTCGGAGACGACCCCGGCGAGGGCGGCGGCCAGCGGCGCGGCGCTGCGCACCACCACCTCCCGGCCGGCGGCGCGCGCGTCGCGGATGCCCGCGGCGATGCGCTCGATGTCGTCCTCGGTCTCGGCGTCGGGGACGATCACGGCGCCTGCCGGAGCGGCTGCGATCGCGTCGGCCACGCGACCGGCGCGGACATCGGCGAGCGCCACCGAGACGGCGTCACGCCCGGACTTCTCGGCGACGTAGTCCACCAGCACGCCGGTGGTGAAGGGGAAGACCGGGTCGTCGGCGTATTCGGTCTCGTGCGCGGTAAGGGTCTCGTCCCCGATGCGCACGAGGTGAACGCCGTCGAGCGTCGTGCGTCCACCCGCGGGGAACGCGGGACAGAAGACGATCACGGCGTCGTCGCCGAGAAACTGCGCGGTCTCGGCGAAGACGTGCCCGCGCAGGGTCGAGTCCCCCCGCAGCACGAACTGCACCTCTTCGCCCAGCGCCGCGGCAGCGGCACGGGCGGCGTCGCGCACCTCGCGGACGAGCGCGATGGCGGCATCCTCATCGATCGCGCGGGAGTTGGTCTGCACGTACACGCTGTCGGCGGCGCGCAGCGCCTCGCGGATGCCGTCGACGTCGAAGGCGAGCAGCACGTCGACGCCGGCGGCGGACTGGGTGCCGGTGGGGTCGTCGTCGAGCACGACGGTCTTCACCGGCCGTCCCCCGCCCGGTAGGTCTCGATGACGCTGGAGTCGTCGCGGCGCCCCAGCCCTCGTGCGTCGGCGGCGAGAAAGCGCTCGCGCGCTGCCTGCAGCACCGGCAGGTCGATGCCCACCGCCTCGGCCGCGTCGGCGACGAGCCCGGTGTCCTTGACGAAGATGCCCACCTGACTGAGCACGGGCGCCTCCTCGCCGGCGAGCATGCGCGGCCCCCGGTCCCCGAGCATGAAGGATGCCGCCGCTCCCCCGCCCACGACGTCGAGCACGAACGCGGGGTCCAGGTCCAGGCGCTCGGCCAGGGCGAGCGCCTCGGCCGCCGCGACGATGTGCACGGCGGCGAGATGCTGGTTGACGACCTTCACGGCCTGCCCCTCGCCGAGCCTGTCGCCCACCACACGGGCGGTGCCGAGGGCCTCGAGCACCGGGATGGCGGCCGCGAGCGCGTCCTCTGATCCCGAGGCGAAGAGCACCAGGTCTCCCCGTCCGGCGCGGGCGACCCCGCCGCTGACGGGCGCGTCGACGACCGCGGCGCCGGCGGACTCGAGCCGCGCGCCCTCGGCGCGCACGGCGTCGGGTCCGACGGTCGCCGAGACGATCCAGGTGCGCCCGGCGACGGTGCCCGCGGCGAGCGCGGCATCCACCACCGCCGTCAGCTGCCCGCCGGTGGCGACCATGACGACCACGACGTCGACGTCACCGGCATCGGCGATGTCGGCGACGGTGCGCACACCGGCCGCCTCGGCGCGTTCCCGGCCTGCGGCGGCGGGCTCCACGCCCACGAGCGGGAGCCCGGCCCGAACGATGCTCTCGGCCATCGGCAGGCCGATCGCACCGAGTCCGACGAAGGCGACCTGCGGATGACGGGCCATGTGGATCTCCTCTTGCGGACGTACGGGGGGCGCCGACCGATGTGCGGGGCGCGCACGCGCGCCCCGCACGGTGTCAGTGACCGGGAACGCGGGCCTCTGCGTCTTCGAGCAGCGCGTCCGCCCGGGAGCGGAAGAACTTCGTGCAGAGCATCATGATCGCCCCGAGGAAGCCGAAGACGCCGAGCGAGACCACGCCCCACGCCCCGGAGTCCGTCGGGAAGGCCTCGTTGATGCCGGTGCGCATGATGGGAGCCACGAAGCCGCCGAGGTTGCCGAGCGAGTTGATCAGGCCGATGCCGGTGGCCGCAGCGGCGCCGGTGAGGAACGCCGTGGGGAAGGACCACGTGATCGGACCGGTCGACAGGAACGACGCCACCGCGACGGTGATCGCGGCGATGCCCAGCAGCGCCTGCCCGTTCGCTCCGGCCCAGGCCGACACGAAGATCGACAAGCCCGTGATGATGAAGAAGGCCGCGCCCCAGGTGCGCCGGCGACGCAGCGTGTGCGCGTGCTTGCCGACGTAGTAGCAGGCGAAGAGGCCCACCGCCCACGGGATGGCGGTCACCAGACCCACCTCCCAGCCCACGGCCCTGCCGATCAGTCCGGAGACCTGCTGCGGCAGGTAGAACGTCGTGCCGTACACGGCGATCTGCAGGCAGAAGTAGATGACGGTGAAGTACCAGACCTTCCAGTTCACCAGGGCCGCGCCGATGCCCCGCGGGCCGTCGTCGTTCTTGATGGCATCCTCGTGTTCCATCACCGCCTTCATCGCGAACTTCTCGTCGTCGGTGAGGAACTTCGCCTTCTGCGGCGAGTCGACGAGGAAGAAGATGGCGGCGATGCCGGCGACGACGGCGAGCATGCCCTCGGTGAAGAACATCACCTGCCAGCCGGCCCAGGGGGTGAACTGCTCGCCGAAGCTGATGAGGCCGCCCGACAGGGGGGCGCCGATCATCTGCGAGAACGGCTGGGCGAGGTAGAACAGCGCGAACATCTGCACGCGGCGCTTGTTGGGGAACCACTGCGCCAGGAACATGATGACGCCGGGGAAGAGCCCCGCCTCGGTGACGCCGAGGAGGAAGCGCAGCCACACGAACATCGTGTCGTTCGTCACGAAGGCGAACAGCGCCGCGACGATGCCCCACGTGATGGCGATGCGGGCGAGCCAGAAACGGGCGCCGAACTTGTTCAGCAGCAGGTTCGACGGGATCTCGAAGATCGCGTAGCCGATGAAGAAGATGCCGGCGCCCAGCGCATACGCCCCGGCGGTGATGCCGCGGTCGACCGAGAGGGCCTCCTCGGCGAATCCGACGTTCGTGCGATCGAGGAACGCGACGAAGTACAGGATGATGAGCATCGGCATGAGGCGATAGGTCGCCTTCTTGATGCCGCTGTGCAGGTGTGGGCTGTCCAGCAGTACGCGCGCAGCGGCGCTGTCCGAAGTGGTTGACACGGTGCGGCTCTCCTTTGAGCGGTGTGTGGCACAGGTGACCGCGGCTAGCCGCCGAGGCCGGGCAGGATGAGTGCGACGCCGACGGCGAGGCAGATCACCCCGATCACGAGGTAGGCGATACGACCTTTCGACCAGGAAGGTGACATGTGATTCCTCAGTGCATGTAGAGACCGCCGTCGACGTTCAGGGTCTGACCCGTCACGAATCCGGCGTCTTCGCTGATGAGATACGCCACCGCGGCGGCGATGTCGAGGGGGTTGCCGATGCGCGGCAGTACGCCGTCGGCCGCCATGGCCTGCTTGCGCTCGTCGGTGAGGGTGCCTCCCATGATGTCGGTGTCGATGGGTCCGGGGGAGATCACGTTCGCGGTGATGCCGAGGGGACCGAGCTCGCGCGCGATGGAGCGCATGAGCCCGATGACCCCCGCCTTCGACGCCGAGTACGGGGTCTTCGAGAACGTGCCGCCGCCGCGCTGGGCCGACACCGACGAGATGCCGATGATGCGACCGACGCCGGAGGCGACGAGGGATGCCGCCACGCGCTGGGTCACCCAGTGCACGCCCTCGAGGTTGACCCCCATCACCCGGTGCCACTCCTCGGGGGTGACCTCGAGATACGGCACCGGCGAGGAGACTCCGGCGAAGTTCACGAGGGCGACGAGCTGCGGGAGCTGCGACTCGAGCTCGTCGACGGCGGCGATCGCCTGCTCGCGGTCGGCGAGATTCGCCCCCACCCCGACCGCCTTGACGTCGTGGGTGTCCGCGACGTCCTGCGCGGTGGCTGCGGCCGCCTCGCCGTCGACGTCGATGATGCCGACGTTCCAGCCGAGTTCGGCCAGGTGGTACGCCGTGGCCCGGCCGATGCCGCGGGGGCTCGCCGCCCCCGTGAGGATGACGGTGCGGTCAGCGGGGAACGGGACGGCCATCACGGCTCCTTCAGTTCTCCACGGCTGCGGGGCCGGGGTGGATCGGGGCAGGGCCGAGCTCGTCGAGGAGCTTCTGCATCGCGACGTACGCCTTGTTGCGGTACGCGATGAGCTCGGGGGTGCGCTCGGCGGGCACGTCGAGGAACCCGCCGCCGGACTTCGTGCCGAACTTGCCGGCGGCGACGAGGTCCTCGAGGATCTGCGGGGTCGCGAAGCGCTCGGGGAACTCGGTCTGCAGCGACGCGTAGCAGAACGCGTACACGTCGAGCCCGGCCATGTCGGCGATCGCGAACGGCCCGAAGAACGGCAGACGGAAGCCGAACGTGGTGCGCACGATCGTGTCGATGTCCTCGGGCGTCGCCACCCCCTCCTCAACCAGCTGCGTCGCCTCATGGAACAGGGCGTACTGCAGGCGGTTGAGCACGAACCCGGTGGCATCCTTCACCCGCGCGGTCTGCTTGCCGGTCGCGGCGACGACCTGCTCGACGACCGGGATGACGGCGGCATCCGTCGTGGCGTGCGGGATGAGCTCGACGCCGGGGATGAAGGGCGCCGGGTTGGAGAAGTGCACCCCGAGGAAGCGCTCAGGGTTCACCACCGCCTCGGCGAGCTTGCCGATGAGGATCGTGGAGGTGTTGCTCCCGATGATCGCGTCGGGAGCGGCGGCCTCGCTGATGCGGCGGAGGGTGGCGTGCTTGATCTCGATCTTCTCGGGCACGGCTTCTTCGATGAAGCTCGCACCGGCGACGGCATCCTCGATCGTCGCGGCGGTGACGCGCTCGGCGATGACGTCAGCGGCGTCGGCGGGGAACAGGCCATCGTCGGCGAACTGGCGGGCTTCGGCGATGAGGCGATCGCGGTTGCCCTGGGCGATTGCGATATCGACGTCGGCGATGCGGACGTCGGCACCCGAGAGGGCGAGCACCTGGGCGATGCCACCGCCCATGTAGCCGCTGCCGACCACGGCGTAGACGGGGCGAGAGGTGTCGGTCATGTTCGTCTCCTTCGTCATTGAAGAGGCTCAGGCGCCCGCGGGCTGCGGCAGCAGCGACTGCAGGTAGGTGCGGTTGCCGGCGCAGACCCCGAGGCTGTCGCCGCCATACTGCTCCATGAGGAACGGCCCGCGGAACCCCACCTCGATCGCGAGCGAGACCATGGCGCGGTAGTTGATGAGTCCCTGCTCCATGGTGGTGGGCACCGAGGTGAACCAGCTGCCGTCGAGGGCCTGGTCGCGGGTGTAGTTCTTCACGTGCCAGTAGTTCGCGTACGGCAGCGTCTTCTCGTGCATCTCGCGCCAGTCCTCGATGGGCCGGTGCAGGCGGATGAGGTTGGCGATGTCGGGGTTCAGTCCGACGTTGTCCAGGCCGATCTCCTCGATGAGGCGCACGGCGCTGTCGGCGGTGCCGAGGTAGGTGTCCTCGTACATCTCCAGCGACATCGGGAGCCCCACGGATGCCGCGTGCTCCCCGAGCTCGCGCAGGCGCTTCACGGCGAGCGCGCGGGTGTCGGCGTCGTCGGGGTCCACGGGACCGGGCGCCGTCCAGAACCACAGCGCCCGCCGCTGGGCGTCCGAGAAGGGCTGATGCAGGCCCGTGGAGAACACCTGCAGACCGAGTTCAGCCGACGCGTCGATGGTGCGGTGGGCGTAGGCGAGGTTCTCTTCGCCGCGTCCCGGCTGGATCACGCTCTGGCGCTGGACGTGCACCGAGATCGGCGTGACGCCGTACGAGCCGGAGATCGCGAGGAGCTCCTCCCGACGGGAGGGCGTGAGGTCGGCGGGACGGATGTGGCTGTCAGCCAGCTCGATGGCGGTGAACCCGAGGCGGGCGACCTCCGCGAACATCCGGTCCCACACCTCGGGGGCGGCGTCGTGCAGCGCCGTGCCCTCTCGATCCACCTGCGAGAACCCGTGCATGCAGACGGCGATCGGCCAGGTCTGGCTGTTCAGGGCGAGGGTCGACGTATCTGTCATGACGGCTCCGTTGGCGTTTCTCTCGACACCGATGTCTGACTCGGTTCGCCGATCCTACAGGAAATAGGCCCTCGCGGAAGAGGAAAATCCACGGCCCGCGGGCACGCCCGTCGGCCCCCTCGCCAGACGCGGGAGGAGCGCGAGAGCCGTCGCGTCAGTCGCCGCGTTCGACGTCGAGCGAGCGTGAGCGCACCAGCTCGATGTGCCGGCGCATCGCCCGCTCCGGCGCGCGGGCGTCGTCGCCGGCGAAGGCTTCGACGATGGCGGCGTGCTCGGCGATCGCCTCGCGCACGTCGGTGACACCGTGAAGCGCCGCCTGGCGCATGCGGTGCAGCTGTGCTCCGAGCGCCTCGGACATCTCGGTGAGGTAGTGGTTGCCGCAGTGATCGAACACGACGCGGTGGAAGGCGGCATCCGCCGCGAAGTACGCCGTCGTCAGCGCCAGGTTGGTGTCACCGGCGGACATCGTCGCGATGACCTCTTCGCCGATGCGACGGTGGTGCTCCTGCGCGGCGCGGAGCTCGGCGAGCATCGCCGGTGAGGCGGGGGTGGCCAGGCGGGCCGCAGTCGTCTCGAGCATGAGGCGCGCGTCGAACAGCTCGGCCAGCTGCGACGGCTTCAGCCGGGGCGCGACCCGGTAGCCCTTGAGCGCCTCCCGGGTGACCAGCCCCGTGCGCTCCAGCTGCACCATCGCCTCGCGTACCGGGGTGGGAGACACCTGCAGGTGGCGGGCGATCGTGTCGATCGACAGCCGCGCCCCCGGGGCGACCTCGCCGCTGAGCAGCAGCTGCAGGATGCGGTCATAGACGTGGTCGCGCAAGCCCCGCCGCTCGATGGTGCCCGAGAGGGCGCTCAGTGCGCCGGTGTCCTGCTGCACCGTCATCGCGGGTCCTCCTGGGATGCCGGCGTCAGACGCGACGCCTCATCAAGTATCTCGCCGAACGCGGCCGGGTCGTGCGCGAAGCGGCCGAGGAAGACCCCGTCGACGGCGTCGGCGATGTCGGTGAGCAGGCCGGGACCGGCGCTTCCGCCGTAGATGACCGATGCCTGCTCGGGAGCGACGGCGAGGTGGGCACGCAGGGCCCCGCAGACGGCGCGGATGTGATCGGCACCCGCCGGCTCGGCCGCCCCGATCGCCCAGATCGGCTCATAGGCGATCACGACCGGGCGGTGCAGGCCCGCCGCACGCGCCGCCGCCAGGCCGGAGTCGATCTGCCGCACGACCTCCGCCGCGGCGGAGGCGGGGTCACGCTGATCCGCCTCCCCCACGCAGAGCAACGGAACGATCCGGTTGCGCTGCGCGGCGGCCACCTTCGCCGCCACGACGTCTCCGGTGTCCCCGAACAGACGTCGCCGCTCGGCGTGGCCGACCTCGACGTAGCGGCATCCGACCTCCGCCAGCACCGCGCCGCTGACCTCGCCCGTGTACGGTCCCTCATCCTCCGTCGCGATGTCCTGCGCGCCGACGGCCAGTCCCACCGGCCTGCCGATCTCCACGCACGCCGCGATGGAGGGATACTGCGGAATGACGAAGGGCGACACCCTGCCGTCGGCGACGGCGGGGTGGGCGGCGGCCATGGCGGACACCTCCCGCGTCCACGCCACGGTGCGGGCGTGGGAGAAGTACATCTTCAGGCTCGCACCGATCAGCATGCGGTCGCCTCCGGGTCGTGGGCTGGTCAGGCGTCCTCGTACGCGCAGATCTCCTGCACCTTCTCGTTCGACGCGCTCTGCGGGTCGAACGTGTAGGTGAGCCACTCTCCGACGAGTCGGCGTGCGAGCTCCAACCCGATCACGCGCTGCCCCATGCACAGCACCTGCGCGTTGTTGGACAGCACCGCGCGCTCGACGCTGTAGGGATCGTGCGCGGTCACGGCGCGCACGCCGCTGACCTTGTTCGCCGCGATCGCCACCCCGAGCCCCGTGCCGCAGATCAGCAGCGCCCGGTCGGCGTCGCCGGCGGCGACGCGCTCGGCCGCGGCGATCGCGATCGCCGGATAGTTGGTGTGTCCGTCGGCGTCGACGCCGACATCCACGACCTCGGCGACGAGATCGTTCGCCTCGAGGTCGGCCTTGAGTCGTTCCTTGTACTCGAAGCCCGCGTCGTCCGAGCCGATCACCAGTCGTAGTGCCATGTCAGTCGTCCTCCTTCAGAAGGTCCAGGACGGTGTGCGCCACCAGCGCGAAGGACACCGCTCCCGGGTCAGGGGTGCCGAGGCTCTTGTCTCCGTGCGACCGCGCTCTGCCCACCCGCGCAGTCAGCTCAGACGTCTGCTGCGCGGCTGCGGTGGCCACCTCGGCCGCGTGGGCCCAGGCATCCGCCAGCGCGTCTCCCGCGGCGACCCGCTCGGCCAGGTCGTCGGCGAACGGAACGATCGCATCGATCATCGTCTTGTCACCAGGGAGTGCTTTACCGAACGCCATGACGGCATCCTTCATTCCCACGACACCCGACGCCACGCGCTCGGCGGTGACCTCGTCATCGTCACCGAGCACCGCTCCGAGCGCAGCGAGCATCTCGCCCCAGATGGCGCCGGACGTGCCGCCACCCTTGTCCGCCCACGCATCGCCGGCGTGCTGGAGGGTGGTGCGCGCCCCGGCCGAGGCGTCGACGGCGGCCTTCGCGGCCTCGGCGGCCGCCCGGCTGCCGCGCTGCATTCCGATGCCGTGGTCCCCGTCGCCGGCGACGCGGTCCAGGCGCCCGAGCTCGTCCGCGTGCGCGTCGAGCATCGCGGCCATGTCCTGGACGGCGCGGGCGATCAGGGCGGCCACGCCGCGTGAGGCATCGCCTGCCGCGCCGATCTCCCGGGTGTCGTCGACCGCGGCGATCTCGTCATCGGTGACCGCGCGGCGGTCGGGGACGGAGCCGCGACGGAAGGCGGGGGTGTCGCACGGCGCCAGCCAGAGACGCTCGAGCTCGTCGTCGAGCCACAGCAGGGTGAGAGATGCTCCGGCCATGTCGAAGCTCGTGCAGAACTCGCCCACCTCCGGCGAGACGACGACCGCCCCCGCCTCGGTCAGGAGGCGATCGATCGAGCGGTAGACGACGAACAGCTCCTCGTATTTCACGCTCCCGAGGCCGTTGAGGATCGGCACCACGCGGGCGCCGGGAAGACGGACGCCCTCGGGCAGCTCGTCCAGGAGCTTCGCCACGAACATCTCGGCCAGCTCCGCCGCGGTGGGGACGTCGACCTCGTCGATGCCGGGTTCACCGTGGATGCCGAGCCCCACCGCCATGCGACCGGCGGGCACGTCGAACAGCGGCCCGTCGGCGCCGGGCAGCGTGCAGCCGCCGAAGGCGACGCCGAAGGAGCGCGTGCGGGCGTTGGCGAGACGGGCGACCCGCTCGACGTCGTCGAGATCGGATCCCTCCTCGGCGGCGGCGCCGGCGACCTTGAACACCACGAGATCCCCCGCAATGCCCCGGCGCCTGTCGAGCTCGTCCTTCGGAGCGCTCCACACGTCGTCGGTGACGAGCACCGTGCGGCAGTCGATGCCGGCCTCCCGCATGCGCTCCTGCGCCTGGCCGAAGTGCAGCACGTCACCGGCGTAGTTGCCGAAGCTCAGCAGCACACCGCGTCCCTCGTGCGCGGCGGTGGCCACCGAGTGCACCTGGTGGGCCGACGGCGAGGCGAAGAGGTTGCCCATCGCGGCACCGTGCGCGAGACCGGGCCCGACGAGACCGCCGAAGGCCGGGTAGTGGCCGCTGCCGCCGCCGATGACGACCGCCACGGTGGGCTCATCACCGCGGGTCGACCGCACGACGCCGCCGGTGACGGGGCGCACCCACCGCGCCGATGCCGCGACGAAGCCTTCGATCGTCTCCTCGGCGAAGTCGTCGGGGTCGTTGAACAGGCGCGTCATCGCGGTCTCCTCACGGGAAGCGGTGCGCCGATCCTATTGGAAATTGGATCAGTGGGGAAGCCGCGCCGCGGCATCCGCGTCAGCGCAGCGCACCCACCGAAGCCAGCGCCAGACGCACGAGTGTGCCGCGGCCGCCCTCCATCTCGGCGGACACCGCGTCGCTGGAGGCCTCTTCGGGTGTCATCCAGGTGACCTCGAGGGCGTCCTGCCGGGGCTCGCAGGTACCGGACACCGGCACGACGAACGCCAGCGAGACCGCGTGCTGGCGGTCGTCGTGGAACGCGCTGACGCCGGGGATCGGGAAGTACTCGGCCACCGTGAACGGCACCGGCTGCGGCGGCAGCAGCGGGAAGGCCATCGGGCCCAGGTCGTTCTCGACGTGGCGGAAAAGCGCGTCGCGCACCGTCTCGCCGTACCGCACCCGCCCCGAGACGATCGTGCGGGTGATCTCCCCGAGCGGGGTGGCCCGCAGCAGGATGCCGACCTCGGTCACCGCACCCACGCCGTCGGTGCGCACCGGCACCGCTTCGACGTAGAGCATCGGCAGTCGCCGGCGTGCCTCGGCCAGCTCGACCTCGCTGAGCCAGCCCGGATTCTGGGCCGAGCCAGGGACACGCGACCCGAGGCTGCTGCCGCCGAGCGGATGACCCGGACGGTCGAAGGGCGCACCGCCGGGACGGAGCGGATCCCGCGGCGAATCGTCGTCGTCGCGGTCGCCGGGTTCGGGGTCGGGGGTTCGGACGGCCATGCACTCATGTATACCCTCCCGGTGTCGGCGCGTCCTGTCAGGATGGAGGGCATGGTCGACATCCCCGCCCTCGATCCCGCCGTCGTGCGCTGGTCGGCGCCTCCCGCCGAGCGGGCCGGCCGACCCCTGCTCGTGCTGCTGCACGGCTACGGAGCCAACGAGGACGACCTGTTCGCCTTCTGCCCGCACCTGCCCGCCGACTTCGTCGTGGCGGCCGTGCGCGCGCCGCTGCTGCCGCCGTTTCCGACGCCCGGGCACTCCTGGTACCCGATCGAGGGGCTTCACAGTCGCCGGCCCGACGACGTCACCGCCGCAGCGGAGCGCTTCGTGGAGTGGGTGGATGCCGAGACGGACGCGGCATCCGTCGGTCTCCTCGGCTTCTCGCAGGGGGCGTCCGTCGCACTGCAGGCGCTGCGACTGCGGCCGGACCTCGTCTCATTCGCGGTGAACCTGAGCGGCTACGTCGCGCCCGGGGCGCTCCCGGGGGATGCGCACCTGGCAGAGCTGCGACCGCCGGTGTTCTGGGGCCGCGGCACGCTTGACGATGTGATTCCGCCCGCCCTCATCGAGTACACGGTGCAGTGGCTGCCCGAGCACGTCGACCTGAGCGGCCGGGTCTACACCGGCCTCACCCACAGCGTCTCTCAGGAGGAGCTCGACGACGTCGTGACGTTCCTGCGCAAGCGGCTCGCGGCCGCAGCTCACTCCCCGTCGTAGCGGTCGGGGTCGGTGTCCCGCGCGGGGTCACCGTCACCGTCGAGCACGTGCTGCTCCCCCGTGATGAGGTGCTCGTCGGCGACGGGCGCTGGACCCGGCTCGGCCACCGCGGGCTCAGCGACACCGACGACCTCGCCCGGATCCAGGTCCACCGAGGGCTGGAACGCGACGGCGAAGACCACCGCGAAGCACATGCCCAGACCGATGCCCAGCACCACGTCGCCGAGCGCCGCTCCCATCGCGGCGCCGATCCCGATGCCGATGATCGCGGCGAAGGTCCACGCGCGCACGGTGGCGGCTCGCTCCCCCCGCCGCCCGTCGCCCATGCCGGGCACAGTAGCCCGCTCCGGGCGCCGCGGCTATGCTGTCGGCATCCTTGTCCCCCACGTGAGGAATGAAATGACGGAGATCGTCACGGCCGCGCAGCACGCGCGCTGACCGTCGATCCTCGACGCGGAAGCGCTCCCTGCGCTGACCCGTCGATCCCGTCGCCTCCGGCCCGGACTCCTCCGCCGCCGTGACCGCGTCCTTCGTGTCAGCGCGCCCCTGCATCGCAGGGCTGACACCGAAGGATCCTCATGCACCTCCCCACTTCTTCCCCGTCGGTCGTCCTGGACCGCGTCTCGTTCGTCTGGCCGGACGGCACCCCCGCTCTCGCCGAGGTCTCCGGCGCGTTCGGCGCCGGCCGCACCGGACTCGTCGGGCGCAATGGCTGCGGCAAGTCCACGCTGCTTCGGCTCATCGCCGGCGCCGCGGCCCCCACCGGCGGTCATCTCACCGTGAGCGGCGACGTCGCCTGGCTGCCGCAGACCCTCATGCTCGCCGTCGATCGCCCGGTCGCCGACCTTCTCGGCGTCGGCGCGGCGCTGCGCGCCGTGCGGGCGATCGAGTCGGGTGACGTCGACCCGGCGCATTTCGACGCGGTCGGCGACGACTGGGATGTGGAGTCCCGCGCCCTCACCGCTCTCGCCGACGCCGGGCTGCCGCCGGGCGCGCTGGACCGCCGCGTCGGGGAGCTCTCCGGCGGCGAGGCGGTGCTCGCGGCGGTGGCCGGCGTCCGCCGACGCCGTGCCGCGGTGACGCTGCTCGACGAACCCACGAACAACCTGGACCGTGACGCCAGGGCGCGGCTGACGGCGATGGTGCGCGACTGGCCGGGAGCGCTGATCGTGGTGAGCCACGACACCGCGCTGCTGGAGACGATGGACGAGACCGCCGAGCTTTACGCCCAGACTCTGTCGACCTTCGGCGGACCGTACTCGCTCTGGCGAGAGGCGATCGAGCGCGAGCAGGCAGCCGCGCGGCAGGCCGAGCGCGCCGCCGCCCAGGTCGTCCGTCGCGAGAAGCGCGACCGCATCGAAGCCGAGGCGACGCTCGCATCGCGGGCGGCGATGGGGAGCAAAGCCCAGCGCGAGAAACGCGTGCCGGGCATCGTCGCGGGCAACCGCGCGCACGCTGCGCAGGTGTCTGCGGGAAGGCTGCGCGGCATGGTCGCAGGCCGCGAGGCCGACGCGCGCGCGGCGCTGGATGCCGCCGAGCGCCGGGTGCGCGACGACAGGTCGGTGCGCATCGATCTGCCCGACCCGGGAGTCCCCGCCGCGCGGCGCCTCGCCACCTTCGGCGATGGCGAGCGGTCCTGGGTGCTGCAAGGCCCCGAGCGCACCGCGCTCGTGGGACCGAACGGCGCCGGCAAGACGACGCTGCTGGAGCAGCTGGTCGCAGGAGACGACGCGGCCCGCAACGCGCCCGCGCCGGCCGGCGTCGCGGCCGCCGCCGTGCACAACGTCGGCATCCCACCCCGGATCGCGGCCGAACCGGCCGCCTGGGACCCCGAGGCGCCGATTCGGCGACGTTGTGCGCGCGCCGCCGCGCACACCGACCGCATCGGCTACCTGCCGCAGCGGATCGACGGCCTCGACGACACCGCGTCGGTGCTCGACAACGTCCGCGCGGCTGCGCCGGGCGTCGCCGTCGCCGACCTGCGCAATCGGCTGGCCCGCTTCCTCATCCGGGGCGCGACCGTCGACCGCCCGGTCGCGAGCCTCTCAGGCGGCGAGCGCTTCCGCGTCGCCCTGGCCAGGCTTCTGCTGACCGAACCGCCGCCGCAGCTGCTGATCCTCGACGAGCCGACCAACAACCTCGACCTCGACACCGTCGACGCGCTCGTCGACGCGCTCGGCGCCTACCGCGGCGCCGTGCTGGTGGTCAGTCACGACGACGCGTTCCTCGAGAGGCTGCAGCCCGACCTGGTCCTTCGCCTGGACGCCGACGGTGCGATGTCCGAGCGTGCGTGAGGCGGCCTCAGGCGAAGGGGACGGCGGACACGACCGCGACCTCGAGGGTCGCGCCGTTGGGCGCGGCGAAGCTCACGGTGTCGCCGACGTAGCGTCCGGTGATGGCCGTTCCCAGCGGTGACGACGGGGAGTAGACGTCGAGGTCGACCTCGCCGCCCTGCTTCACCAGCTCGCGACTGCCCAGCAGGAAGGTCTCCTCCGAGCCGTCCCGCGTGAAGCGCACCGTCACCGTCATGCCCGGCTCCACGAGGCCGTCGTCCGGCTTCGTGCCGACCTCGGCGCGGCGGATCAGGCTGCGCAGCTCGACCTGGCGCGCCTGGTCGGCGTCGCCCTCGGCCCGCCGGCTCAGTTCATCCAGCTCGCTCTGCAGCGCGGCGAGCGCCGCCGCGGTCATCCACACGGTTTCCTGCTCGTTCGACATGACTGTCCCTTTCCGCACTGACAAAGATCTTCCAACCTATCGCCCCGGCGCTCGGAATACGAACGCGGAGCGGGGGTCGCTCGGCGCCGACCCCGCAGAACAGGAGGACTCCCCGCGACAGGTCGTTTCCGGCGGAATCGTCCTGTGCCGGTGAGATCGCCTGCGCGGGGGAGAGCGCCCCACCCGGCTGCGAACGCCGCGGCGTCAAGACCCGCCCGATTGTCGGTGGCCGGGGAGAAGATAAGAGAGTGGGCGACGTTCTCGAGCGGTTCGGTCCTGCCACGCAGGACTGGTTCCGCAGCGCCTTCCCCCGGCCGACCGACGCGCAGGTCGGCGCGTGGGAGGCGATCTCGCACGGCAAGCACGCCCTCGTCGTCGCCCCAACGGGCTCTGGCAAGACGCTGTCGGCGTTCCTCTGGGCCATCGACCGCATCTTCCACGAGAAGCGCGCTCCGGCGGATGCCGGCGCGGGCGCCTCACCCGCGCCGCGCGGCCGGCGCACCCGCCGGGAGCCATCGCCCGGCACGAGCGTGCTCTACATCTCGCCGCTGAAGGCGCTCGGCGTCGACGTCGAACGCAATCTGCGCTCCCCGCTGGTGGGCATCGGGCAGTCGGCCCGGCGCCTGGGCATCACGGTGCCCGAGGTGACAGTGGGGGTGCGCTCGGGCGACACCCCGTCCGGGGACCGCCGCAAGCTGGTCGCCGACCCTCCCGACATCCTCATCACCACCCCCGAGTCGCTCTACCTCATGCTCACCAGCCAGGCCGGGCTGACGCTGCGCAACGTCCACACCGTCATCGTCGACGAGGTGCACGCGGTCGCCGCCACCAAGCGCGGCGCGCACCTGGCGGTCAGCCTCGAGCGGCTCGAGGCCCTGCGGCAGGAGCACGCCGAGGATGCCGCGACCCTCGCGCCCGCCCAGCGCATCGGACTGTCGGCCACGGTGCGCCCGATCGATGAGGTCGCCCGGTTCCTCGGCGGCTCGGCCCCGGTGGAGATCGTCGCGCCGCGGGCGACGAAGGCGTTCGACCTGCGGGTCGTGGTGCCCGTCGACGACATGCTCAACCCGCCGCCTCCCCCCGGCGCGGCCGAGCCGCCCGGCACCGACACCGACGATGACGTCAAGAGCGACGCGGACGGCGACGGCGACTGGTTCGCCGCGTCGGCGCGGCCGCGGCCGACGGGGGAGTCCACCGAGGCGACCGGATCGGTGTGGCCCCACGTGGAGGAGGCGATCGTCGACCGCATCCTCGCCCACCGCTCGACCATCGTCTTCGCCAACTCCCGCCGTCTCGCCGAGCGACTCACCGGCCGCCTCAACGAGATCTACGCGGAGCGGCTGGGCCTCGAGCCCCCCGCCCCCGCCGTCCCCGCGCAGATGATGGCGCAGGCGGGGTCGACCGCCGGCGTCGAGCCGGTGCTCGCGAAGGCCCACCACGGGTCGGTGTCGAAAGAGGCGCGCGCGCAGGTCGAGGACGAACTGAAGTCCGGGCTGCTGCGCTGCGTCGTGGCGACCAGCTCGCTCGAGCTCGGCATCGACATGGGCGCGGTCGACCTCGTGATCCAGGTCGAGGCGCCGCCGTCGGCGGCATCCGGCCTGCAGCGCGTCGGACGAGCGGGCCACCAGGTCGGCGAGGTCAGCCGGGCGGCCCTCTTCCCCAAGCACCGCGGCGACGTGCTGCACACGGCGGTGGTGACCGAACGCATGCTGGCCGGTCAGATCGAGGCCATCGCGGTGCCGCAGAACCCGCTCGACATCCTCGCGCAGCAGACGGTGGCCGCCTGCGCGACCGGCCCGATCGACGTCGAGGGCTGGTTCGACACCGTGCGCCGCAGCGCGCCGTTTCGCACCCTGCCGCGGTCCGCGTACGAGGCGACGCTGGATCTGCTCGCCGGCCGCTTCCCCTCGGACGAATTCGCCGAGCTGCGCCCGCGCATCGTCTGGGACCGCGACCACGGCACGCTGACCGGGCGCCCGGGCGCCCAGCGCATCGCCGTGACCAGCGGCGGCACGATCCCCGATCGCGGCCTGTTCGGCGTGTTCGTCGCCGGCGAGTCCCGCAATGCACGGGTCGGCGAGCTCGACGAGGAGATGGTCTACGAGTCACGGGTCAACGACGTCTTCACGCTCGGCACGACGAGCTGGCGGATCGTGGAGATCACCCACGATCGGGTCAACGTGGTGCCCGCGTTCGGGCAACCCGGAAAGCTGCCGTTCTGGCACGGTGACGGCCTCGGACGCCCGGCCGAGCTCGGTGAGGCTCTCGGCAGGTTCTCGCGCGAAGTGTCCGCCGCCCCGCACGACAAAGCCGTCGCGCGCCTGACCGAGTCGGGCCTCGATGACAACGCGATCGGCAACCTGCTGGGCTACCTCGCCGAGCAGCGCGAGGCCACAGGAAGCCTGCCCACCGACCGCACGCTGACCGTCGAGCGCGGCCGCGACGAGGTCGGCGACTGGCGCATCATCCTGCACTCCCCGTACGGCATGCACGTGCACGCCCCGTGGGCGCTGGCGGTCAACGCCCGCATCCGCGAGCGCCTGGGTGTCGAGGGCGCGGCCGTCGCGAGCGACGACGGCATCATCGCCCGCGTGCCGGATGCCGCGGCAGAGCCGCCCGGCGCCGACCTCTTCGTCTTCGACCCCGAGGAGCTCGAGCAGATCGTCACCGACGAGGTGGGGGGCTCCGCCCTGTTCGCCTCGCGCTTCCGCGAGTGCGCGGCG